>NZ_CP027707.1:5100625-5401250 GCF_003850345.1 Pseudomonas chlororaphis subsp. piscium
GCCGCGCTTTTGCGATTCGAGGATCGCCCGACACAATGGACACAGGCGCTGGTCCTGGAAAATCGTCCGGTCGACACTCGACCAGCGCGGTTGCGCGGGCAGCAAGGTGCCGCACAACGTGCGATCGGCAGAGCCGCCCAACTCCAGCTGACGCGTCACCAGATGCACCCGAACTTCCTGGCAGGCGAACAGGTCGAGCTGTTCGTCAGGCTCGATCAGTTGGTAGGCAAACAGGGACCAGGCGGGACGCGGCATCGGGGGCTCCAAATCGGGGGCGCCACATTAGCCGAAACACTGCCGGTAGAAAAGCGTCAAAGCAGCGGTTTTAGCGTCGGCCAGACATTTTCCAGCAACTTGCCCTGAGCAGCGACCGCAGGGTGGATGCCATCAGCCTGCATCAACTCGGGATTACCGCCGACCCCTTCCAGAAAAAACGGCACCAGCGCCACGTTTTTTTCATTCGCGAGCTTGCTGTACACCTCGGCGAACGCCTGGGTGTAACGCACGCCGTAATTGGGTGGCAACTGCATGCCAAGCAACAGCACCTTGGCACCGCTGGCCTTGGAGCTGTCGATCATCGACGCAAGATTTTGTTGCAATTGCGTGGGCAACTGCCCGCGCAGGCCATCGTTGCCGCCCAACTCGAGAATCACCAGCTCCGGCTTGTGCTCTGCAAGCAGCGCCGGCAGCCGCGCCTGGCCACCTGCGCTGGTATCTCCACTGATGGAAGCATTGACCACCTTATCGTTGAAACCTTCGCTCTTGAGCCGTTGCTCGAGCAATGCCACCCACCCCTGCCGGGTATCCAGGCCGAAAGCCGCACTGATACTATCGCCAACGATCAGGACTGTACCCGCCGCTGCGTTCTGGGCCATGCACATCAAGGCCAGGCCAGCACTTAAAAACCACACACGCATCGGATTCTCCATGGGCGCAAGCATTCTCACTGCGCGGAACCTTAGCAAAGTGGTTCCCAGCGCGGAAGGTGAACTGACCATCCTGCACGAACTCAGCCTGGAACTGAACAAAGGCGACAGCCTGGCCATCGTCGGCAGTTCCGGCTCCGGAAAATCCACCCTGCTCGGCCTGCTGGCCGGGCTCGACCTGCCCAGCAGCGGTGAGGTCACCCTGGCCGGTCGCAGCCTCGGTACATTGGATGAAGACCAGCGCGCCCGAATCCGCGCCGAGCATGTGGGCTTCGTCTTCCAGTCGTTCCAACTGCTCGACAGCCTCAATGCCCTGGAGAACGTCATGCTGCCCATGGAGCTGGACGGCCGCCGGGATGCCCGCGAACGCGCGACCGAACTGCTCCAGCGCGTCGGACTCGGGCAACGTCTGAGTCACTCGCCTCGCCAGCTCTCCGGTGGCGAACAACAGCGGGTGGCCATCGCCCGCGCCTTCGCCGCCGAACCTGATGTGCTGTTCGCCGACGAGCCGACCGGCAACCTCGATAGTCATACCGGCGAGCGCATCAGCGACCTGCTGTTCGATCTGAACAAGGAAAGCGGCACGACGCTGGTCCTGGTTACTCACGATGAACGTCTGGCCCATCGTTGTCGGCGCCTGATCCGCCTTGAAGCTGGCCTGCTGGTCACCCCCCTGGAGCCTTGATGGCACGTCTGCCGCTGTTGCGCCTGTTCAGCCTTGCCGTTCGCCAACTTCTGCGCGACGCCCGCGCCGGAGAGCTGCGGGTATTATTCTTCGCCCTGGTTGTGGCGGTAGCCGCCAGCACCGCCATCGGCTATTTCGGTGCACGCCTCAACGGCGCGATGCTGCTGCGTGCCACGGAGTTTCTCGGCGCGGACCTGCTGCTTGAAAGCAGTTCTCCGGCAAGGCCCGAACAGATACAAAGCGGCCGGGAACTGGGCCTGCAACATGCGCAGGTGGTGGAGTTCTCCAGCGTGATCGCCACCGACAACGGCATCCAGCTTTCCAGCATCAAGGCTGCGGACGACGCCTACCCGCTGCGCGGCCAGTTGAAAAGCGCCCCGGCCCCTTACGCAGCGGAAGAAGTCGGCGGCGGTCCACAACCAGGCGAAGCCTGGGTCGAAGCCCGATTGTTGACCGCGCTGGACCTGAAAATCGGCGACAGCATCGACGTCGGCATGAAAACCCTGCGCTTGAGCCGGGTACTGACTTACGAACCCGACCGCGCCGGCAACTTCTATAGCCTGACGCCCAGGGTACTGATCAACCTGAGCGATCTGAACGCCACCGGCGTGGTGCAACCGGGCAGCCGGGTCAGTTACAAGGAGCTCTGGCGCGGTCCGGGAAGCGCCCTGGAAACCTATCGCCAACTGATCAAGCCAGGCCTTGCGGCCAACCAGCGCCTGCAGGATGCCCGAGATGGCAACCGCCAGATCGGCGGAGCCCTGGGCAAGGCCGAACGCTACTTGAACATGGCCAGTCTGGTGGCAGTACTGCTGGCAGGCGTGGCGGTTGCACTGTCCGCTGCGCGTTTCGCCTCCCGCCGCTTCGACGCCAGCGCCCTGCTGCGCTGCCTGGGGCTGTCCCGCCGGGAAACCATGCTGCTGTTTACCCTGCAACTGGCCCTGCTCGGCATCCTGGCCAGCATCGTCGGCGCGCTGCTCGGCTGGCTTGCCCAGCTTGGGCTGCTTTACCTGCTGCATGACCTGCTGCCCACCGATGTGCCTCCCGGCGGATTGCTCCCTGCCGTCGCCGGTATTGGTACCGGCCTGGTGGCGCTTGGAGGTTTCGCCCTGCCGCCCCTGGCAGCGCTGGGGCGTGTCCCGCCCTTGCGGGTGTTGCGTCGTGACCTGCTGCCGATCCCCCCAAGCACCTGGATGGTGTATGGCGCCGCCTTGCTGGCCCTGGGCCTGATCATGTGGCGCCTGAGCCTGGATCTGCTGTTGACCTTCGCCTTGCTCGGCGGCGGTGTAATTGCCGCCCTGGTTCTCGGGGGATTACTGCTGCTGGCTCTGCAGAGCCTGCGTCGCTTGCTGGCCAAGGCGTCGCTGCCATGGCGCCTGGGGTTGGGCCAGTTGCTGCGACATCCCCTGGCCGCTGCCGGGCAATCCCTGGCCTTCGGCTTGATCCTGCTGTCGATGGCCTTGATTGCGCTGTTGCGTGGAGAGCTGCTCGACACCTGGCAAAACCAGTTGCCCAAAAACGCGCCGAACTATTTCGCCCTGAATATCCTGCCTGCGGACAAGCAGGCCTTCACCGACAAGCTGGTGGCGCTTTCCGCCCCTTCTGCGCCCCTGTATCCGGTAGTGCCAGGGCGGCTGATCAGCATCAATGGCGAACCGGTCCGGGAAATCGTCAGCAAGGACTCCAGTGGCGACCGCGCCGTGCAGCGGGACTTGAGCCTGACCTGGGCCGCGGATCTGCCAGCGGGCAATAAGATCACCAGCGGCTCGTGGTGGGCGCAACAGCCCGAAGGGGATTTGCCTGGCGTCTCGGTCGAGGTCCAAGTGGCCGAAAGTCTGAAACTCAAACTCGGCGACCAGATGACGTTCAGCGTCGGTGGAGTCAATCGCGAGGCCAGGGTGACCAGCCTGCGGGAAATCAACTGGGACAATTTCCAGCCCAACTTCTTCATGATCTTTCAGCCGGGCACCCTGCGGGATCTGCCTGCCACTTACCTGACCAGTTTCTATCTGGCTGCGGGTCACGACCAGCAGGTGGTCGAGTTGTCCAGGGCCTTCCCGGCAGTGACCATCCTGCAAGTGGAGGCCTTGCTCGAACAACTGCGCAGCATCCTGGCCCAGGTCACCCTGGCCGTGGAATACGTGCTGCTGTTTGTACTCGCCGCCGGTATGGCCGTGCTGTTTTCCGGACTGCAGGCCACCCTGGACGAACGTATTCGTCAGGGCGCCCTGCTACGAGCGCTGGGGGCGGAACGACAATTACTGGTCAAGGCCCGGCGTATCGAGTTCGGGCTGCTGGGGGCCGTCAGCGGGTTACTGGCCGCATTGGGATCGGAACTGGTGAGCCTGGTGCTGTATCGGTTTGCCTTCGACCTGCCCTGGCATCCACATCCCTGGCTGCTGCTCCTGCCCGTTATCGGCGCCCTGCTGATCGGCGGTGCCGGTGTCTATGGAACGCGCCGGGCATTGAATGCCAGCCCGCTGACAGTACTGCGCGAGGGGTAAGCCCCTCGCAGGCAGTTCATTTCACGTATTCGATCTGATTGATCCACCAGCACATTTCTCCACCGGGCGTCTGCACTATCGCCTCGTCGCCGACTTCTTTCTTCAAGAGCGCCCGGGCCATGGGCGAATCGATGGAGATGTAATCCTTCTGCCCGTATATCTCGTCATACCCGACGATACGGAAGCGCTTGGTTTCGCCCTCTTCATTCTCGATCTCGACCCAGGCACCGAAAAACACCCGGCCCTCCTGTTCCGGCGAATAAGACACGACCTTCATGTCTTCGAGGCGCTTGCGCAAGTAGCGCACCCGACGGTCAATTTCCCTCAGGAGCTTCTTGTTGTATTGATAATCCGCATTTTCACTCCTGTCCCCCAGGGAAGCCGCCCAAGTGACTTTCTGCGTCACATCCGGACGCTTCTCCCGCCACAGGTAATCCAGCTCATTTTTCAGAGCCTCGAAACCTTCCTGCGTAATGAGCTTGGTACTCAATTGGTTAACCCCCATGCATCGCCTTATGAGCAGTTCAGCATTATGGTTGAACCGAGACCTTGAGAACCAATGCCAGGCGAGATAAATCCACCTGCAGCACGCCTCTACACAAGGACGCCCCATCCAGAATGAGCAGCCCCATAACACCACCGCTGGGGCGTTGTACGAAAAAGCGGTCGCGTTTGGCCAGTTGGGGGGCATCAACCCCATGCGCGAATCCACATCAGAATGCACATAATCTGAAACCGGATACGCCTCATCAGTTCTCTCCAGTTTGCCCCGTCTGACTGCACTCGCCGCCTTTTCATACAGGTCAAATACTGCTTTATTAAAATACCCAACACACTAAAAGAGAGAACTGTAATTCCAAAAGAGGCGCTTTACTCATCATCGTTGAGCAATGTACTGGATATGCTATGCAGGCTATTATTGAAGGTCACCGTCTCATTGAAGCCTTTTACAATATTACTGAGCTTCTTACGGGTGCTGGACAACTGCGTTAATCTTTCCACTAGCTCCGCATTTTTTTGCTGGATCCCCACGTCCCTCTTTTCCAGTTCGGCTGCGCGGATACTTTGCTTAGCGGAAATTTCATCAAGACGTTGCTGCTCGAGCTGCATTAGTTCAGAGCGCCGGGCAACGCTTCGCTCTCTGGACTCGACACTTTCAGCCAGCTGCTGAAGCGCAGCACTGCGCTCTGCAATCACTCGGGAATTATGCTCAGCGGACTTATCGATCGCGATCTTCTCTTGCTGAAGCTGACTTTGTAGCTGGCGCAGGCGCTCATCTTTTTCATGAAGTTTACGCTCTCGCTCTTGCAACTGCTCCTTCAAAAGTTCCAAAGCTTCCTGTTGTTTCACCGCCACCATTTTTTGCTGTGTCAACTCCTGCGCCATAAGTGCAAGATTCGACAAAGTGCTCTCTACATCAAGAAGTAGATGATCGGCATCCGCTCCCGGAAGTTCAGCTTCAGCCTCAGGAAGCGTCGCCATCAGAAACTGCGTTTCATCCAGTGAGTTCTCTAATGGAATTGGGTAATCAGCCAACTCATCCTGTGTTACATCCCCAGCGAGTTGCGCAGATTGATCGATATCTGTGGTGGACTGAACCTGCCTATCCATCAAAGTTGGAACACTGTCAGCTATCGACAGGTCGTACTCATCACTCTGGATTAATTTCACCTCTTCCTCCGAAGCCAAATCGCGAACCACCTCCGCCAAGCCAGCCAATGTGTTCTGTATACCTTGGGACAGGCGTCCAATGTCGACCTCCGAGTTGGCAGACTGGTCAGCGGCAACCTCAGGCGTCAAATGGCCAGACAAAGGAACATCACACTCAGATGAGTCGACATATTTTTCGGCATTCGCAGTCGGCATTTCAGTCATATCGTGTTGAAAACTCTCGGTAAATAATGAAGCATCAGTAAGAACCTCCTCTACATCAGCCTCAGCTTCACCTGGCTTTTGAGATAGTTCCTCTGGATTTCCAATCGGAGCGAACCCGGATGGAACATCATCGAATACATCGCCTTCAAGATCCTCAACGGTTCCTGGCGAGCGATGCTCATTCGAATCAGAAACCTCATCGATACACTCCGCGACAGCCTGTGCAGCAGGAGTATTTTGAGAAGTCATCGAAATAGAGACATCAAGCGCAGGAACGCCGAATTCAGCGCTGTCAATTGCAGGCAGGCAAGCAACCGAGGCTTCTGACGAGATAAGCTTCATCACCAAATTTTTCTTGATGGTGAGTGAGCGATGATCCGATAGGTTCCCTGTCGGTATCACACAATCCTTAAGGTCTATCAGATGGTAAGGAATATCAGTACCACCAGCGCCTTGCTGTCGCCCCTCAGGCAGGCTCGCATGAGTGACTATTTCCTTGAAGACTTGAATAACCTGACGCCAATCTTCTTCGGCCTCAATCGAACTCAGTGAATAACTTTGCCCCGCCTTGTTTAGCATCGCCATATAAACTCGCGACTCTCCAACTTCAGCGCCCTCATTCATGCTGTAAGCAAGAAAATTATGGCTCAGCATAGGAATTGCAAAGCTACAGAGCACCGCACCGTTCAGCACTTCCTGCTCTGCATTTTTGATGGAAATAGTTCGTAGCAGCATCGCTGATTCAGGCTCCGTTATATATCGCAAGGAGCAAAAAATACACCTTACAACACCTACCCGAAAACTAGATAATTCCGATCCTCAAGTAGATTTATCCGAAACCGTCGACAAGCGGCCGAATCACGCAGCGACGAGATCCGCATTGAATCGTCTTAAAAACATACAGAACACTGACAACCGAAATTATTGCGTCAATATTTTCCAGCTCAGATTTTACTTAAGCGGGATATTCAACCCCTTCTGCGGGCTGAGCTTGAACAGCCACCACTCATAATTCGACCAGAGCATGGTTATTCCTGCTGCCATTAGTATCAGGACTGCTCCGCCTACCCCTGTCAATATCAGTTGCTGCTGCCAAGCTAAAAAACACAGCGCGATGCCAGCTGCCCCCATCAACATAGCCAGAGAAGGGGCAAACCAATAGATGAAACGATCAAGACGCAAGAGCAGATTGAATAGCCAGGAGCCTTTAAGCTGGGCTGGTTTAAAGATAATAACGTGCATGGAGAGTTAGTCTTTTCCAGATTAAAACTGTGCTCAACCATAACTTAGCCACTCAATGGCAACTATCAGATTCGTCTGATTTAGTTTTCAGAGTGCTCGGATAATATGTAGAAAACACACCCAACCCTAAACATCGAGATGCCTTGCATGGGAAGTATCATCATCGTCGACGACCATCCGTTGATTCGACTCGCCATAAGAACCGTTCTGGAACCTCACGAACACAACATCGTCGCGGAGGCGGACAACGGGGCCGACGCCGTCCAGCTGGTACGCAAGCATCTTCCAGACCTGCTCATCCTGGATTTGAACATACCCAACCTCGATGGGTTTTCCGTTATCTCCCATATAAAGTCCTCTGGGCTGCCAATAAAGACACTGGTGCTGACGTCCAGCAACTCCAAGAACTTCGCTCTGCGCTGTTTACAGGCCGGTGCAGCCGGCTTCCTGTGCAAGAACGATAATCTGAACGAACTGGCTAACGCGGTAAAAGCCATACTGTCGGGGTATAGCTACTTCCCCGAAGATACAATCAGCACCCTGCAACAGAATACAAACGCCGCCTGCCAGGAAAGCGTCTTGATTGCCCAACTGACCGACCGGGAAATCACCGTCCTGAAACTGCTGGCAAGCGGTCTGAATAATCAGAAAATCGCAGATGCGCTGCTAATCAGCCACAAGACGGTGAGCACCTATAAGGTCAGGCTGCTAAAACGGTTCAACGTTTCCAATCTGGTAGCACTGGCGGAACTGGCCAAACGCAACTCCGTGGTTTAAAGCCCTGATATCGATGGAGCCTTCAGCCGGGATTCAGAAGCATCGGGAAAACAGCCACCTCGACAGCCGGGTTGAGCACTTGTGGTACTTACCTACGGGTGATCAGCCCCTGTCGAGCCACACGGGTCAGATGTCGGATGACTTCGGCGGCATTTTCCGAGCTGGGCGCCTGTATCACCGCAAGGTCAAAACTGTCGTTGGCAAAACGTGCCAGGGACTCGCCGTCTTCAATGAACTGGATCAGAAAGGCCGAAGGGCCTGTGCTGCGACGTGGCCAGCCATCGAGATAACGCAGCAATGTCGGCTGGTGTGTACCGCCAAGAAGAATTTTTGGATTGCGCTGAACAAGGTTCGCCGTGATTGGCGCAAGACGTACAGGAGGGTGAAGTGCATTCATCGTGTCGTGTCTCTGCCTCAATTTTCTGCCGGGCAGGTGAGAGGCAACACCGAACCAGCGCTTTAGCGGTATTTCGAAGCCTGTAGAGCTTCTGTCGGTGATATTCCGAATCACCTGGCGCCCCGCAAGTAGCTGTTTAAATCGGCGCATGGGCAACAATCCTAGAGAAGCTGACCGGGTAGTGTCAAGAATCCCCAATAACGAAATCTGCAACGAAAAAGGCCCGCTACAAGCGGGCCTTTGAGTATTTGCCGGAAGTTACTTGGCAATCGCCGCATCGAGTGACAATTTGCCCGCACCTTCGATCAGAACCGCAATGGTGCCGCCGAGCAAAGCCAAGGCGAACTCATAACCATTGTTCGCCATGAACAGGCCATTGCCGATGTGTACGGAGAAAATCGCCACCAGCAAGGTGAAGCTCAACCCCAGCGCGGCAGGACGTGCCAACAGACCGATAATCAGCGCCAGACCGCCAAAGAACTCAGTACCGCCCGCCAGCAACGCCATCAAGTGTCCTGGTGCCAGGCCGATGCTCTCCATCCACTGTGCCGTCCCTGCCAATCCGTAACCGCCAAACAGACCAAAAAGCTTTTGCGCGCCGTGTGCGGCGAAAATGATGCCGACAAAAACACGCAGGACGGTCAGGCCATAGCCTGCACGAGTGCTCAGTACGGTTTTGATCAGTGTGCTCATGCTGTGTAGTCCTTTGTGGTGTTGGGTATTGGGTCGCTATATTAATCATAAAAATTCATGTTAAAAGTGCAAAAACAGCAAGATAACAATCTATTTTTTCGATTATTTCCGTGAGACGACCTTACGCGCTTGCGGCTCCAACGATTCGCGTTCCCGGTCAAACGCCAAATAGTATTTGTTGACGCTATTAACATAGCTGACGGCGCCCATTCCGACCTGTTCCATGGCGATGCGCTCAACCTGGAAAAACCACTGATTGGGGTTCAACCCGCGCCGCCGGGCTTCGGTGCGCATCCCCTGCACACGCTCCGGCCCCATGTTGTAGGCCGCCAGGACGAACGCCATACGCTCGCGCTCATTAAGCTTGGGGCTGGAAAAGAACTTGCGCCGGATCAACGCCAGGTACTTGGCTCCGGCCAACACATTGTTATCAAGGGTCTGAATGTTATTGACCCCTACCCGCTGGGCCGCTGACGGGGTGATCTGCATCAGGCCAGTCGGGCCGCTGCCGCTCCTGGCATTGGGTTGCAACGACGATTCCTTGAAGGCCAGGGCAGCCAGGTTCAACCAGTCCATGCTCTGTGCATCGGCATGCTTCTGTAATACCGGGCGCAACTTCTCCAGGCGCTGGCGATCGGCCCGGGTCAAAGGGTTATGCACCTGATACAGGCGCCGGTAGATGCGCAAGAAGGCAACATCCTGATCCGCCGGAGCCTTGTAGACCTTCAGGAAACGATCGATGCTCGCCCGCAGCATCGAGGCGTCACGCCGTACGAACCAGTGCTCCTCGCCGGGTTCGCTGATGACCAGTTGCCGATCGAAACGCAGCTTCGGCAGAACCTTGCCCCAGCGCTCGGCAATGGGCTTTTCGACTATGGTCAGGTGAAAGATCCCACCCTGGACCATTTCCAGGACATCTTCGACCGCCAGGCTCGGATCGACCCATTCGACCTTGATCGGCGCCAGCTTATGCAGCGCCAGCTTCTGATTGATCTGGCTCACCGCATCCCCGGCGGCGCTGCCCGTGGTCAACGCCAGGGTCTTGCCGGAGAGTTGTTCCGGTCGGGTGTAACGCCGCTCGCCCTTGATGCCCACCAGCAGCAACGGCACGTTGCTGGCGACTGGATCACTGGGGCTTACCGCTTGCCCCGGCAGCGCCTCCAGCAATTCTCCCGGGGCGACCAGATCGCCCTCACCGCGCTGCAGCGCACCGAGCAGTTGATCCTTGGCTTTGGGAATGATCTTGAGGCTGATTTCCTGACCGTCGCGGGCATGGCCATTGAGGTACTGCTCAAAGGCGCGCAGACGGTGGTACTCGACACCGATGGCCTGCCCCTGGACTTCACCGGAGCTGTTGCGACTCTGGTTGACCAGCACCCGCAAGACCCGGCTGCTGCGGATTTCCGCCAGGTCGCGGACCTTGCCAGCAGTGGCCGCTTCCGGAGGGCCAGCCAAGCGCGCGACCGCCGGCAGGGGCAGCAGCAACGACAAGCACAACGCTAGCAAAACCGAGGGTCGCGTCATCCGCTCTCCGGGAAAGAATACTGTCCGAGTTTTCGAGCACTGGCGAAAAATCGGGCAACAAAAACAGAGCGCCTAGAGCGCTGCAAGATACAAAAGACTGGCACAACCACGGCTGGCAAACCAACCGCTGCCTTTCTTCCGGCATCAAGAGACAGCCTCAACTCGTTGTAGTTCTTGGTTTTTCTTATAAATCTACAGCTCTGATATGCTTTCCGGCCGCAGGCGGAGATAGCACCATGCAACTCATCGATATCGGCGTCAACCTGACCAACCCGAGTTTCGCCGAAAAACATCGCGCAGTACTGGACCGTGCCTATGCCGCCGGCGTCTGCCAACTGGTGCTCACTGGTACCAGTGTCGAAGGCAGCGAACAGGCGCTCGAGCTGTCTCGGCAACTGGACGAAAGTGGCCGCCAACTGTTCTCTACCGCCGGTATTCATCCGCATTGCGCCAGCGACTGGAATGCCGACAGCGCACAGCGTCTGCGCAGCCTGCTCAAGGAAAGCAGCGTCAAGGCCGTGGGGGAATGCGGCCTGGACTTCAACCGGGACTTCTCCCCCCGCCCGCAACAGGAAAAAGTGCTGGAGGAACATCTGGCCCTGGCTGTTGAACTGCAATTGCCGGTCTTCCTCCACGAGCGCGACGCCAGCCAGCGCCTGCTGGAAATCGTCCGCGACTTTCGTGATCGCTTGCCGGCCGCGGTGGTGCATTGCTTTACCGGCGAACAGCGCGCGCTGTTCAACTACCTGGACCTCGACTTGCACATTGGCATCACCGGGTGGATCTGCGACGAGCGCCGCGGTACTCACTTGCACCCTCTGGTACGAGAGATTCCCCGCGGCCGCCTGATGCTGGAAAGCGACGCCCCCTATCTGTTGCCCCGCAGCCTGCGCCCCAAGCCGAAGAACGGTCGCAACGAACCGGCCTACCTGACCGAAGTATTGCGTGAGGTGGCCCTGCATCGCGGCGAGAGCCAGGAAGAGCTGGCGGCCCACAGTACCGCCAGCGCCCGTGCCTTTTTCGCCTTGCCCGAGATTGCTTGACGCATATCAAGATTTAACCCTCTGCATAGCGGCACAATAATGGCACCTTGCCAATACTGTTCCGCTTAATCAGAGAAGACCTTCCATGGGTGCCTGGCTCAGCAATATCTCACTGAAATACAAGTTCTGGGCGGTCAATGCAGTCGCCTTCGTGACCACCCTTCTATTGGTCCTGTACGCCATCCAGCTGGAACAACAAGCGCGTAGCCAGGCCTCACAAAACACCACCAAGGCCCAAGCTGGCCTGCTCGGCGTATGGCCCTCCGGGCAAGCGCTGCCCAGCGCCGAAAATCTGCTGAGCTTCGCTGCCGGCCAGATCCCCAGCCTCGACCAACGCCCCCTGCCGGAACTGAGCAATGCCAACGGATGGGTGGCGTTCAACGAGATGCCGCTGTTCGGCGAAAACCCACTGATCGGTGCGCAGGTACTATCCCGGGCCGACGGCCAACGGATTGCGGTGCTTGCCTATGGACCGAGCCTGCGCCAGGTCTTCAGCGAGCGCTTCAGCCAATACGCGGTGGCCGTGTTCATTCTGATGCTGGCGATGCTCTGTGCTTCGCAACTGTTGATCCGCTTCCTGCTCAGCCAACTGAACACCCTCAAGGATGTGATGCTGCATGTGGAGAAGACCGGCGACCTGTCGGCCCGTGTGCCCCTGTCGTGCACCGACGAGGTCGGCCAGATGGCCAGCGCCTTCAATGCGATGCAGGCCGGTTACCAGCGGGTGGTCAACACTGTCGCCAACACCGCCCGGCAACTGGATATCGGCGCCGCGCGCCTGGCGTCGAGCATGAACGACGTGCGTCACGGCATGCTGGGCCAGCAAAGCGAAACCGATCAGGCCGCGACAGCGATCAACGAAATGTCCGCCACCGTCTATCACATCGCCCAGCACGCCGGCGCCACCCGGGATCGCTCCCAGACCGCCGATGCCCTCGCCGGCAGCGGCCAGGAAGTGGTGGGCCGCGTACAGAAATCCATCTCCGGGCTCTCCACCGGCGTGCAACAGACTGCCGAGATGATCCAGCGCCTGGCCGAGGACAGCCAGAAGATCAATGGCGTGGTCAACGTGATCCACAGCATTGCCGAACAGACCAACCTGCTGGCACTCAATGCCGCGATCGAAGCGGCGCGCGCTGGTGAAATGGGCCGGGGGTTCGCGGTGGTCGCCGATGAAGTACGCAACCTCGCCAAACGGGTGCAGACCTCCACCGACGAAATCACCCGGATGGTCTCCGCCCTGCAGGCCGGTACCCGCGACGCAGTGGACTTCATGCAGGAAAGCTCGTTCAAGGCGGACGATTGCGTGCAGCAGGCACAAGAAGCCGGCGCAGCGCTGGCGGAAATCACCGCGGCTGTGGCTCAGATGCGTGAAAGCAATACCCAGATTGCAGTGGCGGCCGAGCAGCAAAGCCAGGTGGCAGAGGAAATGAATCGCGCCGTGGTGAGTATTCGCGACGTCACCGAAAACACCGTGCAACAGACCGTCGACTCGGCGACCACCAGCAATGAACTGGCGACCCTGGCCGGAGAATTGAGCAAGGCCATCGGTCAGTTGAAGCTGTAAACCGCGAGTTTCGCTCCTGCGGGAATCGGCCTACCTGCCGGAGCGAAACCCTGGCCAGCCTATCGCCCCCATAGCCAGCCTTGATTCGCCGAAGACCCGCGCTAGACCTATCCTTGATACATAGGTTTCTACTAATCAAGGATCACCGTCATGGGTAAACGTCACCCCAACCTCCCCGCCTGGCAATGGCGCTCCTACCCGCACAATCACCGCAACCCGACCAACCTGGTGTTGCACCTGATTGCGGTGCCGCTGTTCATCGTCGGCTTTCTGTTGCTGGTTTCAGGGGTATTCGGTTTGAGCTTCACCAACGTCGCCATCGGTGTGGTCGGCCTGATTGCAGCCTTGGGCCTGCAGCGTCACGGCCACAGCCTGGAGGCGCAAGCCGCTGAGCCGTTCAGTGACCGTAAAGATGCAGTCCAACGCCTGCTGGTGGAACAATTCGTGACCTTCCCACGCTTCGTTCTCAGCGGCGCCTGGTGGCGTGCCTGGCGCGAGCGCCACCGGCATTGAGAGGGGTTCAGCCGAAGATGGTTACCGTCTGCCGGCTGAGCGCGATCAACTGACCTTCCGCGCTCCAGAGTGCCGCGGCCGCATGCCCATAACCATCACGGGCATGCTCGATACTGACCCGGTACTTGCACCAGTCCAGGGTGCTCAGCGCCAGCAGCGGCTGCACGAATTCAATGGTCCAGGTCAGGGTACTGCCAGGGACGACGCTGGTCAGATGCGGCAACAGGGCCGGCGGCCAGGCGTCCACCAGCGCGAGGATATGCGCCTCGGTCAGGGGTTCTTCCTTCACGTCGCCACGCAGGCGCACCCAGCCACCCATGTCCCGCGACTTGTTGCCAGTAAACGGCATGCCACCGATGCTCCAGCGCATTGCCAGATGGCGCATGAACTCCGGCGTCACGTCCTTGATGTAAGGCAGCTCCGGGCATTCGTCCCAATGTTTCATGGCGGGCGCTTCCTCGGCGATGACCGTCACCTCGGACGACCGAGAGGCACCAAAACTGCCCTGTACCAGGGTCACTACCTGACCGTTCTGAACAGCACGCCCCAGCACCTGGCTGACGGCCTTGCCCTCGCGCAGCACCTCGACTTCAAAACTGACCGGTACATCAGGAGTGACCGGACCGACAAAGGTGATCGCCAGTGAGCGCACTGGGCGCTCGGCGGGGACTTTTGCGCGCATGGCTTCATACTGCAAAGCCGCTACCAATCCGCCGAAACTGGCCCGCCCTTGCGCCCACTCGTTTGGAATCGACAGCTCCAACGGATGTTGGCGGACGGCATCGAGCAAATCGGAAAAGCGCATGAGCACCTCGGGTCAAAAGAAAGATTCGAGGATCTTAACCAGCAGGGTGCAGCCGTAAAGCACTTATTCCCGCCAAAAAGACTGACAGATAAGCCGCCAGGCGCCTTTCAGCTACGAAAGCAGGTAGCGCTCAGCTTGTCGAGTACCCGATCGGCATTGGCTTCGGCCTTGTGCATGGTGGCATGCCAGACCGGAACACAAGGCAACAGGTCCGCCTGCCGTTCGGCCTGGGCCAGCCATTGCCAGCAATCATGCCAGTCGCCCAGCGCGCCCTGTGCGGCCTTTAAGTGAGAGACAGCCTTGGGCGACAGCGCGGCAAGTTCGGGATAAGCCTCGGCGGCGTAGCGCACACGCTTGATCAGCAGGCGCAAACGGTGCCGGTCATGGGCCGGATCATGCAGGGCCTGGTCCAGCGCCTTCCACTGCTTGGCCAGGCGCTTTTCGATGCGATTGCGCAAGCCGCACAACAGTTCCTGACGTTGCGCCGCCCGCAGGAAACGCGGGAAGGCATCCAGCACCAGCAGCAGCTGCTTGAGTTCAGGGCCCGCCGCCACGGTCCGATATTCGTCCGCCAGGCCCGTGATGCGGCGTTCCGCGGCCTGATGGTAGTCATGTTGATGCAGGTACGCGGCCAGGACCTCACGGTCGCGCAACGGCGTGGTCAATTGCCCGACCGCCGAAGCGGCTGCCTCCAGTTGCTCGACACCGGGCAAGCCGCGCAGCGCTCGCAACAGGCTGCGCAAGCGGCGCACCGTGGTACGCAGATCGTGCAGCGCCTCGGTGTCGGTCACCGCCTGCAAACGTGCCTGGCACGCCAGCAAGCGCACCTCCAGCCCCAACACCTGTGCCACCAACTGATCAACCAAGGCAGACATTATTGACTCCCGAAACGAATGACCCGGCCCGCAGCACAAAGACTGCGGCCGGGCCCTGGCATGACTGGCAGGCACGATCACGACGCCCGCGAGACGGAAACTGAAGAGCGCTCTTCAGTCTAGCGGCAAACGGCGACCTTGCGATCAGCGGCCGGCGCGCGACTCACGAATATAGAAACGGGCTTTTTCGGCTTTTCTGGTGCAGCCCTCGAAGGCTTCGAATTGCTGCTGGGTCTTGGCCCCGGTCAGCAGCGACAGGGCTTTGGAATAACTGACGGTGCCCGCAAAACCTTCGGCCTTGGCCAGATCCAATTCATGCCAGGCCGCATCCAGTTGCGTACCGCAGCTGTCGCGATAGGCGGTCTTGCCAGCACAACCACCGAGTACCAATGCAATCAACGGCAGGCAGATCCAGGCTTTCATCAATGACACCTCAAGATAGGGAAAACAGTCGGGAACAAACAAAACAATCGTGAAGGGTAAGACGATCGCCGCCGCAAAAAGTGCCTTGGCCCGCCGAGGGAGAATATAGCCGCGCGAGCATAACCCCATGGGGCAAGACATTGGAAAAATCCCTTTGCCCAAGGCCCGGGGCGGCAGTCAGTGATTGAACCGAAACCCTCGATGGGTGCATTGTGGAAACCTGTCTGGCGAAGGATCAAGTCATGAAGAAGCGTGTTGCACTGGTCCTGGGTTCTGGTGGTGCCCGGGGTTACGCCCACATCGGGGTGATTGAAGAAATCGAAAGACGTGGTTATGACATTGCCTGTGTCGCAGGTTGTTCCATGGGGGCGGTGGTCGGTGGCATCTACGCCGCCGGCAAACTGGACGACTACCGCAGCTGGATCGAAAGCCTGGACTACCTGGATGTGCTGCGACTGGTGGATGTCAGCTTTCGCCTGGGGGCGATACGCGGAGAAAAGGTGTTCGGCCAGATTCGCAAGATCGTCGGCGAAATCAACATCGAAGACCTGCGCATCCCTTACACCGCCGTGGCCACCGACCTGACCAACCAGCAGGAAATCTGGTTCCAGGAAGGCTGCCTGCACCAGGCCATGCGGGCTTCGGCGGCGATCCCCAGCCTGTTCACCCCGGTCATGCAAGGCAATCGCATGCTGGTGGATGGCGGCCTGCTCAACCCGCTGCCGATCGTGCCGGTGGTCTCTAGCCACTGCGACCTGATCATCGCCGTCAACCTCAACTCGACCAACCAGCGTCGTTATCAACTGCCGGTGATCCAGCGCCCCGCCGCCTTCAAGAGCCGCTTCGACAGCCTGATCAACTCCCTGGGCTCGCACCTGCCCTTTCGCCGCAAGCAAGCCGAACAACTGCTGCTGCTCGAACAGGAAGCCCTGCGCAGCGAGGCGGCCGACATCGGCAACCCCTGGATCGAATCCGCCGAACCCGAGGCCCAGCAACCGGCCGCGGCTCCGGAAACCGACGGAGCCCCGAAATCGGCCACCGGCTCGTTCATTATCGATAACGTCGGCCCCGCGTCCCTGCTGGACCTGATCAACCAGAGTTTCGAGGTGATGCAGACCTCGCTGGCCCAGTACAAGATCGCCGGCTACCCGCCCGACATCCTGATCAACGTGCCCAAGCGGGTGTGCCGTTTCTTCGAGTTCTACAAGGCTCCGGAACTGATCGCGCTGGGGCGGGAGATTGCCAGCGATACCCTGGACCGCTACGAGAACGAGCTGAATTGAAAGAGGGCCGCAAGCCTGCTCACTCCTCCGCCCCCAGCAACCGGTACCCTACCCCGGCCTCGGTCAAGATAAAGCGTGGCCGGGTCGGATCGTCCGCCAGTTTCTGCCGCAGATGGCCGACCACGATACGCAGGTAATGGCTGTCCTCGGTGTGCGTCGGCCCCCAGATATCCTTGAGCAGTTGCTGCTGGGTGATCACCCGGCCCGGGTGCCGCGCCAGTTGCGCCAACACGGCGTATTCCTTGCGCGTCAGCGCCACTTCGGCACCGTCGAGCAATACCCGGCGATACGCCAGGTCCACGGTCAGCGGGCCGAAACTCAAGGCTGCTTCCTGCGCTTCGCCGACGGGCGCCTGGCGCAACAAGGCACGAATACGCGCCAGGAATTCCTGGATGCCAAAGGGCTTGGTCACATAGTCGTTGGCGCCACCGTCCAGCGCTTCGACCTTCTGCCCTTCGCTGGCCCGCACCGACAACACCAGCACCGGTACGCCCGACCACTCGCGGAACTCGCGCAGCACCTGCTGGCCGTCCATGTCCGGCAGGCCGAGGTCGAGTACCAGCAGGTCCGGCTTGTTCAGCGCCGCCTGGGCCAGGCCTTCGTTGCCGGTGCCGGCTTCAAGCACTTTGTAGCCTTGGGACACCAGGCTGATGCGCAGGAACTTACGGATCTGCGGTTCGTCATCGATGACCAGGATGGTCGCGGTCTGGCTCATGGTTTTGGTTCAAGGCAAATAAGTGGCGCAAGAGTAGCGCAGGCGTCGCTGTAGATTGTAAAGAACATGTGCGGCCCTCCTGGCCTCGTTGGGTTGACGCTTTTTACCGGCACTCAGGCCTCTCCTTCAAGCTCGGGTTGCGCCTGCAACGGCAGGCACAAGGTGATGCAGGTACCACGCCCCTCGATCCCCTCGCCCACCGTGATACGCCCACCATGGGCACCGACCATACCCTGACAGATCGCCAGCCCCAGGCCGGTGCCCTGCCCGCCACGATCGCCCCGGGCGGCGGTGTAGAACATGTCGAAAATCCGTGGGCGATCCTCCACCGGAATCCCCGGCCCTTCATCGCTCACGGCAAACAACAGCTCGGTATCGCGGGTCCCGACACTCAGTTGCAAGCGGCCGTTGGCCGGCGAAAAGCGCGCGGCGTTTTCCAGGACATTGATCAGCGCCTGTTCGATCAGCGCCGCATGCACGAAAAGCAACGGCAGTTCGGCCGGCAGTTCGGTGCTGACCCGCAGCGGCGCCAGCACCACCCGCAGGCGATTCAGCGCGCTGCCAACGATATCGGCCGGCGCCACCCAGTCTCGCGCCAGCTTCAATGACCCATGCCCGAGACGAGTCATGTCCAGCAGATTCTGAATGTAGCGATCCAGACGCTCGGCCTCATCGCGCGTACCTTCGAGCAGTTCGCGACGGTCTTCCAGGGGGATCGCCTCCCCCAGCGCCAGCAGGCTGTCGATGCTGCCGCGCATCGAAGTCAACGGCGTGCGCAAGTCATGGGATACCGAGGCCAGCAGCGCACTGCGCAATTGCTCGGTTTCACCGTGTAGGCGCGCCGCCTCCAGATCCTCGGCCAACTGTGCCCGGGCCAAGGCCTGGGCCAGGGGCTGGCTCAAGGCGCTCAACAGGCGACGACGTTGGGCGTTGAGCTCCTCGCCTTCTTTCGGACAGACTCCAAGCAACCCCAGCGGCCCCTCGTCGACGGATAACGGCCACCACCACCAACGGCCGAAAGGCAGGGTTCCGGTGCCCATTCCCGCCGGCTGATCGTGTTGCCAGGCCCAGTCGGCGGCAGCCCGTTCAGACTCGGAAAACTGCAAAGGCCCACCCGTCTCGACCTTCCAGCCGCCCTGCCCGTCGCGATTGAGCAGGCACAGCTGCAGCTCCTTCCAGCCATTGAGGTGCTGCGCCGCGGCACTGACCACCGCCTGCCGATCGGTAGCGGCGGTGAGTTTGCGCGACAGGTCCAGCAGCTCGCTGGTTTCTTCCTGGGTGTCGCGCAATGCCTGCAACTGCCGACGCTGACGCGCCGCCAGGTTGCCGGTCAGGGCCGCCATCAACAGGAAGAACAGCAGCGTCAGCACGTCTTCCTCGCGCTGGATGGCGAAGGAAAACGTCGGCGGAATAAACAGGAAATCGTATGTCAGGAACGACAAGGCCGCGCACACCAGCGCCGGCCCGAGACTGCTGCGCACCGCCACCAGCAGCACCGCGGCGAGGAACACCAGGGAGATATTCGGCAGCGCCAGCACGCTCGCCACCGCCCACGACAGCCCCGAGGCCAGGAGCGTCGCCAGCACTGCCAGGGCGTAGTCGAACCAGACCAGCGAACGCTCTGCCCGCAGGCGCGGCTGGCCGGGTTCATCCTCGCTGTCGAGCACGTTGATTTCCAGGCCCTGGGCGTTGCGCAGCAGGCGCGCCGCCAGGCCGCCGCCGAACAAACGGCGGCGCAGACGTTTGCGTGACTGCCCCACCAGCACCAGGCTGGCGCGCCGCTCCGCGGCATGCTGGATCAGGGTTTTCGCCACCTCGCCGGCCCGTAGCAGGACCACCTCGCCGCCCAGGCGCTCGGCCAGTTGCTGAGCACTTTGCAGGCGCTGGCGGGATTGCTCGTCGGGAGCGCGGCCGTTATCCACATGCACCAGGCTCCAGGGCAGATGCCGCCGCCGGGCCACATGGCTGGCATGGCGCACCAGGCGCTCGGCCTGGGCGTCGCCGTCGACCCCCACCAGCAAACGTCCGCGCACCGCCGGCGCGGCCTGCCCGAGCTTGCGATACCCCTGGGCCAGATCGTCGTCGACCTGCGCCGCCGCAGCCTGCATCGCCAGCTCGCGCAGCGCAGTGAGGTTGGTCTGGGTAAAGAACGCATCGATCGCCGCCCGGGCCTGCTCCGGCACATACACCTTGCCTTCGCGCAGGCGCTCCAGCAGCTCGCGCGGTGGCAGGTCCACCAGCAACAATTCGTAGGCTTCCTGCAGCACCCAGTCGGGCAGAGTCTCGCGGACCTGCACGCCGGTAATGCCGCGAATCTGATCGTTGAGACTTTCCAGATGCTGCACGTTGACTGTGGTGAAGACGTCGATACCGGCCGCCAACAGCTCCTGAACATCTTGCCAGCGCTTGGCGTGCCGGCTGCCTGGGGCGTTGGTGTGGGCCAGTTCATCCACCAATACCAACTTGGGTTTGGCCTTGAGCAGACCGTCGAGGTCCATCTCTTCAAGCATCACCCCGCGGTATTCGGAACGCACCAGCGGCTGTTGCGGCAAGCCGCCGAGCAAGGCTTCGGTTTCCGCCCGGCCATGGGTTTCCACCACCCCGGCCAGGACCTTCACCCCCTGGCGCAATTGCGTGTGCGCCGCCTGCAGCATGGCGTAGGTCTTGCCGACGCCTGGCGCGGCGCCGAGAAAAACCTTGAGCCGGCCGCGGCCGTCATGGGGCAGATCGGCTAACAGTGCATCGGCGCGGCCGGAATCACTCATGCATTTTTCTCTCTGAACTCAAATCATCGACATACAGACTTGTAGCAGCTGGCTACAGGGCGAGCTTTTCCAGCGCCATGTTCAAGGCCAGCACATTGACCACCGGCGGACCGACCAGAGGCTGCTCGACATGAGCATCCACCAGTTGCTGCAGCGTGGCGACCGGCAGGTTGCGCGCCGCCGCGACCCGCGCCAGTTGATAGTTAATCGCCGCCGGAGGCAAGTGCGGATCCAGGCCGCTGCCCGAAGTCGTCAGCAACGCCAGCGGTACCGGCCCCTGCCCTGGCACTGCCAGCTTGTTGGCGTCGTCGATCACGCGGGTGGCCAGGGCCGGGTTGCTCGGTGCCAGGTTGCTCGCACTGCTGGACACCGTGGCAAAGGCACCGGCCGATGGACGCGGGTGGAACCAGCTGTCGCCGCTGAAATCCTGGGCGATCAGGGCCGAACCACGGACCTGGCCCACGCCATCGAGCACCAGGCTGCCATTGGCCTGTTTAGGGAACGCTACCTGGGCCACGCCGGTGACCACCAGTGGATAGGCCACGCCAGTGATCAGGGTCATCAACACAATCAGGCTCAGGGCCGGACGCAATACAGTGGACATCATCAAATCCTCGATTCGGTTAACAAGCTCACCCCAAACGCTGTAGGAGCCGACCTGCTGGCGATGCTTCAGTGACAGCGCCTCGCCGGCAGGCTCGCCCCTCCAGGGATGGGGTTACACCAGGTGCAAAGCGGTCAGCAGCATGTCGATCAGCTTGATGCCCAGGAACGGCACCAGGATCCCGCCCAGGCCATAGATCAGCAGGTTGCGGCGCAGCAGATGGGCCGCGCTGGCCGCCTGCACCCGCACCCCGCGCAGGGCCAGCGGAATCAGCACGACAATGATCAGGGCGTTGAACACGATCGCCGAAAGGATCGCGCTCTGCGGGCTGCTCAGTTGCATGACGTTAAGCACGCCGAGCTGTGGATAAATCGCCGCGAACAGCGCCGGCAGGATCGCGAAGTACTTGGCTATGTCGTTGGCAATGGAAAAGGTGGTCAGGGCGCCACGGGTCACCAGCAGCTCCTTGCCGATCTGCACCACGTCCAGCAGCTTGGTCGGATCGCTGTCGAGGTCGACCATGTTCGCCGCTTCGCGCGCCGCCTGGGTGCCATCGTTCATTGCCATGCCGACGTCGGCCTGGGCCAGCGCCGGGGCGTCGTTGGCGCCGTCGCCGCACATGGCGACCAGGCGGCCGTCGTTCTGCTCGTGGCGAATGCGCGCCAGCTTTTTCTCCGGCGTGGCTTCGGCCAGCACGTCATCCACCCCGGCCTCCGCGGCAATGGCGGCGGCGGTCAGCGGGTTGTCACCGGTCACCATCACGGTGCGGATCCCCAGCTTGCGCAGCTCGGCGAAACGCTCGCGGATACCGGGCTTGACCACGTCCTTGAGGTGAATGGCGCCAAGCAGCTTGCCCTCGGCGCACACCAGCAACGGCGTGCCGCCGCTCTGGGCGATCTTGTCGATCTCCCGGGACAGCGCCGGGGCCAGGTCGCCACGCTGCAGACCGACGAAGGCCAGTACCGAATCCACCGCGCCCTTGCGATAGACCCGCCCCTGATAGTCGACACCGGACAGCCGGGTTTCAGCACTGAAGGGCACGGCGGTCAGCATTTCAGCGCCCGGCTCGGGCTGTGGATAAAGCCCACGCAGATACTCGACGATGGATTTGCCTTCCGCCGTGTCGTCCGCCAGCGAGGCCAGCAAGGTGGCCTCGGCCATTTCCTGATGGTTGACCCCAGGCGCCGAGTGGATGGCCGCGCAGCGACGGTTACCGAAGGTGATGGTGCCGGTCTTGTCCAGCAGCAGGACATGCACGTCACCCGCCGCTTCCACCGCGCGACCGGATTTGGCGATCACGTTCAGCCGCACCAGGCGGTCCATCCCGGCGATGCCGATGGCCGACAGCAGGCCACCGATGGTGGTCGGAATCAAGGTCACCAGCAACGCCACCAGGAACACCAGCGGCAGGCTGCCGTTGGCAAAGTGGGCGAACGGCTGCAGGGTCACGACCACGATCAGGAAGATCAGGGTCAGGCCGATCAGCAGGATATCCAGCGCCACTTCGTTCGGGGTCTTCTGGCGCTTGGCGCCTTCCACCAAGGCGATCATGCGATCGAGGGTCGACTCGCCCGGATTGCTGGTAATACGCACCAACAACCAGTCGGACACCAGGCGGGTATTGCCGGTCACGGCCGAGCGATCGCCGCCGGACTCGCGAATGACCGGAGCCGACTCACCGGTGATCGCCGCCTCGTTGACCGCGGCAATGCCTTCGATGACTTCACCGTCACCGGGGATCATCTCGCCGGCCTCGACACGCACCACATCGCCTTTGCGCAGATTGGCGGCAGGGATCACCTGGAAACTGCCATTGGCCTTCTTCAGGCGGGCACTCAGGCCTTCGCTACCGGCCTTGAGGCTGTCGGCGCGGGCCTTGCCACGACCTTCAGCCAAGGCCTCGGCGAAGTTGGCGAACAGCACGGTGAACCACAGCCAGAGGGCGATCTGCGCGGCGACGAAGGTCGGCACCGCGGTATCCGGCACCAGGCACAGTACCGTGGTCAGGATCGCGGTCAGTTCGACCACCAGCATCACCGGTGAACGTTGCAGCTGGCGCGGATCGAGCTTGACGAAGGCTTGCACCAGGGCTGGACGCCACAGGGCTGCGATCGAGGTTTTCTGTTGCTCGGCAGCAGTGTGTTTCGAGGCCACGGCTTTAGCGCCAGGCATTTCAGTTACAGCCTTCTTGGAGGCAGGAACAGGCATATTCATCATTAAGTCCTCAGCCCTTCATTCCAAAGGCAGCCAAGCTCAAGTGTTCGGCAATCGGGCCCAGCGCCAGGGTCGGCAAAAAGGTCAGCCCGCCCACCAGCAGAATGGTCATGGTCAGCAGCGTGACGAACAGCGGACCATGGGTCGGGAAGCTGTTCTGGTCGGTCGGCGCGGTCTTTTTCAGCGCCAGGCTGCCGGCCAGGGCCAGCACCGGCAGGATGTAGCCAAAGCGGCCGATCAACATGCCCAGGCCCAGCATCAGGTTGTGAAACGAGGTATTGGCACCCAGGCCGGCAAAAGCCGAACCGTTGTTGGCGCTGGCCGAGGTGTAGGCGTACAGCAACTGGCTGAACCCATGGGCACCGGGGTTGCTCACCGCTGCCACCGGCCCCGGCAGGCTCGCGGCGATGGCGCTCAATACCAGCACGCCGACCGGCATCACCATCAGCGTCACCACCAGCAACTGCACTTCCTTGGCCTGCAGCTTCTTGCCCAGGTATTCCGGGGTACGCCCAATCATCAGGCCGGCGAGGAATACCGCGATCAGCACGTTCAGCAACATGCCGTAGAGGCCCGCGCCAACGCCGCCGAAGATCACTTCGCCGACCATCATGTTGATCAGCGCAACCATGCCGCTCAGCGGGCTGAGGCTGTCATGCATGCCGTTGACCGAACCGTTGGAGGCCGCGGTGGTGGTCACCGACCAGAGCACGGTGGCAGTGGTACCGAAGCGCGCTTCCTTACCCTCGAGCGGCGCAGTCTGCTCGACCGCGACATTGTTCAGGGTCGGGTTGGGCTGGTACTCGGCCCACAGCGAAGTCGCGCCGCCGATCAGGAACAAAGCCAGCATGCAGGCGATGATCGCCCGGCTCTGGCGCAGGTCCTTGACGTAATGGCCGAAGGTGAACACCAGGGCCACCGGGATCAGAATGATCGAGGCCACCTCGAACAGGTTGCTCCAGGCCGTCGGGTTCTCGAACGGATGCGCCGAGTTGACGCCGAAGAAGCCCCCGCCGTTGGTACCCAGTTGCTTGATGGCGATCTGGCTGGCGGCCGGGCCCAGTGGAATCACCTGATCGACGCCCTGCAGAGTCACGGCGTGAACATACTGGACGAAGGTTTGCGGTACGCCCTGCCAGACCAGGAACAATGCCAGCAGCAGACACAGCGGCAACAGGCCGTAGAGGGTGGCGCGGGTCATGTCGACCCAGAAGTTGCCCAGGGTCCGCGCCGAGCGCCGGCCGATGCCGCGGCACAGGGCAACCAGCACGGCGAGGCCGGTGGCGGCGCTGACAAAGTTTTGCACGGTCAGGCCGATCATCTGGCTCAGATAGCTCAGGGAGGCTTCACCGCTGTAGGACTGCCAGTTGGTGTTGGTCATGAAGCTGACCGCGGTGTTGAACGCCAACGTCCACTCCTGCCCCGGCAGATTCTGCGGATTGAGCGGCAAATGGTCCTGGAACAACAGAATCGTGAACAGCAACAGGAAGCCGGCCAGGTTAAACGCAAGCAGGGCCAGGGTGTATTTCTGCCAGCTCTGTTCGCTTTGCGCATCGACGCCCGAGAGCCGGTAACAGGCGCGCTCCACCGGCCCCAACAGCGGCGTCAGCCAAGTGCGCTGGCCCTCCATCACCTTGTAGTAGAACCGCCCCAGGAAAGGCGCGGGCAGCAGCACCAAGGCAAAGAAGCCGAGGATCAGCCAATAGTCATAACTGTGCATAGCCGCTCCTAGTTCCGATCCGCGCGCAACAGCGCAACCAGCAGATAAATGAACAGCCCCACTGCCAGCAGCAGGGACACCCCGTCCAGAACGCTCATGGAATCTCTCCGTCGTACGGCAATCGCCGCGTGTGGGGCATTGTCCGCAGGGAGGCTGTAAAGGAACGAGATCGAGGGGGTGGGCGACGCATAAAGAAAGCGTAAAGAAAGGCTTTACGCGGGATTTACACCGGCAATCGGCGCGGCCTGGGGAGGGGGCGGGCGGGCATCGCGAGCTGGCTTGCAGTTGCACCGGGGACAGGATGCATGGAGAAACATACCTACCGCCGCCCTCCTCTGTTGCACGGCTGTGCACCAATCCAGACGCCTTCAGCCCTGAAACAACTGGCAACATCCTCGATACGACAGCTTTTGGCGCTTTACGACGCCCGTTTTCGCTCTGGCATGAGCGCTGCAGTGAGCAGCCCGAGCATTTCATTCCGCTCCGGGAGCCACGCATGAACACACAACTCAAACCAACGCTGGGCACGCTGCATTTATGGGGGATCGCGGTCGGGCTGGTGATCTCCGGGGAATACTTCGGCTGGAGTTACGGCTGGGGTGTCGCCGGCACCCTGGGCTTTTTGCTGACCTCGCTGATGGTCGCGGCCATGTACACCTGTTTCATCTTCAGCTTCACCGAGCTGACCACTGCCATTCCCCATGCCGGCGGGCCCTTTGCCTACAGCCGCCGGGCCTTCGGTGAAAAAGGCGGGCTGATCGCCGGGCTGGCGACCCTGATCGAATTCGTCTTCGCGCCACCGGCCATCGCCCTGGCGATCGGCGCCTACTTGAATGTGCAGTTCCCGGCCCTGGACCCGAAACATGCGGCGGTCGGTGCCTACATTGTGTTCATGGGGCTGAACATTCTCGGGGTCAAACTCGCCGCCACCTTCGAGCTGGTGGTCTGCGTGCTGGCGGTGGCGGAACTGCTGGTGTTCATGGGCGTGGTCGCGCCGGCCTTCAGCTTCAGCAACTTCGCCCTCAACGGCTGGGCCGGTTCGGACACCTTCGGCGCGCCAGCGATTGCCGGGATGTTCGCGGCGATTCCATTCGCTATCTGGTTCTTCCTCGCCATCGAAGGCGCGGCCATGGCCGCCGAGGAAGCCAAGGACCCGAAACGCACCATCCCCAAGGCCTACATCAGCGGCATTCTGACCCTGGTGCTGCTGGCCATGGGCGTGATGTTCTTCGCCGGCGGCGTGGGCGACTGGCGCACCCTGTCGAACATCAACGACCCGCTGCCCCAGGCCATGAAAGCGGTGGTCGGGGACAACTCCGGCTGGCTGCACATGCTAGTGTGGATTGGCCTGTTCGGCCTGGTGGCGAGCTTCCACGGCATCATTCTTGGTTACTCGCGGCAGTTCTTCGCCCTCGCCCGCGCCGGCTATCTGCCGGCGTCCCTGGCCAAGCTGTCGCGCTTCCAGACGCCGCACCGCGCCATCATCGCCGGCGGCCTGATTGGCATCGCCGCCATCTACAGCGATGGCCTGATCAACCTGGGCGGCATGACCCTGACCGCGGCGATGATCACCATGGCCGTATTCGGCGCCATCGTGATGTACATCATGAGCATGCTCAGCCTGTTCAAGCTGCGCAGGGTCGAACCGTACCTGGAGCGCACCTTCCGCGCCCCGGGCTACCCGCTGGTCCCGGCCATTGCCCTGGCGCTGGCCGTGGTCTGCCTGGTGGCCATGGCCTGGTTCAACAGCCTGATCGGCCTGATCTTCCTCGGTTTCATGGCAGCCGGTTTCGTCTACTTCCAACTGACCGCGCAACTGCGCGCCAATGCCCCGGCGGATGCGATGCTGACCGGACTCTGAGTAGGCGGCATCCCTCTGTAGTTGGCCTGCGTAGCCGAATGCGACCTTTGGCTGCGGCTACGGACGGAAGATTGATGCAAGAGAGGTTACCGGGGCAGATCGGGCCTACAATGGAACCACTGCGAAACGCTGTAACTCGAAGTGGTACGGCAGCTTGACGGGCGAAACCCTCGCCCGCCGGCATGCCCTCAAGGAGAGCCCTATGCCCTGGTATGCCTGGTTGATTCTGATCGTTGCAATCGGCTCGATCGTCGGCGGTTTGATGATGTTGCGCGACACCGCCAACAAGGTGGAACTGACCGAGGAGCAACGCAAGCGCGTTGCTGAACGCAACGCGGAAGCGGATGCCAAGGACGCGCAGGACCGCTGACTGGATAACCCGATCGAACAGCCCCGCCATTCACACAATGGCGGGGCTTTTTATTTCCTCAGCGGCATTATTTCTCCCAGGCAGCCTTGGCGATCTGCAGACCGTGCAGGCCTTTGTAGGCAGCCCGTTCTGGCTGGCTCCAGCCTTCGAGCAATGCTTCGTCGAGACGATAGACCTCCACGCCTAAGGGGCGGCAGACGCTGAGCGGGTCCTGGGCCTCCGGCCCCCACATGGGCAGCGACAGATCGCCGCCCGGGCAGGTCGACAGCGCGCACAACAGATCGATTTCGGCAAAGAACTCCAGGTAATCGCCCTTCTGCGCAGGACAGGCCTTCATGAAATACATGTCGTCATGATTGAGCCCGGTGCACTGGAAGATATTCAGCACGTCGTGCACATCGAACTCGGTCAGCCCATGGGGCAGGACCGCGCGCGTCAGGTTGGAATGGCAATGGTGATGGAAGTCCTCCCCGGTGAGCATGCGGTTCACGTAGGGGTCGCAGCGCGTGCCGAGCAGGTCGTGCAAGCGCCCGCCATGCTCGTCGATGCCGTAACCGGCCAGGCTGTCATCGGTGATGGTCACCAGCGGCCGCAGGAACGGCAGGTTCGACCACAGCCGGTCATGGGTGCTGACATGCGCGCCCTGCAACTGCCGGGTACGCGCCGCCCACAAACGCTCCCGCGGATCGTTGGCATTCCAGACGTTGAAGTCCCCAACCTGTGGGCCGGCCGGTGTGGTCACCCGGAACACATGTCCAGCCGGCACATGCCAGGCGCGCCCGGTGCGGATCGGCACCTCGAATTGCTCGATCAAGGTACGTCGGTCCTTGCTGTCGCGGACCCGCTCATAAAAGGCCGTGTCCACCTGCAGGGCCGAGCCTTTGCTGACCTGATAAGCCGCGGGATAGTCTTTGTACATGGTTGAAACCCTCGATCAGTGGCGGGAGGAGTGGCTGAGGATGTCGAGCAGCAGCCGTTCGGAGTCGTCCAGGTAAACCGCCAGGGTCTCTCCGGCGGCCTGCTTGTCGCCATCGGCGAGCAAGTCATGGATCTGCCGGTCCCGGGCCAGCCAGGGCGACTGGAAACGCTGCTCGTCAGGGGCGGCACAGAACACCAGGCGCAGCTGCGCCACGACGCTGGTGAAGAACTCGTCGAACAAGGGACTGCGCATCATCCCGACGATGTGTTGATGAAATGCCAGGCTATGGGTCCCCACCGAGCGCCAATCCTCGCGCTCGCGGGCGAGTTCGCTGGCCTCGATAGCCTCGAGCATCCGGTCGGACTGGTATTCACGCAGTGGTTTGCTGGAGGCGATGGCCTGCAACTCCAGGGTACGGCGCACCTGGAACAGGTCACGCACCTCGTCGATCCCCAGCCTGCGCACCGTGACGCCTTTGTTGCGTGCGTAGCGGGTCAGGCCCTCCTGCCCCAGACGATGCAAGGCCTCGCGGATGGTGTTGCGCGAGGCGTTGTAGGCGGACACCAGATCGTTTTCCACCAGGGCCATACCAGGCAACAGGCGACCGCCGATGATATCGGCGCGCAATTCGAGGGTTATCTGATCAGCCAGGGACAATACGTTGCTCATGAATATCGCCTTGCGATTGTTGAACAATCCATGGATATCCAATAATCACTATTCATGCCAATTGGTACTTTGCTCACTGACAAACCATGACTTTCTAGTCATTCAGTGGGGAAAATGAGGTTTCTGGGGTTAAAAGTGCAATCCCCCTCCCATCAACCTTGGGTAAGATGACTCCCTAGCTGTGGAGACTTCCCCGATGCGTTACTCGCAAGACCATAAAGCCCAAACCCATCAACGCATCATCAAGGAAGCCGCCGAGCGCTTTCGACGCGACGGCATCGGCGCGACAGGCCTGCAACCGCTGATGAAAGCCCTGGGCCTGACCCATGGTGGTTTCTACTCGCACTTCAAATCCAAGGACGATCTGGTCGAAAAAGCCCTGCAGGCCGCGGCCGCAGAACTCGATGCACACTGCGCCACGCTATTTGCCCAGGAACGGCCACTGCCGGCCTTTATCGACAGCTACCTGTCCGAGTGGCATCAGACCTGCCCCGGTCAAGGTTGCCCGCTGCCCACCATGTCTTCGGAACTAGGCCTGCGCGGGCAAGCTAGCCCCACCACCGATGCAGTGCTCAATGCCCGACTTGCGCAGGTAGAGGTAAACCTCGAGGGAGAAAATGCCGCCGACCAAAGTCTGGTGATCATGTCGACCCTGGTCGGGGCTCTGGTGTTGTCACGCAGTGTCGAGAACCCAGACCTGGCCAAACGGATACTGGAGGTAACACGCGAGCACCTGAAAAAGCCGGATGGACAGGCGGAGTGATCCGCACCACCCTCCGGCCTCGATACACTTATTTGTAGCGAGCAGCCGCGCTGCTTTTCGACAGGTTTGGCCCCAGGGCAAAACGCGCGGCCACGAAGGCATCCCAATCAGCCGAGTCGGGTAGCGAGGGGATGGTGATCAACTCACCCTGGTCAAAACCGGCCAGAGCCGCATCCACCATCTCAGTGGCGTCCATAACCATCTCAGCTGGAATCCCCTGGGCATCGATGCCCGAGCGCTCCCAGATCTCGGTGCGGGTCACCCCGGGCAATACCGCCTGGACCCGCACGCCTTTACCGTCCAATTCCGCAGCGAGCGACTGAGTCAGGCTCAGGACATAGGCCTTGGTCGCACTGTAGGTCGCATTGAAGCGCTCGGGAATCAGCGCCACCACCGAAGCGATGTTGATGATCGCCCCTCTTCCAGCCGCGGAAAAGCTGGCGGCAGCGGCAGCAGCCAAACGAGTGACCGCGATCACATTGAGCTGGATCATCGCCTCCAACTGATCCGTGTCGGCAACGGCCAGGCTTCCGTCACCAGCGATACCAGCATTGTTCAGCAACAAACTGATGCTCGAGTCGGAACGCAAACGCTGCTCGACCTTCAGCACATCGGCCTTGAGCGTCAGATCGGCCTTCAACACTTCAACCTGCACCTTGTGCTCGGCCCGCAGCCTGATCGCGGCGGTTTGCAGGCGCTGCTCATCTCGCGCAACCAGCAACAGATCGTAACCACGAGCGGCCAGCCGCTCGGCGTAAACCGCACCGATGCCAGATGAAGCACCGGTGACAAGTGCCAGCCCCTTGGGTGAAATCGAGTTCATAACGGCTCTCCAGAAAAGTGCTTGAGAAGTGAAAGACAAGGAATTGATGCGTTGCTTGGGAAGTGGTTTGATTATAGTCATAATTCAATAAAATATTACGATCATAATTCTATCTAGGCGATAGACAATATTGAATGGCGCAATCCTGCTTATGGTGATCTGCGCAATACGGGTCCGAAAAACACAAGGCCGATCAGTGATCGGCCTTGTGCATGAATTGAAGCGTCAGTTGACCTTCAATTTTTCCCGGTTGCTTTCCAGAATCGCCTTGCCGATTCCCTTGACCTCGAGCAGTTCGTCCACTGACGAGAAAGCTCCATTAGCTTCACGATATGCAACAATTGCCTTGGCTTTTACTTCACCTACCCCCAACAGTTCACGCTGCAACGTAGCAGCGTCAGCCCTGTTGATATCGACCATGGCAGTTTGTGGGGCAGCTACCGCAGTTGCGACTGGCGCCGTGCTTGCCGCCTCTTGTTTCGACGCGGGAGCAGCAATTACGCTGATAGAGGTGCTTGTCAGCAGGGCAAAAAGCAGGGAATAGAAATAGTTTGTACGCATAAGTGACACTCCATGACACCGTTGATAAAGATGCAGCTTTTCCGAAGCTGCCTCTCAAACGTAGGCCATGGTGACGCACTGTCAAAAATGGATTGATTGCAGTTTATGTAATAGTTCCGCCCTCATCACTCTGCTCGGCGCTCCGACTCACCGGCCCGATACTTCACCGCTAGAATGAGCAACGGTACATAGGCCACGATCACCCCCAATCCTCCGTCTAGCTTCTGCATGGCAACAAACAGACCGATGGGTAACAGCCAGAGAAGGTTGATCAATGCGACACCCAAGGTAACCGGGAAATGACTTCCCAGTTGGCGTGAAGCGAACTGATAACCATGGCTGCGATGAGCTTCATAGATGCGCTCTCCACGTAAAAAACGCCGGATCAAGGTAAAGGTCGCATCAACGATGAACACCCCGAGCAAAATGCACCATACCCACAGGAAATCGGCGTTTCTCCAGGCCGCCTGCAGCGAAAGAATACCCAGCACGATACCCAGGAAACCGCTGCCGATATCACCCATGAAGATTTTCGCCGGCGGAAAATTCCAGTACAGGAAACCCAGTGCCGAGGTGGCGAGCAGCAAGGGCGGCCAGATCAGATCGTCATATCCCGACAGCCAATAGATCAGGCAAATACTCAGGCAGGATGTCACGGCTTCGACACTGGCAATTCCATCGATGCCATCCATGAAGTTGTAGAGGTTCAACATCCAGACCAGATACACCACAGCCAATGCATGCCCGATCCAGCCAAGCTCCAGCGTCATGCCGAACACCTCAAGCGCCGGCAACCCTCCCAGCCAGAACAAGGCCCAGAGACTACCTGCAAAATGTCCGAGCAAACGCCAGCGGGCCGCAATGGGCCGATGATCGTCAATAAACCCAAGCAAGGCGATACCAGCACCGGCGCCTGAAAGGCTCCAGACCAGATTCGGGCTGATAGCTCCAAGCATGCCGGCCAAGGGCAAGGCAATAAGGAAGGTCAGGACGATACCTACCCCGCCACTACGCGGTGTAGGAATGGAATGGGAGCTGCGTGCGTTCGGAATCTCCATCAGCCTGTGAGCAAGCGCATAACGAAGAAAAGCTCCAGTCACCCCCAGCGAGAGGATCGCCATGATCGGTAGCGACCACAAAAGCCCTATCCAGGGAAACCATAAGTCAGACGATGCTTGAAAGCTCAAGGTGTCGACTCCAACGGCATGTCGTGGCAGCGAAGTCTGGAACCAGACTGCGGTCCCGGCTGACCACTTCAATATGTTTTTTATTTTTGTAGTTGCAGAGCAGAACGTTTTTACCGATGGGTCAAGACAGTGCCGCCCCCATAGTGTCCACTCTGTGTAAGTACAGCAAGAACGCAGGTAATGCTTGACAAGTGTAATCGCCCCTCAGCACCAGACAGCAAGTTCCTGGCGACCGAGGGGCTAATGATGCAACTAGGGCTCGAGCCGGCGCTGCTGATAAATCCAGTCGACAATCTCGCTATCCGGAGTGTAGCCACTGACCGTGTCGCGCAACAGTTGCCGGACTCTCGAGTAATCATCCTGGTCGACCGCCAACAGCAACTCGCCCAGCCTGGCCTTCAATACATCCCAAGGCAGATAGTCTTCATTGGCGCTCATGATCATTGGATGCTGCGTCGCTACGACGTTATCGCCGATCAACAGTTCTTCATAGAGCTTTTCGCCTGGCCGCAGTCCCGTGAACTCGACGGCTATGTCGCCATGGGGGTTCTTTTCGGAGCGCAGGCTTAGTCCGGACAAGTGAACCATCTTCTCGGCCAGTTCGACAATCCTGACCGGCTCGCCCATATCCAGCACAAACACATCCCCCCCCTGCCCCATGGAGCCCGCCTGGATTACCAGTTGGGCTGCTTCCGGAATAGTCATGAAATAACGTGTGATACGGGGATGCGTGACCGTCAGAGGTCCACCAGACTTGATCTGCTTGTGAAACAACGGAATGACCGAACCGGAAGAGCCCAGCACATTGCCGAAACGCACCATGGTAAAGCGGGTTTTATTCACCCGGGAAACATTGGCGTGTTCCCCGAACAATACCGGAGCCACCTCACGGCTCAGAGCCTGCAGCGTCATTTCGGCCAGACGCTTGGTACTGCCCATGACATTCGTCGGGCGTACAGCCTTATCCGTTGAAATCAGCACGAAGTTCGCGACATTCGCACGAAGAGCGGCCTGCGCCGTACTCAATGTACCCATCACATTGTTCAACAGGCCTTCGGCGATATTGTGCTCGACCATAGGGACATGCTTATAGGCTGCGGCGTGATACACCGTATCCACATGCCAGGTTTGCATGATGTCGAGCAGTTTTTCCTGATTACGCACGGACCCCAGGATCGGCAACAACTTCACGGACAGCGACTCGCGCACGATGCGCTGTTCGAGCTCCTGCAAGATGCTGTAGAGATTGAACTCACTGTGCTCGTAGAGCAGCATCGTGGTCGGGCGCAACGCAAGAATCTGACGGCACAGTTCCGAACCGATCGAACCACCGGCACCCGTGATCAGTACCGACTGCTCCTTGATGCAATGCTCGAGCAACTCTTCCTGAGGGGGGACCGAGTCGCGCCCCAACAGGTCGGCAATATCGACTTCCTGAATATCATCGACCTTGACCCGTCCGCTCGCCAGATCCATAAAGCCCGGCACACTTTGCACATGCAGACCGAACCCCTCGAGGAAACTCAGAATCTCTCGGCGTCGCGTACGGTTGGCAGAAGGGATTGCCAACAGGATCTGCTGAGCTCCAGTCACATCGATCATTTGCTGAATATGTTTGGGCTTATAGACATGCAGCCCGGAAATCACTCGCTCGGCAATATTACTGTCGTCGTCGATGAATGCTACCGGGCGCATCAAGCGACCCATTCGCAAAGCAGCGACCAATTGGTTACCCGCCGCACCGGCGCCGTAAATGGCCACCTTCGGCAAGCCATCATCCCGACTGGTAAAAGGAACATGCTGCGCAGCTGTGAACCAATCGCCCAGGAAGTACTGGCGCATCGCGAGACGCAATCCGCCGATCATCACCAGGCTCAGCCACCAGTAGTTGAAGATTATCGATCTGGGCACCATCGGTTGACGGCTGCTGCTCCAATACACGATCAGGGCAAGCATGAGCGCCGACAGGCTGACAGCCTTGATAATGGTGATCAGCGCATCGTTGCCAAAATAACGCATGACGGCACGGTACATACCGAAGCGTATGAACAACGGGATTGCGACAACAGTGGCACTCAAAAATAACCAGAGGTAATCAGCAAAGGGATTGACCAGCTCATCGACGCCTAAACGAACGACAAAGGCCATCCAGAGGGCAAACCAGACGAGGATAACGTCAGTCACCACCTGAAAGGCACGCTTTTGCCGGCGCGTTAATCCCAGTAAAAAGGCTCTCAACTTATCCATAACACCTTGAACACCTCTATTACTCCTGAAATATATCTCGTGCCACACTGGGTGATCCCAAGAAGTTCCATTTTATGACAACAGGCAAGCCCGCTTTACAGCCCAGCAGCCGAATTCTTTTTGTGCGGGGAGCGGAAACCGCTCCACCGCAAAAGTCTGGCTGATAGTTACCGCGCGGCCAGTTGCATGACCTCTTTGAGCACCGAGCACGTTTTCTCGATTTCAGATGCCTTCAGCGTAGGGTGTACCAGGAACATGAGGCTGGTTTCTCCCAGCTCTCGAGCAATCGGCAAGCGGACCGCAGGGCGCCAATCAGTATTGTCAAAGGCCTTTTCCAGATAGACCTCGGAGCAGGAGCCGGAGAATACCGGTACTTCCCGCGCCGTAATCTCCGCCAGAATACGATCCCTGTCCCAACCGTCCTTGAGTTGTTGCGGTTCCACAAATACATAACATTTATAGGCAGCATGAACGCTGCCTTCGGGTATGGCCGGAGTACGCAGGCCATTCAGTTGGCGAGCGCAATCCCATATCTGCTGTGCATTCTCCAGACGGCTTGCCTGCCAATCGGTCATGCGCTTGAGTTGAATCCGGCCAATCACGGCCTGGACTTCCAGCATCCTCCAGTTAGTGCCAAAACTTTCGTGCACCCAGCGGAAGCCTGGTGGATGCTCGCGCTCATAGACAGCCTCCCAGCTCTTGCCATGGTCCTTGAAGGCCCACATGTCTGCCCACAACTGGCGATCATTGGTGGTGACCATGCCGCCCTCGCCACCCGTGGTCATGATCTTGTCCTGACAGAAAGACCAGGCACCGACATGACCGATCGAACCGACGGGACGCCCCTTGTACAGGGCCCCATGGGCCTGCGCGCAGTCCTCGATCACCTTGAGATCGAACTCCTGCGCCAAGGCCATGATCGGGTCCATGTCACAAGGCCAGCCAGCCAGGTGCACACAGATGACCGCGCAGGTACGAGGAGTCATTACAGTGCGAATGCTCTGCGCGGTGAAGTTTTGCGAATCGCGATCCACATCGGCGAAAACCGGGGTTGCCCCGGCATTGACGATGCTGGACACCGATGCCAGGAACGTACGCGAGGTAACGATCACTTCGTCGCCGGCGCCAATCCCCAAAGCCTTAAGGGCCAGGTCCAGGGCGACCGTGCCGTTAGCGAGCGCAATGGCGTATTGAGTTCCCGCCCATGCCGCGAATTCCTTTTCGAACTCACGTCCTTGCGTGCCGGTCCAGTAATTGACTTTGTTGGACAGGATCACATCACGTACAGCATTGGCCTCTTCGTCGGAAAAGGAAGGCCAGGAAGAAAAAGGTGTATTCAACACAACCAATACCCGTCAGTTTTCATTCGAAAATATGGAGAGCTCTTCATGAGCTCCTGCTGTCTACAACAAGCCTGGGGCAGCGCTTTAAACACTCGGCCCCATTATCGGGGCAGGCACATTTGCAATAACTGCCGCTCCAGTGATCACACCATCATACTGATCAGAGGGATCATACGCGCAGCGATGTCGCCAACGGTCCCCTGGCACCAGTTTCGCCGCTGCTCGGGCCAGAAATCGCCGGAAACTCAATAACCTTCCAGTCGCAAAACTCAACCGCATTCACAACGACCGTATTATTTCCATTTAGCTTCCAGCTGGGCCCGCAAATTCATCGTTTGGTCCCAGTAAACTTCGCAGCGGTAACTTCGCCTTCTGCACTGATACCATCACGAATAACAACTTTTTTGATCGTCAGGAAGATGACTTTCAAATCCAACCATAAGGATTGGTTGTCTACATACCAGACATCCAGGTTGAATTTTTCCTCCCACTCCAGGGCATTCCTCCCATTGATCTGAGCCCAGCCAGTCACGCCCGGACGCACCTCATGGCGACGATACTGTTCGCTATTGTAAAGCGGCAGATACTCCATCAGCAGAGGCCGAGGCCCTACCAGACTCATATCGCCCTTCAACACATTCCACAGCTCTGGCAACTCATCCAGGCTGCTCGAACGCAAAAAGCTGCCAAACGGTGTCATGCGCTCCGAATCCGGCAGCGGGTTGCCCATCGCGTCATGAGCATCGCGCATTGTACGGAACTTGACCATCTCGAAGGGCTTGCCGTCCTTGCCCGGACGAATCTGGCGGAACAACACGGGCGAACCGAGTTTCTTGCGGATCTGCCAGGCAACCACCGCCATGACCGGTGCCAGCAACAACAGGCCCAGTATCGAAGCAAACAGATCGAACCCACGCTTAATCATCGAGCCACACCCTCCAGCCAATCGACAAACCGATCCGCCAGCTTGCGACGATCGAATTCCCTGACCGCCAGCTCACGACCTCTCAGGCCTTTGGCCTTGAGTTCTTCACGGGCATCGGCTGCCTGTATCAGGGCATCGGCGAACAGCGAAGGATTTTCCGGCGGTACGACAAAACCGCAATCTTCCCTGGTGATCATTTCGGCCAGCCAGCCTGGATAGTTATTCAGAACAGGCAGCGCCGAAGCAATGTAGTCGAAAAACTTGTTGGGTGAAGTGCCGTAATAGAAAGCAGGAACATTGGCGAGCAACTGCAAGCCAAGATCCGCACTGGCCATCAGGCCGGATAACTTCGCTTTGTTCACCGAATCGTGAAAGATCACATTATCCAGCCCTTCCCTGGCCGCTCGCTGCTGCAGCGCCGGCTTCAACTTGCCCTGCCCGATCAGCACCAGGCGGATATCGTCACGCTGGCGAAGTTTCAGCTCCTTCGCTGCATCCAGTACCGAATCCAGCTTGTTGGCAACACCGTGGGTACCGGCAAAGACCGCCATCAGTTGATCTTTTTCCACACCGGCAGGCCGCCATGGCTCGGCAGGCGCATTAAAAATGTCGAGGTCGCAGCCGTTGGGAATCATGGTGATCCGGTCGCGCGCAACACCGCGATGGGCAATACCATCGACAATGCCCGGGGAAAGCCCGATGACTCGGTGAGCAGAACGATAGCTCGCCCATTCAAGCAGCGACATGGCAGACAGAATCAGAGGATTGCGAATGACGCCCATTGCCTTGGGGAGCTCGGGCCAGAGATCACGGACTTCGAATACAAACGGCTTATTGCGCAACCAACGCGCAAAAATACCAGGAATCCCTGCCGTCAGAGGTGTCGTGGTGGCAAAAACCAGATCGTAACGCTCGGTCAGCGCCAACCCAATGCTGCGAAATGCGAACTTCAGGAAACTGAGTGTGCGAGTGAACAGGCCGTCACTGTTGGAGTACGCCAGATCAAACTCGATGATTTCAATTCCGTCGACGGTGCCCTTGCGTTTCCCACCGACAAAAGGGCCTTCCAGCCCGGTTTGTCCACCACCGTAGCTGCCACAGACCATGGAAACCTGATGCCCTCGAGCAATCAGGCGACGGGCCATTTCATAGGACCGAATGCCGACAGCTCCTTTCGGAGTGGAAAAATGCTGATGAAAATAAAGAATTTTCATGTTTACCAGTGATACTCCGTAATCAAAACACCCGCCGAATCCACTTCTATTTCAAGCACCGGCACTTCAGTCTTCTGCAAGTAGTAACGAGACTCCCAGCCCCGAACCAGCTCCTGCCGAACAATCGGCATGCTGCCCGTTACCGATATCCGGTGCGAACCGTTGCTCAATACACCATCCGACATCTGCCAATCGCCTGGCTGCAAACGCCAGCGCAGAACCGCACCGGCTTTGAACCCCTTGATCTCATCCCGAACCTGCAACCCGGTATCGCTCAGACGCACCTGACGCGTATGAAAGGCACCAGCGTTATCGCCATAACTGGCACCGCAGGTAGTGGCCTCTGCTGTATCGCTCAGACCATCAACCTTGCTCGTGCGCAGCCAGTCGCCAAACAGGAAACGACTGAGCCGTGGCATCTGGTCACGCCCGTCGAATTGCACAGTGTTATGACTGACGGTACCTGGGAAATAGCTCAACCATTGAGCCGAGGTGTTATAGCTATAGGTTCCTGCGTCGCGCAGCAGATTGAGGCCCGAACGCCAGAGATCCACGTGCAGCGCATCGGCCTGGCTCGGTCGAAAACGAAAACGCGGATAACGCAGCACCGCAAAGGCATCTGCGCGCCGCAGCAGTGCATATCCACCCTGGTCGAACAGCTGGCTGGCCGGGCGTTCGACGACAGCCGACGGCACCGACAGTTGCAGCCACTGCAAAGGCAAATCCCACGCCCCTGGAGCCGTATAGGCTCTTTTTCCGTAGAACAGCGTCATGGCCAACTGAACCGTCGGCCGGAAATCGCGGTAGTCCGTGTCCGTCAGCGGCAACAGCCGCGCACCATCATTGGCCCCGATATTCGGCGCATCTCCGGAACTCTCGTCAACCAGCGAAAACAGCCAATTCGTAGCGGCCCGCGCCCTGGATTGAAAGGTTGCGGAGAAGGCTTCGAGTCCAGCCTTGATTCGCCAGGCCTCGACCATGGAAAAGGTATCGAGCATGACCCGGTGATAATTGACCGAGTACTGGCTGAAACTGCCGTCCGGCTCGATCAATCGAGCGGCGCGGTTCTCCAGCCATTTACGCCCCAATCGCTGCCAACGCGTCCCTTCCGGATGATTACACAGCGCCAGCCAGCTGCCACCGACGAACAAGGCCGCGGCTTCAGAGGTGCCGTGATTGTTGTCTTGGGCCATCGCATAACTCAACGTTGGCTCAATGCGTTTGAGGTGCGCTCGGACAAGATCCATCAGCCCGGGCAAAGGCGTCGCCGACTGCTCAAGAATGATCGCCGTCATCGCCAGGTGCAGAACACGAATGGAAGCTTCCTGACCGCACTTCCAGTTCGGACCACAATAAGGAGGGTTATTCTTGCACCAGTGTGTCAGCCACAGATTCAGCCGATCCATCTGCGAGGCATCGTCTGAACAGGCTCGCTGAGCGAATGCCAGCGTCCAGTCCAGACGCGACGCTTCCCAGATACTCTTGATGTCACCAACAGCTGCGTCAAAGTCAGGGATGCGCCACCACTCCCTTTCGGGATCAGGAACCCGAACCCCACTGAGCGGGTTCAGGTGCCAGTCAGGTGCCTTGTCCGAAACAGGAATATCCCAACACCCGTAATAGCGGGCCTGGGTATCCCATTGGGTATTGACGGGCAATGAGTTGGCGCGTCTGGCACTGGGCGCAAAAAAAGGCCCCTGTGGCATATCGGCGCAAAGACGTCTGACAGGGTTCACCCCAGTCTTGACTCCAAGCCGATACGTCAATGCGCGAACCAGATTGCCGCCCCCTAGCGCGACGGCAGTTCTGGCTTTAGTAATAAAAAGGCTCATTGCTCACGCAGAATCCGCGAAACCTCGATACTCACCCGCGCCACTTCGAAGATTTCATCGGAGGAGATCGGCGTCGCCGCACCAGACTCCACGGCAGCGAGGAATGCAGCCGCACACTCGCTTTGCCCCTTGTTCTGTTTCCACAGGTTGAGCTTGTTGAAGCCGGGCCAGCCGAAGCCCTTCAATTTGCGGAAGTTATCCAATTGCAAGACACGGCCCGCGGCAAAGACTTCCACACGCTCTTTTGGAAAGCTAGATGCTCCATTGGCCAGGTAATGAATGGTGCCGAAAGAACCATCTTCAAAACCCAGAATAATCGCAGCTTTGTCTTCGGTGATTTCCACCGCGTCCGTATCGCCCATCCTGCGGGCCTGGATCGAAACGATTTTGCTACCGGCCAGAAAACGCATCAGATCAATGAAGTGGCAGGCCTCGCCGATGATACGTCCGCCGCCAACCGCCGTATCCTGTGTCCAGTGATTCGCGGGAATAGCGCCGGCATTCATCGTCATGACAAAGGATTTCGGCTCTTTTACCGCTGCAAGCAAGGCTTTCATCTTCTGCACTTGCGGCGAAAAACGTCGATTGAAGCCCACCATCAGTTGCGGCCCTTTGCCGCCTGAATGGGCCTTGGTATAGGCGGCTTGCACATCTTCCAGTTCTGAATGGGTGATTGCCAGTGGTTTCTCGACAAAGACGTTTTTTCCTGCAGTCAACGCCTTGCTCACAAAATGTGCATGACTATCGTGACGAGTAACAATCGCTACCGTATTTATCGTCGAGTCAGCCAGCATTCCATCCAGATCAGTGGAAGCAGCTGCAAAACCGGCTTTTGCCCCATGAATGACGCCGTTCACCCCGCCAGCGGTAACAATTGTATGAAACTGCGCCCCGGCATTTTTGAATGCGGGAATTAACACGCGCGAAGCGTAGTTTCCAGCACCAATGAAACCCATGACCGGACGCTGCGCATTAAAAGCGCGGGATGAGTCAAGTACAACAGTCCTGATACCACGCTCAGCAACATCGGATGCATATTCCAAGCAAATTCCTAAACCTGATTTGTCTTCAATAAGCATGTTGTAAGCTTCGGCCGCGTCCTCAAACGCAAATCGTTGGCTGACGAGAGGTTTGACATCCAATTGCCCTGCGGCAAGCATGTCGAGGATAGCCTCAAAGTTACGTTGTTCAGTCCAACGAACAAAACCTATCGGGTAATCCTGACCTTTCTCTTCATACAACGGGTCATAACGGCCTGGGCCGTATGAACATGAAACTTGGAAACTTAGCTCTTTTTCATAAAAGTCAGCGCGATTAAGCTCCAAGCCGGTTACGCCAACCAATATGATGCGCCCACGCTTGCGAGCCATTCGGGCTGCATGGGTTACCGGATCACTCGTTTTTGTAGACGCCGTGATGATGACTCCGTCAACCCCATTGCCACGACTGAACGCCATTCCCGCAGCAACTGGATCTTCGCCTTTAGCCGGATTACAGGTGCTCGCTCCGAACTGACGCGCAAGAGCAAGTTTTGATTCGTCAAAATCAATAGCCAAGACTCTGCAACCTTGTGCTCGCAACAACTGCACAGTCAGAAGACCGATCAAACCGGCCCCAATAACGACGAAAGCTTCTCCCAATGAGGGCTCAGCGAGCCGAATGCCCTGCAGACCGATACTCGCAACAACGGTAAATGAAGCTTCGATATCACTGACTTCATCGGGAATAAGGGCGCACAGATTCTTCGGCACCTTGACTACGTCAGAGTGAGGTCCGTTGGAGACTACTCTATCGCCGACTTTGAACCCATCAACACCCGCTCCTACCTCGTGGACGACACCTACGTTGCAATAGCCTAAAGGCAAAGGCTGTGAAAGCTTGGACTGAACAGCCTCGAGCGTAGTGACAAGGCCATCAGTCTGAATTTTCTCGAACACCATCTTGACTTTTTCAGGCTGCTGGCGCGCTTTCTCCAGATAGGAGGCCTTGCCAAATCCAACCAAACTGCGCTCGGTACCCGCCGAGATCAGCGACACACGCGTATTGATAACAACGCTACCGCGTGAAACCTGCGGTGAAGGGGCCTCAGCAATAGTGGTTCCGCCCTTCGCCATATCCTGCAAAATCTGTTTCATAAAACCACCGTCAAGAATGATAAGTATCGACAATGTACTTGAGAGACTTTACATGTTCGCTCGCGATAAACTCGAGTTTCTCGCGGGACGTAGAGCCATGGTCATCATCGATGATCGTGATACTCGGCTGGTATTGAACCTTTAGACCGATTCTAAGGCATTGCTCAGCGACAAAATCCTCCTCACCAAACAAAAACTGGGGGTAGTCGACCGAGCCGCCCTGTAAAAAATACTGTTTAGTAAATAAAATAAATGACCCATGGGGGGAATAGAAGCTTTCACCTGCGGCCAGAGAACCAATGGAACTCTTAACTTTCATATCCGAAAGCTTTCGATATATTCTAAACAACCAAAGATGCTTGAAAATAAAAATATTCTTCAACAGGGAAAAGCGCGTTGGTCTGTATAAGGTCTTAGGATTCAAATCACCTCCACGCCCCCTAGAAAGGATGGCAGGCGCTATAATTCCAGCCTCATTAGAAACAATATTAATTTGAGCTTTCAGCGACTCAAAAAAGTCCGCACGCACGGTCAAATCGACATTTGAAATGGCAACGCAGTCGAAATCAAGCAACGAACCCAGCAACTCAGTCCCTTTCTTGAATCCTGGAAAGTAGCCCACATTGTCTGACTTCAGATAGTGCGTTTTAAAGTTCATGGCAGAAACGCTCGCCAACACCTGCTCATTCTTTTCCTTTGTTGAATTATCAACAACCACAAAGGTGAAATCTACGTTTTCCGCACGAGAAAGTGATTCGTTTAGAGAGGTTGCGAGAGTCAATAGATGATCATACGCATTATAACAAATACAAACTATCGCTATTCTCATGCCAGCCTGCTTAAATTAAATGTTCGGGTCAATTTGATCTGTGCACACCAATTAAGACTCAGAATCTATTGTGGAAAATAACGATCCAGCAACAAATCCCTCTCAGCAAATGTCGGGTAATTGATCAGCACAGCTTTATATACTCCCTTGAATACAAAAAGGCTGCCCGCCGCAGCGCCCACCACTCCAAATTTTTTAATCAAAACCCCTATATCATCAATTGAGCCAGCTCCGCCCAAGATTGTCAGCGGCACATGAACCTTATCGTAGACTTTTCCAGCAACATCCAGATTATAGCCTTTCATAACACCATCATAATCGATGGAGTTAATTACGATTTCCCCAACCCCCAGCTCCTGCAGCTCACTACACATATCCAGCAGACACTTTCCAGTGTTCTTTTTTCCATTGTTAATCCAGACTTCGTATCGCCCGCCTAAAAGCTTTTTCTTGACATCCAGAACGACAACAACACTTTGACTACCAATTTCCTCGGCAATTTCCTTTACTAGAGCAGGATTTGCGATTGCTGCCGAACTAATAGCAATTTTCTCGACACCCAATCCAATAATTTTACGTGCCTGATCAGCTGTGGAAATGCCCCCACCATAGCAAAATGGCATACGGCATTCCATCGCCATTCTCTTTATCAACGCGTAGTCAGGCTCACGACCTTCTGTCGTAGCATCAATATCTAGGACGATCAGCTCATCAACTTCTTTTTCATTAAAGATCTTCACCGCATTGAGAGGATCGCCAATATACTTAGAGTCTTTAAACTTTACAGTCTTGACAAGTCCCTTATTACGAATAAGCAAGCACGGAATTATTCTAGGCCGTAGCATTTATGGCAACTCCGAGAAGTTTTTCAGCAAGTTAACACCGAAGTGGTGACTCTTTTCTGGATGAAACTGCACTCCGAACACTGAACCGGAATTGACTGCACAAGTAAACTCCTCACCATACGTAGAGGACGCAAGTGCGTGGTCACGGTCAGCACATTCAAAATAAAAAGAATGCAAAAAATAATACTTTGGAGTTTCCGAGAAGTTTTTGAACAGCCCACTTGCTTGCAAAGGTACAACATCGTTCCAGCCCATATGAGGCAGCTGCTTTACTTTCTCGACATCAAACTTTCTAACGGTACCAGGCACCCAACCCAATCCAGGTAGTTCGCCTTCATCACTGGAGTTAGCCAGCATTTGCATGCCTACGCAGATACCCAATACCGGAACCTTTTTGTCCACTACCAAATCATCCAGCGCTTCGCGCATCCCCGAGCGATTAAGACTGCTCATCGCGTGATCAAACGAACCGACGCCGGGCAATATTATTTTACTCGCCCCGACAAGGTCCTGATAGGACGTTGCAACACAACATTCAATATTCAGCCGTTTATAAAGATTGATAAACGACAGAATGTTACCGATGCCATAATCAATGACAGTAATCATCTCTTGACTGCCCTTTCCATCCCCAACAGATGCATGACTTTAGCCCCAAGATCAAACAGATATCGCTGGGATTTGTAATCACGATAGGATTTATTCGGTAATTCCATCAATGCCTTCAACTCGGAAACAGTCATATCCAGCTTGTTCGCGATGTATTCAAAATCCTGGTCCAATGTTTCCGGGTCGTACGCCGGCTGAGCCAGGTTATTCAACGCATCCTCACGAGTCATCTGCCCGGTAAGAATAAGACTCGAATATTGAATCTTCCTTGTGTCGTAACCAAACTTGGTTGGCAACCAGTAACCTTCGTAGAACTTCGTAAACCTCGATTCGTCATGCTTGCGAGGATATGACTTCCAGCCATATTCCCTAGACAGTGTCTCGATTGCTTCGGAACGAATGTACGGAACATAGTTCAAAGGTTTAATCACCTTGACACCCTTGAAGAAACGCAAATAAACCTTGTGAAACCAGATGCTGCTCAGTGGGTAGTCCACCAAAGGTCGTTCGCCGAACTGTTTATGAATATCTTTCAGCTGCCACATATCAGTACCGTAGTACATCCACTCCAGTGGATTTCTGACACACTCAGTTGAATAGTTTCCGCCATTCAGAATGTATTTGATCCCGTGCTTGTTGGCGAAGTGGTACAGGGTCGCGATGAAAGCATGGTCCTGAGGGATATCAAGATGTGGAACAGAGGCTTTGAAAAAAGCTCTTTGGAAATCCTTCATTTCTTCCCAGTTGATAACCTCGGTGTACAGATCGAGGCCCAACTTCTCAACGATAACCTCAATGTTATGCACCGCTAACTGAGAGTTCCAGCCACCATCTACGTGAAAAACTAACGGGCGCAAACCAAACTCTTTAACGGCGATATGCAGCAGATACGAACTGTCCAGCCCGCCACTCATACCCATAATGCAATCGAATGGCTTACCCTTACTATCTGCTTTGATTTTCTCGAAAATTTCGGTTATTTGTTGTCTTCCCTTGGGACCCGTATCCCAATGAGGAAGCAAATCACGATAGTAACCGTTACAGTGATCACAAACCCCTTTGTCATCAAATACAATATTTTCGTCTGTTGTATCCATTACACAGTTAGTGCAAATCTGATAAGGTCTTTTACTCATGATAACTCCGCGCACACTTGTCAATTTTTGACATGCCACATGTCTGAATTATATTTCGAAACACAAAAATACTTTATAAGTGAGTTTTCAGCCTCAAATTTTTTTTAGGTATTTTATTGCAATCAGGGTGAACAATGTCAGCTCACCTAGAACAAAACTGATTGCTGTGCCATAAACTCCCCATACGCTTGTCATTATCACACAAGCGGAAACTGCTACAACGCCCGTCAATATCAAAATCTTGGCGTAATACTTCTTCGAACTCAAATTGTTCAAGCCCGCTGTTCCCAGCATAAAATTGGAAACCCCAAAGAAGACTCCAATCGTCATAAACAAGAACAACCCAGCCATAAGCTGTTTGTTTGGATAGGTTTTCAAAAACTCCAAATACTCATTAAGCATCAGCCATAGGATAATAATCCCCGAAAGAATCGTCGCGAGAGTAGCCAACTGTATCCAAGTTAATTTCATCACCTTGACAAAAGCGCCTGGGCTCGGTGTTTTTTCGTCATGCAATGATTGAATCGCCCTGGTGAAGAAAAACTGATTGAGCGGCCTGATGAGCGCCTGGAAAGCCTTGATGAGTTTCTCGACCACGGAATAGCTTGCTATGGCGACAGGGCTCACCGAGAAAAGACTCAACACCAGCAAATTGGAGTCCCTGAACAAAACAACGGCAATGTTCCCGAAGAAAATTTCTTTACCCTCAAGTAAACACTCCCAGAGGCGAGAGAGCGACACGCTGATGTATTTCAAACCCAGCACCGCTTTCAAATAGAACGATGAGGCAAGCCCACCTACCAGATAGCATCCACCTACTATCAACGGCAGGAAGTAGACTGGATCTTCCGCTTTCAAAAAGAGAAACACAATCGAACAGCAGACCAAACGACTTATCAATGTAAAAACTGCGACCGGTAGATTGTTCTCTATCGACTGATAGAAATAGGTCGACTGAAAAATAAAACTCAATGGCACCAACATCCAGCATAACAATGAAAAGAAAAACTGTTCCTGTAGGAAAAAACCGGAAATTAACACTACGATAGCGCAGACAAACCAAATCATGAGCCTTGAAAAAAGAATCTCACAATACACATCAGACGCTGCCGTAATTCCGCCACGTGCGTACGAAGTCACGACTCGAGAAACACCGTTGATTTCATAGCTGTACAGCACGACAGCAAGAATAATGAGCGATACAGCTTCGGATACAACAAGATCTGCAAACTTAGCTGAGCCAAACAGGTGTAGTACATAGGGAAAGATAAAGATAGGCAATACTGCGTTTGCGCCTTGAATGCACGCTAGCGAGGCTATATTTGTTAGGTCTTTACGCAACAATGTCATATCTCGAATCAAAGTAAGTTGTTTTACTATTTCTTCCTGCTCATTAACTGGATGCTCAGCCACCTCGCCTTGGCTACATCGTTAATTTTTGCACTTTACACACAACAGAGAGCAGCACCCGCAAAGGTACTGCTCACCCAGGTTATTACAGCCAACCAACACTCATCAGGTCTCTGCAATAAAACCACGATGGTGCACTAATTCATTTACTCCAGACACCGCGCGTATCAATCAGCTTGATTGCACTCAAGCGGGCAGAAGACAGTTCTTTGAACACTTTATGATCAACCAACATCAACACAATAGTGGCTTCGTTCAACGCCTCTTCTACCGATTTGAGAGCCACAATATCAACGAGTGTAGCTGGCAGCTCCGAGATATTGGGTTCTACTGCAAATACACGCCCAGGGTGCTCGTGAGCAATGCGCTTGGTGATCGCTACTGCTGGGCTTTCTCGCAAATCATCAATATCAGGTTTAAAAGCGAGCCCGAAACACGCCACGGTGACTTCTCTTGCGGTCTTTTCTGGATTGGACTGCAGATATTCCGCAACAGCCAGTTTGACCTTGTCGATTACCCACTCAGGCTTTGCATCATTCACTTCTCGGGCACAACGAATAATTCTAGCGTCTTCAGGGGTTTTGCTTACAATGAACCAAGGGTCTACAGCAATACAGTGCCCACCGACGCCCGGGCCAGGCTGAAGAATATTTACCCTCGGATGGCGATTCGCCAATCGAATCAATTCCCATACATCGATATTTAGCTTATCGCAAATCATCGAAAGCTCATTGGCAAACGCAATGTTCACATCCCGAAAGCTGTTCTCGGTAAGTTTACACATCTCGGCTGTTCGAGCGTTGGTGATTACACATTCCCCCTCTACAAACAACTGATAAAGTTTGGCCGCACGCTCGGAACATTTAGCGGTCATCCCACCAATTACACGGTCATTCTGTACCAGTTCTCGCAGCACATGTCCTGGCAAGACGCGCTCGGGACAATGAGCAACACGGATATCGGACGACTCTCCGTGAGTCTGAGGGAAGGTAAGATCGGTGCGCATCTCAGCTAGCCAGCCTGCCACTTGCTCCGTCGCGCCAACAGGGGAGGTGGACTCCAGGATCACCAAATCTCCGACCTTCAGTACCGGTGCAATGGCCTTGCACGCCGACTCAATATACGAAAGGTCGGGTTCATGGTCGCCCTTGAACGGAGTTGGCACCGCAATCAGAAACGCATCAGCTGGCTCTGGGATCTGGGTCGCACGCAGGTAACCCTCCGTAACCGCAGCATGAACAACAATATCAAGGTCCGGCTCAACAATATGAATCATCCCTTTGTTGATGGTATCAACTGCGAGCTTGTTCACATCCACCCCAATTACTTTGATTTTTCGCGATGCGAAAACGGCAGCAGTGGGTAAACCGATATAACCTAAACCGATAACTGAAATAGTCTTGAACACAATGCTCGCCCTTCAATTCCTGGGAGTTAAAATTTCCCGATTCCGTGATATTAGTGTTTTACAGCGCCGGAAAAATTAGCCAACACTTCAATTATACGCTGGCAAGCTTTGCCATCCCCGTATGGATTATGGGCAAAGCTCATGCTTTCGTAAGCTGCGGTATCTGAAAGCAACAACTCCAGATGCTGAGCGATTGCACGTGCCTCAGTGCCAACCAGTTTCACGGTGCCTGCCTCAACCGCTTCGGGACGCTCAGTTGTCTCTCGCATGACAAGTACCGGCTTTCCAAGCGATGGGGCTTCTTCCTGAATTCCACCGGAGTCCGTCAGAATGATAAAAGACCGGTTCATCAAATAAACGAACGGCAAATAGTCTAGCGGCTCAATCAGGTGAATATTGTCGAGGCCTGACAATAACCGGTTGATCGGTTCTCTAACATTGGGATTCAGATGCACGGGATAAACAATTTCCACGTCAGGAAATGCTTTAGCCGTATCCAGCAGCGCATGACAGATACGTTCAAATCCGCCTCCGAAACTTTCTCGGCGATGCCCAGTCACTAGGATCACCTTTTTTCCGCTTCGAATGAACGAAAACTGCTCTTCCAGACCAGTTCTCAAAGAACTCGACTCTTCGAGTTTTTTGACCACATCGAGCAAGGCATCAATAACCGTATTACCAGTTACATACACGCTTTCTGGATGGACTCCTTCCTTGAGAAGATTATTCTCTGAATTCTCTGTCGGGGCAAAATGTAATGCAGCCAATGCACCGGTCAGTTTGCGATTACCCTCTTCTGGCCACGGAGAATAGAGATTTCCAGTTCTCAAACCAGCTTCAACATGAGCAACTGGAATTTGCTGGTAATAGGCGGCCAAAGCAGTTGCAAAGGTTGTGGCAGTATCGCCGTGAACCAAAACAATATCAGGCTTGAAATCTTCGAAGACGTTTTTCATACCCTGCAGAATCGCGATTGTCACCGTATTCAAATCCTGCCCCGGCTGCATTATGTTCAGATCATATTCAGGTGTCAGGGCAAACAAGTCTAATACTTGATCAAGCATCTGCCGGTGCTGAGCGGTGACGCAAACTTTCGACTCAAAACGTCCGTCCTCTGCAAGCGCTAGCGCGAGAGGAGCCATCTTTATTGCTTCTGGCCTAGTTCCGAACACAGAAAGTACTTTTAAAGACATTTTTTTACCAACGCTTATGAAAAATTTAAATTAGTTCATGCTAACGAGCTTAGTTTGCCGCTGATAACTTTTATAAAATCGACCGCACCAGCACCTGAAGGATCTCAAACACGCTACCGCCCCAAGATTTGACGTCAGCTTCTTGAGAACGATATGTACCGCTATGTCAAGCGCTATCAACATTCTTTGAAATGTGAGCATCAACGCTTTGTGGAGCCTGCCACCCGTCCGTTTTTTAGGCAGATCTGCTGGCGAGTAACGAAATCGATGAAGAGCAGTGTGCGTTTATTTACGTCATCCGTCAAAAAAATGACGTCAAGCTCAGAAAAAGCACCGCTACAATTGCTCAGTTTATCATCGACGTTTGACGTTAATGTAAAAGCTTTTGCCGAGCGGTACTGAAGTTCGACGATGAGCGAATCACTGACTGGTAAAGGTCTACCACCAAAGCCAACCACCTTACTAACACCTCGAGTCGAGCGTAAAGGGACCCAATTTGCATTGTCAGGTAGGTTGATAAATAGATAGCCAGGAAAAAGAGATTCGGTCAGCCACTGGCGCTGCCCGCGCACCGATCTTTCACTACGGCAGGTAGGTCGGGAGCATTGATAACCTTGGCGAATCAAGTGTTCCTCTGCACGTCCATCTTGGCGAGGCTTGCATTGAATCAGATACCAGGTCCGTTCTCGAGGAGCGCTTGAGTCGCTCGTCGCATCATGAATGTTCAGATCCATACACATATCACAAATGGTCGCCTCCATGGGAGCAGCCTCCCCCATGCAAGGTCGATGAAAGCCAAGTACCTTCTCTGGGGCCGAGCTCATTCTCGTTTGCCATCACAGGGACTTGAACTCCCATCTCGTCAACGGGCAAAAAATGACACCGGTGCAGGGACCATTCTCCGATCGTAACCTTGCAGATTTCTTCGACATTCTACTCATAACGGCCCGAACTACAAAAATCGATGATCGGTTATTCAGCTCCAGGGCCGTCACTCCATGATGGGAGCGTCGGCTGCTGTCACAAATAGCTAGGGAGAACCTTATAGATGCGAAAGGGCACATTTCATCTCGAGCAGAATGGCCAATATACCCTTGGACAAGCTTGAAGCCGGCCAGCAACACCCAGCGGATTCTCTCTCGTATAGCAAAGCCCTGATAAAGTACCGCTACTAACACCATAGAGAACCCAGGCCACCAACCAAAAACATCATTAATGCTTTTTGTTTGACCGACCTGTCAAGATGCTCGACCACACCATCGAAACAGCAAACCTTGTGCTATCAGGTCAAATAGCACCGTAGGCTACATTTATTAGTGTCAGACTCTCAATTATTGTGGTTTTTCATCACCTCATTGGCCCAAGCCAAGCGCCGCCTGTGCGAGATTGTGCAAATACTGCCCATAGCCGGTTTTTTTCAACCGGTCAGCCTGAAGGCCCAGGTGTTCGGCGGTGATCCATCGGTTATTAAACGCAATCTCTTCAAGACAGGCGACTTTTAACCCCTGACGTTTTTCAATCGTATGCACGAAGTGACTGGCTTCGAGCAGAGAATCATGGGTCCCCGTATCCAACCAAGCGAAACCGCGCCCTAGCATTTCGACGTTGAGAGCCCCGTGTTCCAAGTAGGCACGATTGACGTCGGTTATTTCCAACTCACCCCGGGCGGATGGTTTAATGTTCTTCGCTATCTCAACAACTTGGTTATCGTAAAAGTACAAACCAGTCACTGCATAATTGGATTTTGGCTTGAGAGGTTTTTCTTCGATACTCAAGGCTCGACCTGAAGCATCGAACTCGACCACACCGAAACGCTCAGGATCGGATACGTGATAGCCGAATACGGTGGCGCCCTGTTCTTGAGCACTGGCCGAACGCAGATTGTCCGAAAAGTGCTGACCGTAGAAAATATTGTCGCCCAGGATCAGACAGCAAGAATCCTGGCCAATAAACTCTTCGCCGATGATGAAAGCTTGCGCCAGACCGTCTGGACTTGGCTGTTCAGCGTAAGTCAGCTTGATACCGTACAAACTGCCATCACCCAACAGCTTGCGAAAGCATGGCAAGTCTTCCGGAGTGGAGATGATCAGAATTTCACGCATGCCCGCAAGCATCAGCACTGACAGCGGATAAAAAATCATCGGTTTGTCGTAGATCGGCAGCATCTGCTTGGACACGCCGAGGGTCAACGGGTGCAAACGCGTACCCGAACCACCGGCGAGAATGATGCCTTTGCGATTTATCGTGTTGATCATTTCTTCAGAACTTCCATAAGCATTCGGATTACGCCACTTTGCCAATCCGGCAAGCGCAGAGAAAAATTGTCTTGCAACTTCTGAGTATTCAGACGTGAATTCAATGGCCGGCATGCAGGGGTTGGGTAGGCCGCGGTATCGATCGGATCGATTACCGTCACCGCTAGTTGTTCGCCATGGCTGCGGGCAAACTCGATTACATAACTAGCATAACCGTGCCAAGAAACTTCGCCGGCAGCCGCCAAGTGATACACACCACCTAACTCAGGATGCTCGACGATTTTCTGAATAGCTAAAGCTGTTACGTCTGCAATCAGATCTGCCCCCGTGGGCGCACCGATCTGGTCTGCAATGACACTAAGGGTTTCGCGGTCTTTGGCCAGCCTCAACATGGTCTTGGCAAAGTTGTTGCCGCGTGCACCGTAGACCCAACTGGTGCGAAAGATCAGGTGCTTGCAGTTCGAAGCCGCAATAGCCTGCTCGCCAGCGAGCTTACTCGCGCCGTAATGATTCACTGGTGCAACTAAGTCATCTTCTTGCCATGGCATTTGTCCACAGCCGCTGAACACGTAGTCGGTGGAGTAGTGAATCAGCCAGGCATCAAGGGACAATGCTTCTTCAGCCATGACCTGGCTTGCCAGTGTATTTACGCGAGTTGCAAGCTCAGGCTCTGATTCGGCTTTATCTACCGCAGTGTAAGCCGCAGCGTTGACAATAACATCGGGTTTGACCTGACGAATCGTTGCTCGTAGTGAGCCAAGATCGGACAAGTCTCCACACAACCCATTGATCCTTTGACGGTCAAGAGCTATCAGTTCTCCAAGGGGAGCAAGGGAGCGCTGCAGCTCCCAGCCGACCTGGCCATTCTTTCCGAGTAGAAGAATTCTCATGTCTGGCTCGAACGGTCGCTGTAGTTCTTGTCGATCCACTGCTGGTAGCTGCCACTTTTTACGTGTGCGACCCACTCAGTATTATTGAGGTACCACTCGACGGTTTTACGAATTCCAGTTTCGAAGGTTTCCTCGGGTACCCAACCCAGCTCACGCTGGATCTTACTCGCATCGATGGCATAACGCTGGTCGTGGCCAGGGCGATCCTGAACATAGGTAATCAAGCTTGCATGTGGACGATGCGTGGAGTCTGGACACAATTCATCGAGCAGGGCGCAGAGGGCATGCACTACTTCGATGTTTTGCTTTTCATTATGGCCTCCGATGTTGTACGTCTCGCCGATCATGCCATCGGTCGCCACCTTGTAAAGTGCCCGGGCGTGATCTTCGACGTAGAGCCAGTCGCGAATCTGATTGCCTTTGCCGTACACCGGTAGCGGCTTGCCTTCCAGGGCATTGAGAATGATCAGCGGGATCAACTTCTCAGGGAAATGATATGGGCCGTAGTTGTTCGAACAATTGGTGATCAATGTTGGCAAACCGTAAGTACGGTTCCAGGCTCGAACCAGGTGATCGGAACTGGCTTTACTGGCTGAATACGGTGAGCTTGGCTGGTAAGGCGTAGTTTCAATGAAGAGACCTTCCGGGGCTTCAAGATCTCCGTAGACTTCGTCGGTAGAAATATGATGGAAGCGGAAATTGGCTTTGCGCTCATCATCCAGCCCCCTCCAATAGTGGCGAGCAGCCTCCAGTAAAGTGTAAGTGCCAATGATGTTGGTCTGGATAAACTCGGAGGGCCCTGAGATCGAACGATCAACGTGGGACTCAGCCGCAAGATGCATGACCGTGTCAGGCCGATGCTCACGCAGGACTCGATCCAGCTGGTCCCTATCGCAGATATCCACACGCTCGAAAACATAGCGCTCACTCTGAGCGGCTTCAGCTACAGACTCAAGGTTACCAGCGTAAGTAAGCTTATCGAGATTCACTACAGAGTCAGCAGTATTGAAAATGATATGACGAATGACTGCGGAGCCAATAAACCCGGCGCCACCGGTAACTAGAATTTTCACGCGAAAACCATACCCTTGAGTTTGCTGACAAGGCTGCATACTGAGCGCTGTCTAATCCATGAATGTAAAAGCTATCGCATCAGCCGTAGCCTCTGACGAGTGATCCATCCGTACCAGTACCGAGACCCCTTATGAAACCTACGATCTCTCAGACAGATGCAGCATTTTACAGTTTAAAGAAGGATTTACTAATGGATATAGATAAACGAGGCGTGGAAATTCGATATACGCCCTCCCCTTGCAGCCATCACACCAAGCGTTTGCACTGCACTCTTGTGGTGCGACTGACGAACCAACCGATCACAGGCCCAATCAGCATCCCTATCAACAACGCAACTACGATGACAAGCGATACAGGCAACTGCGGCCCGGCCCAGCCCAGGAACAGCAAGGAAACTGATTGCTGGTTCTCAAGCATAAAAGCCAAAACGGCCAACACCAGGAAAAGCACAGCAACCAAGAGAAGTACGCGCTTCAGGCTACGCATGAATTACTCCTTGAGCCGACGCTATCAAATTTCTTCCTCCTCGTTCACCCGATCCCGGAGCTCTTTGCCCGGTTTGAAGTGGGGAACAAATTTACCGTCGAGGCTGACCGACTGGCCGGTCTTAGGATTGCGTCCCACACGCGGAGCACGATAGTGCAATGAGAAACTGCCAAAGCCACGGATTTCGATGCGATCACCGGTAGCCAAGCACTGGGACATTTGCTCAAGCATGGTCTTGATGGCCAACTCGACATCTTTGGATGAGAGCAGCCCTTGATGGGTGACAATTCGTTCGATCAACTCCGACTTCGTCATATTTTTCCCTTCTTTTTCAAGCAGCTAGATCAGCGCTTCAAAGGTTTTAGCATGCTCGGAGGATTTTGAACAGCCCATGCATTGACTTATCTGCACGACGCTTGAGATAGCCTGTACAGGCCAGAACCTCGACATTTATCGAGGTCATAAGTTTTGACCTTGCACCCATATATGCTACCGCTAACCGAAACTGACTCAGGTATCCGCTACCGCTCTCGTTACCGACTCGATTCCGCGCTGGAGACTACAGAGCTAGCACTCGGATCAGGAAGCCTGAGCGCGGATCACATCCCGAGTGTCGTGGCTTGGCTTTACATCAACGCAGCTCTCCCTTCATCTGACCGATTTACAGCTGAAGTTACCGCCTATCACCTGCATGGTATGGCCAAGCTGACCTCCCAAGGAGAGACATTCCCCCCTGTCAAAATGACTGCTCGAACATCTTTCCAACAGGAACATGCAGATCGTGCCAGCCCCTCAGCGAACCACCAAATGAAAACGACCAAACGCGCCATCCATTGGGGCTTTGCAAACTTCGATTTCAGCACCTCTAACACAGATGCCCACCCGACCAGAGAATTGGCCAATCTGGATAAGGTGCCGCACAGGACATCTGTGTTCATCGGTGGGATGGAGCAGGCAAGGCACGCCTGGTCGCCGCCTGGCAGGGCCTAAAATCAACACACATCCAACAAACGTGCGCGCCCATAATACCCAGTCGACCTGGTCATCGTGTTGGAGCGAGAAAAATTGCTGGCCGACTGGCCGCATCGTTCAAGGACTGCCTTGAATCGACTTGCTCATACCCAATGAACCGGGATAGCTACCCTTCAGCCAAACCGGTGGTGCTTGTTCTGTTATATCAAACTGTACAAGCACACCAGCATGCGACTACCACCAACCTCAACCTCTCGAAATGGTTGAACACGTTTGGGAATGTCAAGATGACTATTGCGTTACTGGATTGCCTGATAAACCACTGCCACACTGCCGAAACGGGCAACGAGCACTATCGCCGACAACACAGCAGTTTGATTGATACACAAATGAACTGCCAGCTGCACAGTCATACTTTACCAGTGCTTAGCTGGAGTAACATACAACTAAAATTAGCCGAAGGTAACCCCATGTTACTTTATGTACTACCTTTTCCAGACCGCTCACAAGGGAAGGTAAATTGAGCAAGCTACCTGAGTGCAATATGCTACTGTATCTAGCTTGAATCATAAGGACTTGCACTATATCAGAAGACATATATCCGTAATATTTCAGCCATCAGCCAAGCATCTAGAACTCCTTAAGACCTTCTCCATCCGACTCATACTTTCCGAAATAAAATCCGCAACGATGCAATACCAAAACCTGCAATGCCCCCCAAAAGAAAACCTATCAATATGATCATCGTTTTTTGAGGCTTAATGGGTCTAGCAGCCGGCTTTATAACGCCATCCATTCGATATACCTCAACATCGCTAGGGCTGAACTCCATTAGCGACATGTAAAAGTTATAGCGAGCCTCGTGCTCTCTCAAGGAATCTGTAAATGGATCTTGAGATGCTCGCTTCTCAAGGTTACCAATCTCAGCCCTTAGCGCCTTAGCACCTCGCATATAGAGCTCCTGCCCCACTCCTTCTTTTTGCATTTCAAGTAGAATCCCGCCCGTCATAGCAGGTGAGACCTCAAGCCCTATTTTCTCTGCAACAATAAGAGCTTCGCGCAACTGAGCAATAGAATCCTCTCGCTTTTTCTCAGCACTTTCACGCAACACTGAAATTTGCTGCCTGACATCTCGAGCACGCACCTCAGCCTCTCGAGTAATATTTTTTATTATTTCCACCTTGGCAGACTTAGCCGCTCCAACCACATACTCCCTCAACCAAAGCGCTATCTTATCCGGATCAGTACCTTGAATAGCGACCTGATAGCGGTCAGACCCGCGACTGGACACCGCCACTGTCAGCATCTTAACGAGATCAGCATACAACGCCTCTTCTGAGCGCTCCCGCTCCCCACCATCCAATCCCGGCAAGTACACCTCATTAAAAAAAGCCTGTAGCCGAGACTCAGACTGTAAATTAATGAGAAATACAGAGTAAATATCTTTTACAGAAAAAGCAGACAACCCCATCTCATTAATTCGACCATAATTAAAATTCGAAATCTCACTTTGAGTTGGCGGAGCCACATAAATCTTTGACTCATATATTGGCTTAACAAGAAAGGCATAACACAAAGCAATCAAAGTTACGAAAATCGTAACACTCACAATCAGCCACTTCTGCAACCATAGAGTACCAAACAGTACCCGCAGATCCACCTCATCATCAGTCACAGGCGAACTAGAATTACTCGACATAACGATTAGTTCCATTTTAATTATAGATTTTCCCCACCCACCTCATTAACAACAAATACTCCAGACACCTCCCTCCCACGCAAAATAAACCCAACTTAATGCTATCACCATGCAGCCACCACTTAAAACCTAATCAATCATAAGCCAAATAAAAGCTCAGCCATCTACTGCTTTTTCAAGTACAACAGGTAAATATATAAGTGCGACCATTAACATTACTCCCCCACACAAAAATCTCGATCCGATTACTGATTGCCAGGCACCGGCCATTTACCCAAGTGTAGCCTTGATGGCCAATTCCCGCTCCCTGGATGAGGGCAACCCTTGATGGGTGACAATTCGTTCGATCAACTCCGGCTTCTGTATATTTTCTCCCTATGTTTCAATAAGTTATACAATCCCTTCAAAGACTTAGCATGCACGAAGAATTTTGAACAGCCCAAGCATTGACTTGTCTCCACCTTGCGAAAACACCACAAACGACGGCATTCAGCAGCAAGTAGAACAAAAACCCCGCGACAATTTGACCTCCCACCACGTCATCCTACTAGCGGCATATGACAAGCATGGTACGAGTGAGGTAACCCGCAGGATTCCAGCCAAAGGGATAATCCCCCTCTTCATCCTTGGCATCACTCGACCTAGTAATGACCTTATAGCCACCCCCCTTGCATTCACGCTCAGCGCGCTTGTAGCACTTGTCCCATCCAGCCCCAAGACCGGAGCAATCAATCTCGATGCCGCTGACACCACGGACCGCATGGACCTTTGAATTGGTCGTACAGCCCACCAAAACTAAAACCGCGAAAAACACGATGAGATCTTTCATCTACTTCCTTATGCCGGGCAAATGCCTTACCTTCATTCAGCCCAGGTAAGCCTAGCCCTGAATAGGTTATTGATCCGCTTAAGAAAACAGACACCCAATTGACCTTGTTGGTTTCCCTCTCTTGATGGATACAGGCCAAGCCCCAAATCGCAGACACAAAAAAGGGCGACCGAAGTCGCCCTTTTTCTATGGTCTGACAGAACTTAGTTCTGCTTTTCCATCTGTGCACGCAGCAGGTCGCCCAGAGTGGTAGGACCAGCAGCGATATCCGAAGCAGCTGGCTTGTCGCGCAGGCTCTGGATAGCTTCTTTCTCGTCTTCAACGTCTTTCGACTTGATCGAGAGCTGGATTACACGGCTCTTACGGTCAACGCTGATGATCTTGGCTTCTACTTCTTCGCCTTCTTTCAGGACGTTACGAGCATCTTCGATGCGGTCACGGCTGATTTCGGAGGCTTTCAGAGTAGCTTCGATATCGTTGGCCAGGGTGATGATGGCGCCTTTGGCGTCAACTTCTTTTACAACACCCTTAACGATTGCACCCTTGTCGTTCTCTTGAACGTACTCGGAGAACGGATCGCTTTCCAGTTGCTTGATACCCAGGGAGATGCGCTCACGCTCTGGGTCAACCGACAGGATAACGGTGTCCAGCTCGTCGCCCTTCTTGAAGCGACGTACGGCTTCTTCGCCCACTTCGTTCCAGGAGATGTCGGACAGGTGAACCAGACCGTCGATGCCACCGTCCAGACCAATGAAGATACCGAAATCGGTGATCGACTTGATGGTGCCGGAGATTTTATCGCCCTTGTTGAACTGGCCAGAGAAATCTTCCCATGGGTTAGATTTGCACTGCTTGATACCCAGGGAGATACGACGACGCTCTTCGTCGATGTCCAGAACCATAACTTCCACTTCGTCGCCGACTTGTACGACTTTCGAAGGATGGATGTTCTTGTTGGTCCAGTCCATTTCCGAAACGTGCACCAGACCTTCAACGCCTTCTTCCAGCTCAGCGAAGCAGCCGTAGTCGGTCAGGTTGGTTACACGAGCGGTAACGCGAGTGCTTTCTGGGTAACGGGCTTTGATAGCAACCCATGGATCTTCGCCCAGTTGCTTCAGGCCCAGGGAAACACGATTGCGCTCGCGATCGTACTTCAGAACCTTGACATCGATCTCGTCGCCAACGTTGACGATTTCGGAAGGATGCTTGATGCGCTTCCAAGCCATGTCGGTAATGTGCAGCAGGCCATCGACGCCACCCAGATCGACGAATGCGCCGTAATCGGTGAGGTTTTTGACGATACCTTTGACTTGCTGACCTTCCTGCAGGGATTCCAGCAGAGCTTCACGCTCAGCGGAGTTCTCGGCTTCGAGGACGCTACGGCGGGAAACGACAACGTTGTTGCGCTTCTGGTCGAGTTTGATGACTTTAAACTCGAGCTCTTTGCCTTCCAAGTGCGTGGTGTCGCGCACTGGACGGACGTCAACCAGAGAACCTGGCAGGAACGCACGGATGCCGTTAACGTCGACAGTGAAGCCGCCTTTAACCTTACCGTTGATAACGCCCTTGACCACTTCTTCGGCTGCGAAGGCTGCTTCCAGAACGATCCAGCATTCAGCGCGCTTGGCTTTTTCACGGGACAGCTTGGTTTCGCCAAAGCCGTCTTCAACCGAATCCAGAGCAACGTGAACTTCATCACCAACATTGATGGACAGTTCGCCAGCATCGTTGTAGAACTGCTCAAGCGGGATCAGCGCTTCAGACTTCAGACCAGCGTGAACGGTTACCCAACGCGCTTGGTAGTCGATGTCGACGATAACACCGGTGATGATGGAGCCTGCCTGAAGGTTCAGGGTTTTTAGGCTTTCTTCAAAGAGTTCCGCAAAGCTTTCGCTCATTTTAATTCCTGTTGATAAGGGCGAAGAATACGCCCATCTGCCACATCCCAGACAATGTGGGTTACGTTCATATTAAAGAAGGACCGCAGGACTATGACTGGTCCCCTGCGCTCCTCCTTGGTCACCCGGCGATATCGCGAATGGCGATTTCGCTCAGGATGCGTTCCAGCACCTGCTCGATGGACAACTCCGTGGAATCCAGCTGTACAGCGTCAACCGCCGGTTTGAGCGGGGCGACTGCTCGCTGGGTGTCACGCTCATCGCGCGCACGAATCTCATCTAGCAGACTCGACAGACTAACACCATCGACTTTTCCCTTCAACTGCAAGTAACGGCGACGCGCACGCTCCTCGGCACTTGCAGTGAGGAATATCTTCAGGGGCGCATCGGGAAATACCACTGTCCCCATGTCGCGCCCATCGGCCACCAGCCCCGGCGGCTCCTGAAAAGCCCGCTGACGCTGCAACAGTGCATCTCGCACGGCCGGCAGCGCCGCAACCTGGGAGGCCCAGGCGCCAACCTGCTCGTTGCGCAAATCATCGGTGACGTCATCACCTTCCAGAATGATTCGCTGCGGATGACCTTCGGTCGCTCCGACGAACTGCACATCCAGATGAGCCGCCAACAGCTTCAGCGACTCCTCGTTGGTCAGGTCGACACCATGATTGCGTGCGGCAAAAGCCAGCAGGCGATACAAGGCGCCGGAATCCAGCAGACACCACCCCAGGCGCTTGGCCAGAATCCCGGCAATAGTGCCCTTGCCCGAGCCACTTGGCCCATCGATGGTGATGACTGGCGCCTTGATGTTCACGACTGAGCCTCTTGCGCAACGCGAATACCGACCTGCGCGCACAACGCGAGGAAGTTCGGGAAGGACGTGGCAACGTTGGCGCAGTCATGGATGCGGATTGGCGCATTGGCGCGCAATGAAGCGACGCTGAAGGCCATGGCGATACGGTGGTCGCCATGCCCGTGCACTTCGCCACCGCCAATCTGGCTGCCGTCAATGATGATACCGTCCGGAGTCGGTTCGCACTTGACGCCCAGGGCCAGCAAACCGTCAGCCATCACTTGAATGCGGTCGGACTCCTTGACCCGCAGCTCTTCGGCACCACGCAGCACGGTACGCCCTTCGGCACAGGCCGCGGCAACGAACAGCACCGGGAATTCGTCGATCGCCAGCGGGACCAGCTCTTCGGGAATCTCGATACCTTTGAGCTTCGCTGCGCGAACACGCAGGTCCGCCACCGGCTCGCCGCCGACTTCACGCTGGTTTTCCAGGCTGATATCAGCCCCCATCAGGCGCAGGATATCGATTACCCCGGTGCGAGTCGGGTTGATGCCAACGTGCTCGAGCACCAGCTCGGAACCTTCGGCGATGGACGCAGCCACCAGGAAGAAGGCCGCCGAGGAGATATCCGCAGGCACCTCGATATGGGTCGCCTGCAGCTTGCCACCAGACTCGACCGAGGCCGTGGCGCCTTCGACCGCTACCGAGTAACCGAAACCTCGCAGCATGCGCTCGGTGTGATCGCGGGTTGGCGCAGGCTCGGTCACCGTAGTCTTGCCCTCGGCGTACAGGCCAGCCAACAGCAGGCAGGACTTAACCTGGGCACTGGCCATTGGCATGGTGTAAGTCAGGCCCTTGAGCTTGTGACCACCACGGATGGTCATCGGCGGACGCCCTTCCGCGGCGGTTTCAATCACTGCTCCCATCTCACGCAGCGGATTGGCTACGCGATTCATCGGACGCTTGGACAGCGAGGCATCGCCCGTCAGCACACTATCGAAACTCTGCGCAGCCAGCAGGCCGGACAGCAGACGCATCGAGGTGCCGGAGTTGCCCAGGTAGATCGGCCCCGGAGCCGGCTTCAGGCCATGCAGGCCAACGCCATGGATGGTCACACGACCATGGTGCGGGCCTTCGATCACCACGCCCATGTCACGGAAAGCCTGCAGCGTCGCCAGGGCGTCTTCACCCTCGAGGAAGCCTTCGACTTCGGTAGTACCTTCGGCCAGAGAGCCGAGCATGATCGAACGGTGAGAAATCGACTTGTCGCCCGGTACACGAATCCGCCCAGTCAGGCGGCCACCAGGATTTGCCAGGAAAATCAGGTTATTGGAGTTCATAGCGTCCACATAGGCCCGACGGGCCAGGATTTTACTGAAATGCTCGCGAGCAACCCGGGCGCGAGTGAATACGCCCAACAACTGGTGCCCATCCCCTGCATCGACCGCGTCGCGCAGGGCGTCGAGGTCGTTGCGAAATGTATCGAGTGTGCGCAGGACAGCTTCGCGATTGGCGAGAAAGATGTCGTGCCACATGACCGGATCGCTGCCGGCGATTCTCGTGAAATCACGGAAACCGCCCGCAGCGTAGCGGAAGATGTCCAGATTTTCACTGCGCTTGGCCAACGAATCGACCAGACCGAACGCCAGTAAATGCGGCAGGTGGCTGGTTGCCGCCAGCACTTCATCGTGGCGCTCGACCTGCATGTACTCGACATCGGCCCCCAACTCTCGCCAAAGTTTGTCGACCACCGCCAGCGCTGCCGGGTCGGTCTGTTCCAGCGGCGTCAGAATCACCTTGTGGCGACGGAACAGCTGCTCATTGGAAGCTTCCACCCCGCTCTGCTCGGAGCCGGCAATCGGATGCCCCGGGACGAAGCGCGGCGGCATGCCGCCAAAAGCCTCGGTCGCCGCTCGCACCACATTGCCCTTGGCGCTGCCAACATCGGTCAGGATCGCCTGCCCCAGATCCATGCCGGCCAGAATCGCCAGCAGCTTTTCCATGGCCAGGATCGGTACCGCCAGCTGGATCACGTCAGCACCCTGGCACGCCAGCGCCAGGTCTTCTTCACAGCGATCCACCACGCCCAGCTCAACGGCCAGCTTGCGCGATTGCGGATCGAGATCGACGCCGACCACCTCGCGGCATACGCCACTTGCACGCAGGCCCTTGGCAAAGGAACCGCCGATCAACCCCAGACCGACCACCACCAGGCGACCGATCATAGGCACCGCAGGTTGCACTGGAATGACATCAACCACGAGCCAGAACCTTGGCCAAAGCCTCGAGGAAACGGCTGTTCTCAGCCGGCAGACCGATGGTCACGCGCAGGTGATTCGGCATGCCGTAGTTGGCCACCGGACGCACGATCACCCCTTCACGCAACAAGCCCTGGAACACCGGCGCAGCAACCCGCCCGACGTCCACGGCGATGAAGTTGCCCCTGGAAAGGATCCAGCTCAGGCCCAGCTCCCGGAAGCCGGCTTCCAGCTGCTGCATGCCAGCCTCATTCAGGCGACGGCTCTCGGCCAGGTAATCGGCATCCTGCAGCGCCGCACACGCCGCTGCCAGGGCTAGACTGTTGACGTTGAATGGCTGGCGAACGCGATTGAGCACGTTGGCAACGGTCGGAGTCGACAAGCCATAACCCACGCGCAGCGCCGCCAGGCCGTAGGCCTTGGAAAAGGTTCGCGAAACCAGCAGGTTCGGATAGGCCGCCAGGAAATCCAGGCCATCCGGCAGGTCGCTGCCTTCGGCATATTCGATGTAAGCCTCGTCCAACACCACCAGCACATGCGCTGGTACGTCCTGAAGGAACTCGTCCAGTGCCTCGGCGCTGAACCAGGTACCGGTCGGATTGTTCGGGTTGGCGATAAAAACCACCCGGGTATCGGCATCGATGGCCTGCAGCATGGCCGGCAGGTCATGCCCCCAGTCCTTGGCCGGAACCACACGGGCTTCGGCACCCACGGCCTGGGTAACGATCGGATAGACCGCAAAGGCGTGCTCGCTGAACACCGCATTCAGGCCAGGTGCCAGATAGGCACGGGCGACCAGTTCCAGAATGTCGTTGGAACCATTGCCCAGGGTGACCTGCGCCAGCTCGACGCCGCAGCGCTCGGCCAGCAGGGTCTTGAGCGCAAAACCATTGCCATCCGGATAACGGGTCAGCTCGGCCAGCTCTTCGCGAATCGCCGCCAGCGCCTTGGGACTGGCGCCCAGCGGGTTTTCGTTGCTCGCCAGCTTGACGATTTTCGCCGGATCGATATCCAGCTCGCGTGCCAGTTCATCCACGGGCTTGCCCGGAACGTAAGGCGAAAGTTGTTGCACGCCTGGCTGCGCCAGAGCGAGGAAGTCGCCACTCATTGTTAAAGCCTCAGAGAACCGCTTTCGGGTAGGAACCCAGCACCTTGAGTGCCACTGCTTCCTGACTGATCTTTTCCAGCACACCCCTGATCAATGGATCGCGGTGGTGGCCGACGAAGTCGATGAAGAACACATAGGTCCACTTGCCGCTACGCGAAGGCCGGGTTTCGATACGCGTCAGATCGATGCCGTTGTCATGGAAGGGCACCAGCAGCTCATGTAGAGCGCCGGGCTTGTTGCTCATGGAAACGATAATCGAGGTCTTGTCGTCGCCGGTCGGCGGCACTTCCTGGTTGCCGATCATCAGGAAGCGCGTGGAGTTGTCCGGGCGATCCTCGATTTTCTCGGCCAGGCGGGTCAGGCCATACAGGCTCGCCGCCATGTCGCCGGCGATAGCCGCCGAGTTCCACTCGCCCTTGACCCGCTTGGCCGCTTCGGCGTTGCTGGAAACCGCAACCCGCTCGACATTCGGATAATGGGCATCCAGCCACTTGCGGCACTGCGCCAGGGACTGAGCATGGGAGTAGATGCGGCTGATGCTGTCGGTCTTGGTGTTTTCACCGACCAGCAGATGATGGTGGATACGCAGCTCGACCTCGCCGCAGATCACCATGTCGTGCTCCAGGAAACTGTCGAGGGTATGGTTGACCGCACCCTCGGTGGAGTTTTCCACAGGCACCACGCCAAAGTTCACCGCACCCGCCGCCACTTCACGGAACACTTCGTCGATCGCCGCCATCGGCTTGCTGATTACCGCGTGACCGAAGTGCTTCATGGCCGCAGCCTGGGTGAAGGTGCCTTCCGGACCAAGGTAAGCCACTTTCAGCGGCTGCTCGAGCGCCAGGCAGGACGACATGATTTCACGGAACAGCCGCGCCATCTCTTCGTTACCCAACGGCCCCTGGTTGCGCTCCATCACCCGCTTGAGCACCTGAGCTTCACGCTCAGGACGATAGAACACCGGCACTTCGCCTTCGGCCAGCGAGGCCATCTTTACTCGCGCGACTTCCTGGGCGCAGCGCGCACGCTCACTGATCAACTCCAGGACTTTCTCGTCCAGAGCGTCAATGCGCAGGCGCAGTGCCTTGAGTTCTTGCTCAGACATTAGCCGTGTTCCTTCTCGAACTCTGCCATGTACGCCACCAGCGCATTGACCGCATTGATGTCGACGGCGTTGTAGATGGAGGCGCGCATGCCGCCCACCGAACGGTGCCCCTTGAGGTTCAACAGGCCACGCGCGTCGGCACCGGCCAGGAATGGCTTGTCCAGACGGTCATCGGCCAGGCGGAACGGCACGTTCATCCACGAGCGGTCCGACTTGTTGATCGGGTTGCTGTACAGGCCGCTGGCATCGATGAAGTCATACAGGGTGCGCTGCTTGACGTCATTGAGCTTGGCGATGGCTTCCACCCCACCCTGCTCCTTGAGCCACTCGAACACCAGGCCGGACAGGTACCAGGCCAAGGTCGGCGGAGTGTTGTACATCGAGCCGTTGTCCGCCGCGACCTTGTAGTCGAGCATGGTCGGGCACAGCGCGCGCGCGCGACCCAGCAGGTCCTCGCGAACGATATTGACCAGGATGCCGCTCGGGCCGATGTTTTTCTGCGCACCGGCATAGATCATGCCGAAACGGGAGATATCCACAGGGCGCGAGAGGATGTCGGAAGACATGTCAGCCACCAGCGGAACGTCACCGGTTTCCGGGATCCACTGGAATTCCAGGCCGCCGATGGTTTCGTTCGGCGCGTAATGCACGTAGGCCGCGTCGTTCGACAGCTGCCATTCGTTCTGACCAGGAATGGCGAAGTAATCGTAAGGCTTGGCGGTAGCAGCCACATTGACATGGCCGTAGCGCGAGGCTTCTTCAATGGCCTTCTGCGACCAGATACCGGTGTCGATGTAGTCGGCAGTGCCATTTTCCGGCAGCAGGTTCAGTGGAATCTGAGCAAATTGCTGGCTGGCGCCGCCTTGCAGAAACAGCACTTTATAGTTCGAGGGGATATTCAGCAGATCACGCAGATCCTGCTCGGCCTTGGTGGCAATGGAGACAAACTCATCGCTGCGATGGCTCATCTCCATGACCGACAGGCCCTTGCCATGCCAATCCAGCAATTCGGCCTGGGCACGCAACAGGACAGCTTCAGGTAGCGCAGCGGGACCTGCGCAGAAGTTATAGGCTCGTTTGCTCACATCCACTCTCGCTATGCATTCACGGTAGCGGACAGAGCAAACACTCTGCCCTGCTACGATTTATTTAGTCTTGCGACTCTTCTTCGCCTGCGGCGTCAGCCTGCTGGCCTTCGACGGCATCATCCGAGTCGGTCGCCGCATCCAGCACGGCGCCCTCGAGCACCTCGCCATCTTCGTCTTCCAATTCGTCGCCTTCGACTTCAGACGGCTCCTGAACCCGCTCCAGGCCTACCAGCGTTTCGTCGTTGGCCAGCTTGATCAAGGTCACGCCCTGGGTGTTACGGCCCAGGCTGGACACTTCGTCGACCCGGGTGCGCACCAGGGTGCCCTGGTCGGAAATCAGCATGATTTCCTCGCCGTCGAGCACCTGAACCGCGCCGACCAGACGGCCGTTACGCTCGTTGCTGACCATGGCGATAACGCCCTGACCGCCACGCTTGTACTCAGGGAACTCGGTGATCGCCGTACGCTTGCCATAACCACGCGCCGAAGCGGTGAGGATCTGGCTGCCTTCTTCCGGGATCAGCATGGAGATCAGCTTCTGCCCTTCCGGCAGGCGCATGCCGCGCACACCGCGGGCGGTACGGCCCATGGCACGAACGTCGGACTCCTTGAAGCGAGTCACCTTGCCACCATCGGAGAACAGCATGACTTCGCGCTCGCCATCGGTGATCGCGGCGGAAATCAGTACATCGCCCTCGTCCAGTTCCAGCGCGATCAGACCGACGCTGCGCTGACGGCTGAAGGATTCCAGCGGGGTCTTCTTCACGGTGCCGTTGGCGGTTGCCATGAAGATGTAGTGACCTTCGGTGTATTCCTCGACCGGCAGCATGGTGGTGATGTACTCACCGTCATCCAGCGGCAGCAGGTTGACCAGCGGACGGCCGCGGGCGGCACGGGAAGCTTCTGGAATTTCGTAGGTTTTCAGCCAGTAGACCTTACCCTTGCTGGAGAACAGCAACAGCGTGGTGTGACTGTTGGCCACCAGCAGGTGAGCGATGTAGTCCTCATCCTTGACGCCGGTCGCCGACTTGCCTTTACCGCCACGACGCTGGGCCTGGTACGCAGCCAGCGGCTGGGTCTTGGCATAACCGCCGTGGGAAATGGTCACGACGCGTTCTTCTTCCGGAATCATGTCGCCCAGGGTCAGGTCGAGACGGGCATCGAGGATCTCGGTGCGACGCACATCGCCGTATTCGGCGCGAATCACTTCCAGTTCTTCGCGGATCACTTCCATCAGGCGCGTGGCGCTGTTGAGGATGCGGATCAGCTCGCCGATCTGGTTGAGGATCTCCTGGTACTCGGCCAGCAGTTTTTCATGCTCGAGGCCGGTCAGGCGGTGCAGACGCAGTTCCAGAATGGCCTGTGCCTGCTCTGGCGACAGGAAGTACTTGCCGTCGCGCAGACCGTATTGCGGATCGAGGTTCTCCGGACGGCAGGAATCCGCACCGGCGCGCTCGACCATGGTCATCACCGCGCTGGATTCCCAAGGCGTGCTGACCAGCGCTTCCTTGGCTTCCGACGGGGTCGGCGAAGCCTTGATCAGGGCGATGACCGGGTCGATGTTCGACAGGGCAACGGCCTGGCCTTCGAGAATGTGACCACGTTCACGGGCTTTGCGCAGTTCGAACACGGTGCGGCGGGTCACCACTTCACGACGGTGGCGCACGAAGGCTTCCAGCAGGTCCTTCAGGTTGAGGATCCGCGGACGACCGTCGATCAGCGCAACGATGTTGATACCGAACACGCTCTGCAGCTGGGTCTGGGCGTAGAGGTTGTTGAGGATCACCTCCGGCACTTCGCCACGACGCAGCTCGATCACCACGCGCATACCGTCCTTGTCGGACTCGTCGCGCAGTTCGGTGATGCCTTCGAGTTTTTTCTCCTTGACCAGCTCGGCGATCTTCTCGATCAGACGTGCCTTGTTCAGCTGGTAAGGCAGCTCGGTGATGACGATCTGCTGGCGACCACCGACCTTGTCGATGTCCTCGATGATCGAGCGGGCACGCATGTAAATGCGCCCGCGACCGGTACGGTAGGCTTCGATGATACCTTCGCGACCGTTGATGATCGCCGCGGTCGGGAAGTCCGGGCCCGGGATGTGCTGCATCAGCTCATCGACGGTCAGCTCCGGGTTGTCGATCAGCGCCAGGCAACCGTCGATGACTTCACCGAGGTTGTGCGGCGGAATATTGGTCGCCATGCCCACGGCGATACCGCTGGAACCGTTGACCAGCAGGTTGGGGATCTTGGTCGGCATGACCGCGGGGATCAGTTCGGTACCGTCGTAGTTCGGCACCCAGTCCACGGTTTCCTTGTGCAGGTCGGCCAGCAGCTCGTGCGCCAGCTTGGTCATGCGCACTTCGGTGTATCGCATGGCCGCCGCGTTGTCGCCGTCGACCGAACCGAAGTTACCCTGGCCGTCTACCAGCAGGTAGCGCAGGGAGAATGGTTGGGCCATACGAACGATGGTGTCGTACACCGCGGTATCACCGTGCGGGTGATACTTACCGATCACGTCACCGACAACACGGGCAGATTTCTTGTACGGCTTGTTCCAGTCGTTACCGAGCTCGCTCATCGCGTACAGCACACGCCGGTGCACGGGCTTCAAGCCATCGCGCGCATCAGGCAGTGCCCGCCCGACGATTACGCTCATCGCGTAGTCGAGATAGGACTGTTTCAGCTCGTCTTCGATATTGACCGGGAGGATTTCTTTGGCCAGTTCGCCCATGAGAAGCCTGATTCCTTTTTCTGGTGAAACTTCGTCACATCCATATGGGACGAACGAAGCTCGCCGCTGCAGGCCTAGTGCCATGCACCGACTTACGACAAATCAACAAGTTATGCCATGGATTTGCGCAGTGAAGGCAGTCACTTCGGACCACCTTGGAAACCGCCGGATGTTATCACAATCGCCGCCACGCACCTATCCCCCTGATGCGCATGGAGCATAGTTAGTTGACCGGTGACAGGCTGATAAGAGACGAGAGAAGCTCAGAGGCCGATTTCGCGGATAAATGCGGATTTTTTCCCGGACTGACGACCACCCCACGGCAGCCGTCAGCGAAACCTCTTGCAAAATGACCTCAGTGCAGGCGCTTGCGGCACATCAATTGGGTCATTTTCGCGGTATCGGGACGCTCGACTATGCCTTTCTCGGTGACGATGGCGTCGATCAGGTCCGCCGGGGTGACGTCGAATACCGGGTTGTAGGCCTCCACATCCGCCCCTACCCGCTTGCCGCCGACCTCGAGCAGCTCCTTGCCATCACGCTCCTCGATCGGAATGTCATCGCCGCTGGCCAGGGCCATGTCGATAGTCGAACTCGGCGCGACCACCATGAAGCGCACACCGTGGTGCATCGCATTGACCGCCAGCTGATAGGTGCCGATCTTGTTCGCCACGTCACCGTTGGCGGTAATGCGGTCGGCGCCGACGATCACCCAGGTCACACCCTTGGTTTTCATGATGTGCGCAGCAGCGGAGTCAGCATTCAAGGTCACCGGGATGCCTTCGTTGGCCAGCTCCCAGGCAGTCAGCCGCGAGCCCTGCAGCCAGGGACGGGTCTCATTGGCATACACCCGCTCGACCATACCCTCGATAAAGGCCCCACGGATCACCCCAGGGCCGTACCGAAACCACCGGTCGCCAGGGCGCCGGTGTTGCAATGGGTCAGGATGGCCTGGGCGTTGCCCTGATGCCTGCGAATCAGGTCAACACCCAGTTGGGCCATGGTCAGGTTGGCTTCGCGATCGCTTTCATGAATGGCCAGGGCTTCCGCTTCCAGCAGCGCCAACGGGTCGGCGTGGCCCTTGAGGCGCTCCAAGCGTTCACGCATGCGGTTCAGCGCCCAGAACAGGTTGACCGCGGTCGGGCGCGAATCGGCGAGCAGTGCGAAGTCTTCCTCCATCGCCGCCTGCCAGTCGCCACCAGCGGCAAAACGCGCGCGCGCCGCCAGGACCACGCCATAGGCGGCGCTGATGCCGATCGCCGGCGCACCACGCACCACCATTTCGCGAATGGCCTGCGCGACGCCGGCCGCACTGGTGTAGGCGATCCAGCTTTCTTCGAAGGGCAAAATACGCTGATCGAGCAGATACAGGGCGTCATCCCGCCAATCGATGGCCTTCACCTTCTCCGCAGCCAACAGTCGGTCGCGCATCCCTCACCCCGCACTCATGAACAAAAGCCGCCGATTATAGCGATCCCCCGGCGAAGACGCTCGGGTATACTTCGCCATCCTCTACAAACGCCCTGGAACCGATCTTCGATGCCGAACCCTGTCGTTGCGCTCGACCTACTCCTGTTGCCGACCTGGCTGGTGCCTGTTGAACCGGCCGGCGTGGTGCTCAAGGAGCACGGCCTGGGTATCCGCGACGGGCGCATCGTGTTCATCGGCCCGCGCGCCAACGCCTTGAAGCTACAGGCTGCCGAGGTCCGCGAACTGCCCGGCCTGCTGCTCAGCCCCGGCCTGATCAATGCTCATGGCCACGCAGCAATGACCCTGTTCCGTGGCCTGGCCGACGACCTGCCGCTGATGACCTGGCTGGAAAACCACATCTGGCCCGCCGAAGCCAAATGGGTCGATGAAGCCTTCGTCCGCGACGGTACCGACCTGGCTATCGCCGAACAGCTCAAAGGCGGCATCAGCTGTTTTTCCGACATGTACTTCTTCCCGAAGGTGGCCAGCGAGCGCGTGCACAACAGCGGCATTCGGGCGCAGATCGCCATTCCGGTCCTCGATTTTCCGATCCCGGGCGCCCACAGCGCCGACGAGGCCATCCGCCAGGGCGTCGAGCTGTTCAGCGACCTCAAGCATCATCCGCGCATCAAGATCACCTTCGGCCCCCACGCGCCCTATACGGTCGGCGACGAAAACCTGGAGAAGATCCGGATCATTGCCGAAGAACTCGATGCCTCTATCCATATGCATGTCCATGAAACCGCCTTCGAGGTGGAACAGGCCGTCGCCCGGCACGGCGAACGGCCCCTGGCCCGCCTGGCGCGACTGGGACTGCTCGGACCGCGCTTCCAGGCCGTACACATGACCCAAATCAGCGATGACGACCTGGCTTTGCTGGTAGAAACCAACAGCAATGTCATTCATTGCCCGGAGTCGAACCTGAAACTGGCCAGCGGCTTCTGCCCGGTGGAGCGGCTGTGGCAGGCTGGCGTCAATGTTGCAGTAGGCACCGATGGGGCCGCCAGCAACAACGACCTGGACCTGCTCGGCGAAACCCGCACCGCCGCACTGCTGGCCAAGGCCGTGGCGGGTTCGGCCACCGCCCTGAATGCCCACCAGGCGCTGCGCATGGCCACCCTCAACGGCGCGCGGGCCCTGGGCCTGGAGAGCGAGATCGGCTCGCTGGAACTCGGCAAGGCCGCGGACCTGGTGGCCTTTGACTTGTCCGGCCTGGCGCAGCAACCGATCTACGACCCGGTTTCGCAGCTTATATATGCCACCGGCCGCGATTGCGTGAAACACCTTTGGGTCGCCGGCAAGCAATTGCTCGACGACCGGCGCCTGACGCGCCTGGACGAACAACAGCTGCACGCCACGGCAACAGCCTGGGGCCGGCGCATCAGCGGCCATACCGAATAGCAGGAACCCTCGAGCCCCGGCTCGAGACCGATAGCAAGCATTTTCCAGATTCAGAGGATTACCCATGAGTAACGTCGACCACGCCGAAATCGCCAAATTCGAAGCCCTCGCCCATCGCTGGTGGGATCGCGAGAGCGAATTCAAACCGCTGCACGATATCAACCCGCTGCGGGTCAACTGGATTGACGAGCGCGTCAACCTGGCCGGCAAGAAAGTCCTCGACGTCGGTTGCGGCGGCGGCATCCTCAGCGAAGCCATGGCCCAGCGTGGCGCCACGGTAACGGGCATCGACATGGGCGAGGCCCCGTTGGCGGTGGCACAGCTGCATCAACTGGAATCCGGGGTGAACGTCGAATACCGGCAGATCACCGCCGAAGCCCTGGCCGAGGAAATGCCCGAGCAGTTCGACGTCGTCACCTGCCTGGAAATGCTCGAGCACGTACCGGATCCGTCCTCGGTGATCCGCGCCTGCTTCCGCATGGTCAAGCCCGGTGGCCAGGTGTTCTTCTCCACCATCAACCGCAATCCGAAGGCCTACCTGTTCGCCATCATCGGCGCCGAATACATCATGAAGCTGCTGCCGCGCGGCACCCATGACTTCAAGAAATTCATCCGTCCTTCCGAACTGGGCGCCTGGAGCCGCGACGCCGGCCTGACCGTCAAGGACATCATCGGCCTGACCTACAACCCGCTGACCAAGCACTACAAGCTGGCCGCCGACGTCGACGTCAACTACATGATCCAGACCCTGCGAGAGGAATAAGCCCATGCGTATCAGAGCAGTTCTTTTCGACATGGACGGCACCCTGCTCGACACCGCGCCGGACTTCATCGCCATCTGCCAGGCCATGCGCGCCGACCGCGGCCTGGCACCGATCGCGGACAAGCATATCCGTGACGAAATCTCCGGCGGCGCCCGGGCGATGGTGGCCGTCACCTTCTCGATGGACCCGGAGTCCCCGGGTTTCGAGGAGCTGCGCCTGGAGTTCCTGGAGCGCTACCTCAAGCATTGCGCGGTGCACAGCAAGCTGTTCGACGGCATGGCCGAGCTGCTGGCCGATATCGAAAAGGCCAATCTGATCTGGGGCGTGGTCACCAACAAGCCAGTGCGGTTTGCCGAGCCGATCATGCAGCAACTGGGCCTGGCGGAACGTTCCGCCCTGCTGATCTGCCCGGATCACGTGAAGAACAGCAAACCCGATCCGGAGCCGCTGATCCTGGCGTGCAAGATGCTCGACCTCGACCCGGCCAGCGTGCTGTTCGTCGGCGACGACCTGCGCGACATCGAATCGGGCCGCGACGCTGGCACCAAGACCGCCGCCGTGACCTACGGTTACATCCATCCGGACGACAATCCCAAGCACTGGGGCGCCGACGTGGTGGTCGACCATCCACTGGAACTGCGTCAGGTCCTGGATCAGGCGCTGTGCAGCTGCTGATCTGCCCAGGCTTTCGCTTCTGATTTCCCGAGGTTTTTATGTTTGATTATTCCGCCCGCCCCGAACTGCTCAAGGATCGGGTCATCCTGGTCACCGGCGCCGGCCGCGGTATCGGCGCCGCTGCCGCCAAGACCTACGCCGCCCACGGCGCCACCGTACTGCTGCTGGGCAAGACCGAAGCCAACCTGACCCAGGTCTACGACGAGATCGAAGCCGCTGGCCATCCTCAGCCGGTGGTGATTCCGTTCAACCTGGAAACCGCCCTGCCGCACCAGTACGACGAACTGGCCGCCATGGTCGAAGCCGAGTTCGGCCACCTCGATGGCCTGCTGCATAACGCCTCGATCATTGGCCCGCGCACGCCGCTGGAACAGCTGTCGGGCGAGAACTTCATGCGGGTAATGCAAGTCAACGTCAATGCCATGTTCATGCTGACCAGCACCCTGCTGCCGCTGCTCAAGCTGTCCCAGGACGCCTCGGTGGTATTCACCTCCAGCAGCGTTGGCCGCAAGGGCCGTGCCTACTGGGGCGCCTATGGCGTTTCGAAGTTCGCCACCGAAGGCCTGATGCAAACCCTGGCCGATGAAGTCGATGGTGTCGCACCAGTGCGCGCCAACAGCGTCAATCCGGGCGCAACCCGCACCAGCATGCGTGCCCAGGCCTACCCAGGGGAAAACCCGAGTAACAACCCGGCCCCCGACGAGATCATGCCGGTCTACCTGTACCTCATGGGTCCGGACAGTACCGGGATCAACGGCCAGGCATTCGACGCCCAGTAATCCTTTCTTTGGCCGCGGCGGAATACCGTCGCGGCGCTCCCTTCCCGCCGACCTCCCCCCTGTCATCGCCAGACAAATGCCACCCTTGGCACGCCAAGACTCGGCACTTTCAGCCAACCAACTGAATTCAAAAGCATTTTATTAAAATGAAGCGAATGGCACGACTTTCGCTCTGATCTGCCTTGGATACGCGGCGTACTGGCGAAACTCGGCAGCGATCGTGTCAGGGCTTATAACGGACCGTAAAGCGGATTAGACTGTGGGCACTTTGTCCTGCGGGACTGATGGAACAGTATGACGTGCAGCCCTGTGCCGCTCTCACCCAGCCAGTAAGACTGCATTACGTGCTCAGGGGGGCTCACGCCATATGAAAACACCGACCCAGACCAACGCAATTGACTTCGATAGCGCCAAATTGCAACGCCTGGGCTTTGGCCAGCAGTCACCACTCCTGCAACGCCCAGTCAGCCTGGCCCAGTTGCGCCAGCAACTGAGCCTGCAATTACAGACCAGCCTGGAACCACAACGCATTCTCGGCCTGTTCTTTCGCGAAACCCAACGCCTTGTACCCCTGGATGCCCTGGTTTACCAGCACAAACCCAGCGACCTGCGCCTGGAATTCGGCCAGCGCGGCCACCACTCCATCAGCTACAGCCTGAGCCATGAAGGCGAGTCCATGGGCGAGCTGGTGTTTCGGCGCAATCAGCGTTTCAACGACCAGGAACAGGGTCATCTGGAGTCCCTGCTGTCCGCCCTGCTTTACCCGATGCGCAATGCCCTGCTCTATCGGGCCGCCACCCGGAGCGCCTTGCGCGATCCCTTGACCGATACCGGCAACCGGATCGCCATGGACCAGACGCTGCAACGGGAAATTGAAATGGCCCGCCGCCACCTGCACCCGCTGTCGCTGCTGATGCTGGATATCGATCACTTCAAGAGAATCAACGACAGCCACGGCCACAGCGCCGGCGATGAAGTGCTCAAGGCCGTTGCCGCGTCCATCAAGGCGCAACTGCGCAACGTCGACATGGTGTTTCGCTTTGGTGGCGAGGAGTTCCTGATCCTGCTCTCCAACACCGGCCGCGATGCCGCCGCCATGGTGGGAGAACGGCTGCGCCAGGCAGCTCAGGCCAAGGATTACTGGGCGGATGGCACATTGATCGAGCTGACGGTCAGCCTGGGTTGTTCGACCCTGCTGCCGGGGGAATCAGCCGAGAGCCTGCTGCGCCGCGCGGACAGCGCGCTGTACGTGGCCAAGCGCGAAGGCCGCAACCGCCTGGCGATGGCCGGCTGAGAGCATGGCTGGGGCCGCCTCCATCGGAGGCCGCCACTCAACCTTCGACCAGCGCCATCCGTTCACGGGCTGCCGGGGTCTTTTCCTGTTGCATGCAACGCTCCAGGAACAGGTACATGTAGTCATAACTCTTGCAGATCGCCTGGCGCAGTTCGCCCTGCAAGGCTTTGCTCGGTTTCATGCCGGCCAGGGTACAGATGATTTCCAGCGCCTCCCAAGGATGCGCATCGTCGTACTGGGCATGCATTTTCAGCCACTTCATCGCCCGCTTGCGCTCTTCCTCGGGAAAAGCCGCCGCATACACGCCGTTGGAGCAGACCAGCGCCGACCATTCACCCGTTGCCCCCTCGATTGCGTAGTTGGTCGCGGCGATCGCCACGATCAGTGAATCGGCGGAGCTGGTGTGCCAGCACCAATGACTCAAGGCATGCAGCTCCGGAGGAACCTGCTGCGCCTGCAGATCTTCCAGGCTCACGCCATGGGCGCGGCTCCAGTTCACCCAGTAATCGGCATGATTGAGCTCGACCCGGATATTGCGCATCAGCCAGCGCCGCGCCATGTCTTCCCCGGGATGACGGGCGAAGCGGGTCTTGGTCAGGTTCTGCGCCATGTACAGGGCGAATTGCTCGACAACCGGCCAGCCGCCGATCAGGTACTGGCGCATGGTCTTGTTGCTGAGCTTGTTGTCGCGCATGCGCTGGTACAGTTCGTGGTCGACCACGCGGCGCTTGCTCTCGCTGCAATCCTGGATCAGCTGCTGGGCCCAGGCCGGATAGCTTGCAGCGTCCATGAGCGGACCGGTTCTGTTGAATGCGTCGATCACTGTCGGGGCTCCTTTTGATGGTGATGGTACGGATCAGCGAGAGATTCAACGGAACGTGCCAGGAGCCTTGAATAACAGAGGCTGTGGTCGCGAAGGCCGACACTGCAGGCTGTCGCAGGTAAAGAGTTGTGGGCGCTCGATCAGGTAGCCCTGAGCGTAATCCACGCCAATCTCCAACAATGCCTGCTCAATCTGCGGCGTTTCGACAAACTCGGCAATCGTGCGTTTGCCCATCACATGACCGATATGGTTGATCACTTCGACCATCGCGCGATTGATCGGGTCGTCCAGCATATCCTTTACGAAACTTCCATCGATCTTGAGGAAGTCTACAGGCAAATGTTTGAGATAAGCGAATGACGACATTCCCGCGCAAAAGTCGTCCAACGAGAAATGGCAGCCCAAACCCTTGAGCTCGTTGATAAAGCGAATCGCACTACCCAGATTGGAGATAGCGCTGGTCTCGGTGATTTCAAAACAAATCAGGTCCGGTGGCACGCCATGGACGATGAACTGCTCGCGCAGGAAATCCAGGAAGGCCTCGTCACCGATGGTCGCGCCCGACAGATTGATGGCACACATCGCCAGGGGCCCTTCGCGCTCCTCGCGGATGCATTCGGCGATGATCTTGAACACATTTTCCACCACCCAACGGTCCAGAGAGGTCATCAGGCCATAACGCTCGGCAGCCGGAATGAAGCTGTCGGGCAGGATCATCCGCCCGGCCTCGTCGTGCAGGCGCAGCAGAATCTCGATATGCCCGCCGAGCCGGTCCGCATGACCCAGGGCGGCTATTTCCTGGGCATAAAGGCAGAAGCGGTTTTCCTCCAGGGCCATGTGCAGGCGCTGGACCCAGGCCATTTCACCGAACCGCAGGGACAGCTCCGAATCGTCCGCGTGATAGACCTGGACCCGATTGCGCCCTTTCTCCTTGGCCATGTAGCACGCCATGTCCGCTGCCCGCAGCGAGGCTTCGAGGGTGGTCGGGGTTTGCGCCACGTGCACCAGGCCGATGCTGACCGTGGTGACGAAGGGGCGGCCCTTCCAGACAAAATGCAGGTTCTGCACCGTCTGGCGCAGGCCTTCGGCGATCTTTTCCGCCGCTTCCGGCGAACAGTTCTCCAGCAGGATGCCGAATTCGTCGCCCCCCAGGCGCGCCAGGGTATCGCCCTCGCGCAGGCCCGACTGAAGCAAGGCGCAGATATGCCGGAGCAACTCGTCCCCTGCCGCATGGCCGCAGGTATCGTTGACCAGCTTGAACTGGTCCAGGTCGAGGAACATCAGCGCATGCCGACTCGGTTGCCGGTTCAGGTTGTGCAACGCCTGCTCCAGGCGGTATTCGAACTCGCGGCGGTTCGCCAGGCCGGTCAAGGCGTCGTGGGTCGCCTGCCAGGACAGATTGGCGATGTACTGGCGTTCCTGGGTCATGTCGTGCAGCACCAGCACCGTACCGCTGACCCTGCCGGCGTTCTGGATAGGCGCGCCGACCAGGGTCACCGACACCGTGCTGCCGTCCAGGCGCTGGATCAACTTCGAGTGCTCGCTGCCGCCGCTGAGCTGGCCGCTGAGGATGTGTTCGATCAGGGTGAAACCGTCGGCCTGGGCATTTTCGTCCAGCAGATTGAACAAGGCCGCCAGCGGCAGCCCCACGGCCTGCTCGGCCTTCCAGTGGGTCATTTCCTCGGCGGCCGGGTTCATGTAGGCGATGGCGCCGTCCACGTCGGTAGTGATGACACCGTCGCCAATGGATTGCAGGGTGATCTGCGCCCGCTCCTTTTCCAGCTGCAGGGCACTGGCGAACTCATGACGCTGGGTCAGCAGCTTATGGGTACGCAGCAACGCCAGGACAATCAGCCCCAGCGCGGTGGCCAGGTTGGTGATCAGCAACAGCCGCAGAATCACCCGCGAACCCTCGCCCAACGCATCGCTGAAGGCCTTGGCCGCCGGCGTCACGCCATCGTTGATAGCGAAAATCTGGTTCTTCCAGCGCTGGATATCGGCTTCGGACGCCTGGTTGCTGGTAATGCCGCGGTGCATTTCATGGGCTACGCTATCGAGCTGCACCAGATAGCTGTCGCCCACGGTCCACAGGTCGATGGCTTTTTCCAGGTAGCTGAAATGGCGGAAGTTCAGGTACAGCCAGATCACACTGTCGCTGTCGTCGGGGTGGTTGCCGCCCTTGAGAATCCCCACCCGCGCGGCATTCAGGTCCGGCGGTTGCTGATCCAGGGCAACACGCAGCTCATGCCCGCCCTGGGGTACGGCAATGGCGTTCTGGTACTTCAGGAAGATCGATTCGTCGCGGCTATCGGCGTAAAGATTGAGGTAGTAGATGGCGTCCTTCTGGCCCTTGGACCAAAGGCTCTCTCCGGCAACGTAACCACGTACCGCCGAAAGGACGTATAAGCTGAGGCCACCCAGCAGCGCTTGAAACAACACCACCGCAATAAATGGCCAGACGATGCCCAATAGCCGTGGCGTTCCGAGAGTCCGCTTTTGCTTCATGAGGTCCCTTGCATAAGCACTGCCAGATGAACACCCGAGAAAATACCGCTCCTGACAGCACAGACTAGGCTAATTTCCGCGGCTTCGAACGCACAGACCGTGACGTTCAAGCACGATGCCGGTCGAGACACGACAGGGCCGTGCCCCAGGAGGGTCATTTCCACCAGAGAATTCAAGCACTAAGCACAGAAAACCGGATAAAACTCAAGGTCGTTGGACTTGCTGCAAATGCCCGTAAAGCTTGGCGTAAAGGCCGCCGTCGGCAATTAGCTGCTGATGGTCGCCATCTTCGGCAATCTGCCCGCCATCGAACACCAGAACCCGATCCGCCTGTTTTACCGCGGACAGGCGGTGGGCAATGATCAGGGTGGTCCGGCCATGCAGGAAACGCGTCAGCGCCTGGTGCAGGTTGTATTCGGTGGCGGCGTCCAGGGCGGAGGTGGCTTCGTCGAGAATCACCACCTTGGGTTCGGCCAGGACCATCCGCGCGATCGCCAGGCGCTGGCGCTGGCCGCCAGACAGACGCACGCCAGAGCGGCCGACCACACTGTCCAGGCCGTTGGCCAGGGCGCGGACCGTCGAGTCCAGCTGGGCGATCTCCAGCGCCCGCCAGCAGGCTTCGTCGCTGCGCTCGCGGCCCATGGTCAGGTTGGCGCGAATGCTGTCGTTGAACAGCGCCGGATGCTGCAACACCACCGCCACGTTTTCGCGCAGGGTTTCCAGGCCGATTTCCTGCTGGGTCTTGCCGCCAAAACGAATCACGCCCGCCTGCGGTGTATAGAGCCCCAGCAACAGCTGCACCAGGGTACTTTTGCCGCCACCGCTGGCGCCGACTATCGCCACCTTCTCCCCCGGCTCGATCGACAGGTTCATCTGGTCGAGCACCGGTTCGTCGCCGTAGCCGAAGCTCAGGCCGCTGACTTCGATGCCCACGGTCTCGCGTCCCTGGAACGGATCGACACCGCCGGCATATTGCGGCTCGTCGGCCCGCGACAGCAGCTCGTTGATGCGCGACAGCGCGCCACCGGCGGCGTAGTAGGCGTATTGCAGGTTCAGCAGTTGCTCCACCGGGCCGATCATGAACCACAGGTAGCTGAACACGGCCAGCATCTGGCCGATGGACAGGTCGGAAAACAGCACGGTGAGCATGGCCGCCGCACGAAAGATATCGATCCCGAACTGGAACAGCAGCCCACTGGCGCGATTGGACGCGTCGCTCTTCCACTGCGAAGCCACCGCGTAGTCCCGCACATCCTGGGCACGCCGGCCGAGGCGGCCGAGGAAAAAGCCCTGGCGGTTGCCGGCGCGGACTTCCTGGATCGCATCCAGGGTTTCGGTCAGGGCCTGGGTGAACCGCGAGGTGCTGTCGTTCTCGAGCTTCTTCAGGTGCTTGACCCGCTTGCCCAGCTGCACCGTGGCGTAGATCACCAAAGGGTTGAACAGCAGGATCAGCAGCGCCAGTTGCCAGTGCATCCACATCAGGATGCCCGCGGTGCCTACCAGCGTGAGCATGGCCACCAGAAAACGGCTGAGGGTTTCGCCGACAAACTTGTCGAGGGTGTCGAGGTCGGTGACCAGGTGAGTCGTCACCGTACCGCTGCCCAGGCTTTCGTACTCGCCCAAGGAAATGCGCTTGAGGCGCTCGATCAGGCGCAGGCGGATGCGATAGACGATGTCCTTGGCCAGCCCGGCGAACAACCGGGCCTGCAGCACGTTGAACAGCAGCGCCGAGCAACGCAGCATCAGGGTGATCAGCAACATCAGGCCGATGTAGCCGGCGGCGCTCTGCCAACCCGCGGGCAAGGCGTGGTTCATCACCTTCAGCGCGGCATCGCCATGCCCCAGCAGCACTTCATCCACCAACAGCGGCAGCAGCAATGGGATAGGCACGCTGCACAGCGTCGCCAGGACAGCCACGCCATTGGCGATCCACAGTTTTTTTTTATGCTGCAGTGCCAGCCGGCGGACTTCCGCCCAGCTCAGGCGATCGACGGGTTCCGGCGCTTGTGGATCACGAACCAGATCACGCACAGGCGGCACGCTCCAGCCAGCGGCCGAGCAACGGAGCAAGCTCACTCAAGGGCTGGTAGCCATTGGTCAACAAGGCCAGCTGGCCATTGCGTTCGGCCAACATGGTCGGAAAGCCGGCGATCCCCAAGTCCTGGACCCAGGTGAAGTCGGCGGCGGTAGCGGCATGCTGTTCGGCGCGATCGAACGCCTCGGCGAACTCGATGCGCGGCACACCCGCGGTTTCGGCCAACTCCACCAGGACGCTGGCGCGAGTGACGTCCCGGCCTTCAACGTAAAAGGCCTGCTGGATCAGTCGTAAAAGTTTCCAGGCGCAATCCGGCGCCAGGCTGCGCGCCGTCACGATGGCGCGGCACGCAGGCTCGGTGTCATAGACAAAACCGTCGGGCAAGGCGCCCTCGAACTTGAACGGCTGGCCGGTGGCCTCAGTGACCGCCTGCCAGTGTTCGATGATGTAGCGGCGGGTGGTCGGCTCCAGTGCCGAGCCGCTGCCAGTACGCAGGCCACCCACCACCAGATGCAACTCGACGCCCGCTGCGCGCGCCTGCTCGACCAGGGCCTCGGCCACCGGAGCGAAGCCCCAGCACCACGAACACATAGGGTCCATCACATAGAGCAGGCGGGCAGACATGGCTCAGGCCTCGGAAGAAGATTGCTTGTAGTTGTAACCGATCGGGTGCGGCATGTTGCGAGCCTTGGCCAGTTCAATCTGCTTCTGCCGGTCGATGGCGCTGCGGCGGGTTTTCTCGCTCAGAGTGTCCCAGCAATGCGGGCAGCTGATACCCGGTACATAGTGCTCGCTGGCGCGATCTTCGACGCTTACCGGCGTGCGGCAGGCATGACATTGATCGTAGTCGCCTTCGCTGAGGTCGTGGCGCACGGTCACCCGATTATCGAAGACGAAGCAGTCGCCCTGCCATTTGCTCTCCTGCTGCGGCACCTCTTCGAGGTACTTGAGGATGCCACCCTTGAGGTGGAAGACCTCGCCGAAACCTTCGCTGAGCATGTAGCTCGAAGCTTTCTCGCAACGAATGCCACCGGTGCAGAACATCGCGACCTTCTTGTGCTTGCTCGGGTCGAAGTTGGCTTTGATGTAGTCGGGGAACTCGCGAAAACTGGTGGTCTTCGGGTCGATGGCGCCTTCGAAGGTGCCGATCGACACTTCGTAGTCGTTGCGGGTGTCGATCAGCAGCACTTCCGGGTCGCTGATCAGCGCGTTCCAGTCCTGCGGCTCGACGTAGGTGCCGACCTTCTTGTTCGGGTCGACGCCGGGCACGCCCAGGGTCACGATCTCTTTCTTGAGCTTGACCTTGGTGCGGTAGAACGGTTGCTCGTCGCAGTAGGACTCTTTGTGATCGATGTCGACCATGCGCGGGTCGTTCCTGAGCCAGGCCAGCAGCCCGTCGATGCCTTCGCGGCTGCCGGACACAGTGCCGTTGATGCCTTCTTCGGCGATCAGCAGGGTGCCCTTGACGCCGTTGTCGAGCATCGCGTTGAGCAGCGGTTCGCGCAGGGAAACGTAATCTTCGAGGGTGACGAACTTATACAGTGCCGCCACGACAATCTGTTGTGTCATGGGTAATTCTCCAGGTGGCTACCCTCGTAAAGGGTGAACCGGATGCAAAAAAAACGCGCCGACTGAGCGGCGCGTTGCGGATTCTAGCAAAAAACCGGTGGTTAATGCTTGCTGCCGCCAGCGCAGGTCGGCGAGGCCGGGGCCGCGCCGATCTTCGCCCATTCTTCCGGCGTGTAGGTATGCAGCGCCAACGCATGGAACTGGCCCATCAGCTCGCCCAGGGTCGCGTAGACCTTCTGGTGACGCTTGACGCTGTTGAGCCCGGCAAACTGCTCGCTGACCAGCACGGCCTTGAAGTGGGTTTCCAGACCGCGGCTGTGCATGTGGCTTTCATCCAGCACCTGCAAATGCTCAGGCTGCAATGCGCCCAGTGCCGATTCGATACGTTGTTGCATGGTCATTCCTGGCTCCGCTTACTTCTTCTTCGCCGGGGCAGCCTTAGGCTCGAGCTCGGCGGTCATGTCGGCCAGCAGCTTGTTGACTACTGGTACCGCGCTTTCCAGCTTGGCCTGGGTCATCTGGGCCGATTGCTGGGTCAGTTGCGGCATTTTTTCCAGGACTTTCTTGCCCAGCGGCGACTGGTAGAACGCCACCAGGTCCTTGAGCTCGGATTCGCTGAAGTTGCTGGTGTAGAGCTTGACCATGTCCGGCTTCAGCTTGTTCCAGCCGATGGCCTGGTCCAGGGCGGCATTGGCCTTGGCCTGATAGGTTTCCAGTACGGCTTTTTTCGACTCTGGGGCTTTGGTCTGTTCAAAACGCTGAGCGAACATTTGCTGCACTTGCATGTACACCGGAGTGCCCAGCTTGTCAGCGTGCGCCAGGGTCAGGAAAGCTTCGGCACTGGCGTTGTGGCTGGCGGTATCGGCAAGCACCTGGCCGCTGGCGCAAACCAGAGCAACCGCGGTACAGATGGCACGAAGACGAGTCATCGAGTTTCCTTTTCTAGCAGGCGAGGTATAACCCCAAGGGCGACCATTCTGCGCCTAAAAAACTCTGCCGCTCAACCCCAAGCCTTGTGGTACCTGCATTTGCTCGACCAAATGACACAAAAGGCGCTTTATGGAACCCAGGCGATGGATCACGGCCTAAACTGCGCAATCAGACCTACAGGAGTGAGCACGATGAGTCGAATCGAAACCGACAGCCTTGGCCAGGTTGAAGTCCCGGACGAAGCCTATTGGGGCGCCCAGACCCAGCGTTCGCTGATCAACTTTGCCATCGGCAACGAGCGCATGCCGCTGTCGGTCCTGCATGCCCTGGCGTTGATCAAGAAGGCCGCGGCCCGGGTCAACGACCGCAACGGCGACCTGCCCGCCGATATCGCCCGGCTGATCGAACAGGCTGCCGACGAAGTGCTGGACGGCCAGCATGACGACCAGTTCCCGCTGGTGGTCTGGCAGACCGGCAGCGGCACCCAGAGCAACATGAACGTCAACGAGGTGATCGCCGGTCGCGCCAACGAACTGGCCGGCAACCCGCGCGGCGGCAAGTCGCCGGTGCACCCCAACGACCACGTGAATCGCTCGCAAAGCTCCAACGACTGCTTCCCCACGGCGATGCACATCGCCGCGGCCCAGGCGGTGCAGCAGCATCTGTTGCCGTCGATCGCCGAACTGTCCGGCGGCCTGGCCGAACTCGCGGCGCGCCACATGAAGCTGGTGAAAACCGGGCGCACCCACATGATGGACGCCACGCCCATCACCTTCGGCCAGGAGCTGTCAGCCTTCATCGCGCAGCTGGACTACGCCGAGCGCGCCATTCGCGCGGCCCTGCCAGCCGTATGCGAGCTGGCCCAGGGCGGTACCGCCGTCGGCACCGGGCTGAACTCACCCCACGGTTTCGGCGAGGCGATCGCCGCCGAGCTGGCGGCCTTGTCCGGACTGCCGTTTGTTACCGCGCCGAACAAGTTCGCCGCCCTCGCCGGCCACGAACCCCTGACCACCCTCTCCGGCGCCCTGAAGACCCTGGCGGTGTGCCTGATGAAAATCGCCAACGACCTGCGCCTGCTGGGCTCCGGGCCACGCGCCGGGCTGGCTGAGGTCAGGCTGCCGGCCAACGAACCGGGCAGCTCGATCATGCCAGGCAAGGTCAACCCGACCCAGTGCGAAGCCCTGTCGATGCTGGCGTGCCAGGTGATGGGCAACGACGTCGCCATCGGCTTCGCCGCCAGCCAGGGTCACCTGCAGTTGAACGTGTTCAAGCCGGTGATCATCCACAACCTGCTGCAATCGGTACGCCTGCTCGCCGACGGCTGCAGCAACTTCCAGCAGCACTGCATCGCCGGGCTGGAGCCCAACCCGGTGCAGATGGCCGACCACCTGGAACGCGGGCTGATGCTGGTCACCGCGCTCAATACCCATATCGGCTACGACAAGTCCGCCGAGATCGCCAAGAAGGCCTATGCCGAGAACCGCACCTTGCGTGAGGCGGCCCTGGAGCTGGGCTATCTGACGGACGAAGAGTTCGATGCCTGGGTGCGGCCGGAAAACATGCTGGAGGCTGGCAAGCAGGGCTAATGGAAGGCGGTGATTGAACAGACGCTATCGCGGGCAAGCCTCGCTCCTACAGGATAGGGGCTTGCCCGCGATCAAGGATAACGCGCCCTATCTCTCTGGCACTTGCATACGCACCCGCCGTGCCTTGAGCCCGGCCATCAGCGAAGGTCCCAGGGCCGTCAATGCCGACCCCAGCACCACCAGCACCGCCCCGCCATAACCCAGGCCGTTGATCTGTTCGGCATGCACGTACTCCGGCCACAACCAGGCCGCCACGGCCACCGCGGCGAAGGTCACCAAGGGCGTGATCGCCAGCGTGGCGCTGACCCGCGACGCTTCCCAATGGGCCAACGCTTCGGCGAAGGCGCCGTAGGCGATCAGGGTATTCAGGCAGCAGGCCAGCAACAGCCAGCCCTGCAGCGGGCTCAACTCCAGCGCTTCGAGGGGATGGGCCCAAGGGGTGAGCAACAGCGCGCAGAACAGGTAGATCACCATCATCACCTGCAAGGAATTCCACACCGTCAGCAACTGCTTCTGGCCCAGGGCGTAGAAGGTCCAGACCGCCGAGGCCGCGAGCACCGTCAGCACACCGGCGGTGTAGTTGCTCAAGGACGTCAGCAGCTCGGTCAGGCGCTGGTTGAAAAACAATCCGAAACCGATCAGCAGCACCGCCAGGCCAATGCCCTGCCCCAGGCTGAAACGTTCCTTGAACACAAACAGGCTGGCGATCAGCAGCAGGATCGGCCCCATCTGCACCACCAACTGTGCGGTGCCGGGGCTCAGCAGGTTCAGCCCCATCAGGTACAGCACATAGTTGCCCACCAGCCCGCAAACGGCCATCAGCACCAGCCAGCCGCCGCGCGGCCCGAGCACGCGCCAGCTTGGCAAACGCTTGACCGCCGCCAGGTAGATCAGCAGGAAACCACCGGACACCAACAGGCGAAACCAGGTCACGGTCACCGGGTCCATCACCAGCAACACTTGCTTGAGCTTGATCGGCAGGATGCCCCACAGCAGCGCCGTAAGCAGTGCGAGGAACAAGCCGTAAACCCAGCGACCGGACGAGATGTGCATGCGACCCCCAAAAGCCTGATGGAGAGAGCCCGCATTCTAGGCCCGGGGCTGTGACGAACACAGGGACAATTGCCGGCTGAGCGTGATTGGGATTGTGCTGGTCGCAAAAAGCATCGCGGGCAAGCCTCGCTCCTACAGAAGAAGATGGCGTGCTTCTGTAGGAGCGAGGCTTGCCCGCGATGGGTTCGTAAGGCGGACAGATCCGCCCCGTCTGACGGTTTAGCGCACCGCTTCGAACAACCCGGTCGCGCCCATGCCGCCGCCGACGCACATGGTGACGATGCCGTAACGCAGGTTGCGCCGTTGCAGTTCGCGCACCAGGTGGCCGACCTGGCGCGAACCGGTCATGCCGAACGGGTGGCCGATGGAGATCGAACCACCGTTGACGTTGTACCTGGCGTTATCGATCTGCAGCCGGTTGCGGCTGTACAGGCATTGCGACGCGAAGGCCTCGTTCAACTCCCAGAGGTCGATGTCGTCCACCTGCAGGCCCTTGGCCTTGAGCAGCTTGGGCACCGAGAACACCGGGCCGATGCCCATTTCGTCCGGCTCGCAACCGGCCACGGTGAAACCGCGGAAGAACGCCTTGGGCTTGAGCCCCAGCGCCAGGGCCCGCTCCAGGCTCATGACCAGGGTCATGGACGCGCCATCGGACAATTGCGAGGAGTTGCCCGCGGTCACCGAACCGTCCTCGGCGAACACCGGCTTCAAGCCCGCCAGGCTTTCCAGGGTGGTGTCCGGGCGATTGCAGTCGTCGCGATCGACCACGCCGTCGAGGATCTGCACCTGGCCGCTGTTCTTGTCCTCGACCCGGTACTTCACCGCCATCGACACGATCTCGTCGTCGAACAGCCCGGCCGCCTGGGCCGCCGCGGTGCGCTGCTGGCTCTGCAGGGCGTACAGGTCCTGCTCCTCGCGGCTCACGCTGTAACGCCGGGCCACCACCTCGGCGGTCTGGCCCATGGGGAAATAGATGCCCGGCACCTGCTCCTTGAGCAGCGGGTTGATCAGGTTGTCGGTGTTGACGCTTTTCATCGTCAGGCTGATGGACTCGACACCGCCGGCGACAATGATGTCGCTGCAACCGGAAGCGATCTGGTTGGCCGCGATGGCGATCGCCTGCAGGCCGGAAGAGCAGAAACGATTGAGGGTCATGCCCGCGGTACCGGTACCCAGGCGGGACAGCACCGCGACGTTGCGCCCGATGTTGTAGCCCTGGGCGCCTTCGTTGGAACCGGCGCCGACGATGCAGTCCTCGACGCTGGCCGGATCGATACCGTTGCGGGTCAGCAGCGCATTGACGCAATGGGCGGCCATGTCATCCGGACGGGTCTGGTTGAACTTGCCGCGAAAGGACTTGGCCAGGCCGGTCCGCACGCTATCGACGATCACCACTTCACGCATGGCATACCTCATTGTTGTTGTCGGTTGTGAGTGGGTCGAGCATAGATCCAGCCCTTGCCCGACCGCGACGATCATTCATCCGGCGTATGCAAAACCATCGCGGCGCCGGGCTCGTGCCTTGACCCGCTCGCAACCCGCGGCGGTTATTTCTTGCCTTTCTTGTCCTTCTTCTCGGACTTGTCGAATGCCTCTTCCAGCGCGCGGTTGAGGGTGCGCAGCACCTTTACCCGGGCCCAGCGCTTGTCGTTGGCCTCCACCAGGGTCCAGGCCGCGACCTCGGTGCTGGTGCGGTCGACCATGTCGCCGACGGCCGCGCGGTAGGCGTCCCATTTGTCGCGGTTGCGCCAGTCGTCCTCGGTGATCTTGAAACGCTTGAACGGAATCTCTTCCCGGGCCTGGAAACGCTCCAGCTGGGTCTCTTTGTCGATCGCCAGCCAGAACTTGACCACTATCACCCCGGCGTCCTCGAGCTGCTCCTCGAAGTCGTTGATCTCGCCATAGGCGCGCAACCAGTCCGCCGGGCTGCAAAAGCCCTCGACCCGCTCCACCAGCACCCGGCCGTACCAGGAGCGGTCGAACACGGTGAACTTGCCCCGTGCCGGAATATGCCGCCAGAAGCGCCACAGATAAGGCTGGGCACGCTCGTCCTCGGACGGCGCGGCAATCGGCACGATGCTGTACTGGCGCGGGTCCAGCGCCGCCGCCACCCGGCGGATCGCCCCGCCCTTGCCGGCCGCATCGTTGCCCTCGAAAACCGCCACCAGCGCGTGCTTGCGCATGCGCTTGTCGCGCAGCAGGCCGGCCAGGCGCGCCTGTTCGGTAATCAGTTGCTCTTCGTAGTCGTCCTTGTCCAGGTGCTGGCTCATGTCCAGGCTGTCGAGCAGGGTCAGCTTGTCGACCGCCTCGCCCAGCGGCGCCACATGGGACTCGACTTCGAGCGTCGGCCGGTTGAGTGCGCTCTGCAGGCCCTCGAGGAGAATCTTGCCCACCGCCAGGCTGCGGTAATGCGGGTCCACGCCTTCGATCACATGCCAGGGCGCGTAGTCGCGGCTGGTGCGGCGCAACACCCGCTCGCCATATTTGACGAACTTGTCGTAGGTTTCCGACTGCTGCCAGTCCAGCGGGCTGATGCGCCAGCTGTGCAGCGGGTCGTCCTGCAACGACTTGAGGCGAGCCTTCATCTGCTTCTTGGACAGGTGGAACCAGAACTTGAAGATCAGCGCGCCTTCGTCGCACAGCATCTTCTCCAGGCGCTCGGCGCCGGCGATGGCCTGGTCGAAACGGCCGTCCTTGAACAGCTCGTGTACCCGCCCCTGGAGCATCTGGCTGTACCAGTTACCGAAAAACACCCCCATGCGGCCCTTGGCCGGAAGCATCCGCCAATAGCGCCAGGCCGGTGGGTGCGCCAGCTCCTCGTCGGTCTGCTGGTCGAAGGTGCGGACCTCGATCAGGCGTGGGTCCATCCACTCGTTGAGCAGTTTCACCGTCTCGCCCTTGCCGGCGCCTTCGATGCCGTTGATCAATACGATCACCGGAAAACGGGCTTTCTGCTTCAGCTCGAACTGGGCTTCCAGCAGGGCTTCACGCAGGGCCGGGACTTCAGCGTCAAAGGTTTTTTTGTCGATGGCGTGACCGATTTCGGCAGATTCGAACATGAGCGACTCCCTGGCAAGATTGAGCAAGACTAGCGGATCGACACCTGATTTGTCGGCATGGAATATACCTGCCGTTGCCGTGGATCATTACCCCCTGTGTCGATCGGCTAGAATGGTCGCCTTGCCGTTACCGAGCCGAACATGACCGCTGAATTGCCCCACACCCAGTCACATGCCCAGCTCGACTGGGACGACCAAGGCCGCCCGCGTTCGCGGGTCTTCGACGATGTGTATTTCTCCAACGACTCGGGCCTGGATGAAACCCGTCATGTGTTTCTCGAACAGAACCGCCTGCGCGAGCGTTTTGCCGCGTTGCCGCCCAGTGGCCGCTTCGTCATCGGCGAGACCGGCTTCGGCACCGGCCTGAATTTTCTCTGCGCCTGGCAGTTGTTCGAACAACAGGCCGACGCCAGCGCGCGCTTGCATTTCGTCAGCGTGGAAAAATTCCCGCTGACGCCAGCGGACCTGCAACGCGCCCTGGCCCTGTGGCCAGAGCTGGCGCCCCTGGCCGAGCGCCTGTTGCGTGCCTATGTCGCCGTGCATCAGGGCTTTCAACGCCTGGTGCTGGACGAGGGCCGCGCCACCCTGACCCTGCTGATCGGCGATGCCCTGGAGCAGTTGCCGCAACTCGACGGGCAGGTCGATGCCTGGTTCCTCGACGGTTTCGCGCCGGCGAAAAACCCCGAGATGTGGACCGCCGAGTTGTTCGCCGAACTGGCGCGCCTGGCCGCTCCGGGTTCGAGCATCAGCACCTTCACCAGCACCGGCTGGGTTCGCCGCCTGCTGAATGCCGCGGGCTTCAAGATGAAGCGCACCCCAGGCATCGGCCACAAGTGGGAAGTGCTGCGTGGCGAGTTTCTCGGCTGGCCCGAAGACACCCCAGCGCCAGCCGCCAGCAAACCCTGGTTCGCCCGCCCGACTCAACAGGTTCAGGAGAAACACGCCCTGGTGATCGGCGCCGGCCTGGCCGGTTGCGCCAGCGCCGCCAGCCTCGCCGCGCGGGGTTGGCGGGTCAGCCTGCTGGAGCGCCACGGGCAACTGGCCCAGGAAGCCTCGGGCAACCCCCAGGGCGTGCTGTACCTGAAACTCTCGGCCCACGGCACCGCCCTGTCGCAGATGATCCTCAGCGGTTTCGGCTACACCCGGCGCCTGCTTGAACAGCTGCAACGGGGCGTCGACTGGGACGGCTGCGGCGTGCTGCAACTGGCCTTCAACGCCAAGGAAGCCGAGCGCCAGGCGCAGTTGGCGGCCGCCTTCCCGACCGACCTGTTGCATCAGTTGGACCAGCCCCAGGCCCAGGCCCTGGCCGGTATTGGCCTGGCCCACGGCGGGCTGTTCTACCCGGAAGGCGGCTGGGTGCATCCGCCAGCCCTGTGCCAGTGGCAAGCCGCGCACCCGCGGATTCGCCTGCTGCCCCATCACGATGCGCTGGAGTTGCGCCGGGTCGATGGCCAGTGGCAGGCCTGGGACGGCGAGCGGCTGCTGGCCAGTGCCGAGGTGGTGATCCTCGCCGGCGCCGCCGAGATCAAGCGCTTCCCGGCCAGCGCCGAGCTGCCGCTCAAGCGTATTCGCGGGCAGATCACCCGCCTGCCGCAGACCCCGCGCAGCCAGAGCCTGGCCACCGTGGTCTGCGCCGAGGGTTACGTCGCCCCCGCGCGCCTGGGCGAACACACCCTGGGCGCCAGTTTCGACTTCAAGAGCGACGACCTGACACCCACCGCCGCCGAGCATGCGGGCAACCTGCAGATGCTCGAAGAGATCTCTCAGGATCTGCTGGAACGCCTGGAAGCCGACCAGCTACAACCGGAAACCCTCGAAGGACGGGCCGCCTTCCGTTGCACCAGCCCGGACTATCTGCCGATCGTCGGTCCCCTGGCGGACCAGGCGGCATTCGCCGAGGTCTACGCGGTGCTGGGCAAGGACGCGCGCCAGGTTCCGGACCTGCCCTGCCCCTGGCTGGACGGGCTGTACATCAACAGCGGCCATGGCTCGCGCGGGCTGATCACCGCGCCGCTGTCCGGCGAGTTGCTGGCCGCCTGGCTGGACAACGAACCCCTGCCCCTGCCGCGCAACGTGGCCGAAGCCTGTCACCCCAATCGCTTTGCCTTGCGTCGGTTGATTCGCGGCAAGCCATGAAACCAAACAGCGATGCCAGGCGCCCTGGCATCGCTTCGCCATCTCCTCGCAAACGCCCACAGGCCCTGCCTGCGCGATAAAACTCCAGGCAGATCAAGGCCTTTACTTCGGCCCGCGACGCACTAGCACCCCGCCACTTATAACCCATCGGTCTAAAACTCCAGGGTTTCACCTGGGTCAGTTTCCGGGTACCTGCCATTTCTGGCCGGTCGCGATTCATCCCTCCCCAACGGAAAAACCGGTAAGGACTTATGTGCGGATTAGCTGGAGAACTACGTTTTGATCATCAACCCGCCGACCTGGCAGCGGTTGAACGAATCACCCATCACCTCGCCCCTCGTGGCCCCGACGCCTGGGGCTTCCATAGCCAGGGCCCGATAACCCTGGGCCATCGGCGCCTGAAAATCATGGACCTGTCGGACGGCTCAGCCCAGCCGATGATCGACAACCAACTGGGCCTGTCCCTGGCCTTCAACGGCGCGATCTACAACTTCCCCGAACTGCGCGCCGAGCTGGAAAGCCTGGGCTACGCCTTTTATTCCGGCGGCGACACCGAAGTGCTGCTCAAGGGGTATCACGCCTGGGGCGCCGACCTGCTGCCGCGGCTCAATGGCATGTTCGCCTTCGCCATCTGGGAGCGCGATGCCAAGCGCCTGTTCATCGCCCGCGACCGCCTGGGCGTCAAGCCGCTGTACCTGTCGCGCACCGACCAGCGCCTGCGTTTCGCCTCGACCTTGCCGGCACTGCTCAAGGGCGGCGACATCAACCCGCTGCTCGACCCGGTGGCGCTCAACCATTACCTGAACTTCCATGCCGTGGTGCCAGCGCCGCGCACCCTGTTGGTGGGCATCGAGAAACTGCCGCCGGCCACCTGGATGCGCATCGAGGCCGACGGCAGCACCGAACAGCAAACCTGGTGGACCCTGCCCTACGGCCCGCGCACCGATGAAACCGGGCTGAGCCTGGAAGACTGGCGCGACCGGGTGCTCGACAGCACCCGCGAAGCGGTGGCGATCCGCCAACGGGCGGCGGTGGATGTCGGCGTACTGCTGTCCGGCGGCGTCGACTCGAGCCTGCTGGTCGGCCTGCTGCGGGAAGTGGGTGTGGATAACCTATCGACCTTCTCCATCGGCTTCCAGGATGCCGGTGGCGAACGCGGCGACGAGTTCCAGTATTCGGACCTGATCGCCCGTCACTACGGCACCGATCACCACCAACTGCGCATCGACGAGCACGAAATCATCGAACAGCTGCCGGCGGCGTTCCGCGCCATGAGCGAACCCATGGTCAGCCACGACTGCATCGCCTTCTACCTGCTGTCCCGGGAAGTCGCCAGGCACTGCAAGGTGGTGCAGAGCGGCCAGGGCGCCGACGAACTGTTCGCCGGTTACCACTGGTACCCGCAGGTGGACGGCGCCAGCGATCCCTACGCGGCCTACCGCGAGGCCTTCTTCGACCGCAGCTACGACGACTATGCCGCTACCGTGCAACCGCAGTGGCTGACCGCCAACGATGCCGCCGGCGATTTCGTCCGCGAGCATTTCGCCCAGCCCGGCGCCGCCGAGCCTGTGGATAAGGCCCTACGCCTGGACAGCAGGGTGATGCTGGTCGACGACCCGGTCAAGCGTGTGGATAACATGACCATGGCCTGGGGTCTGGAAGCGCGCACGCCGTTCCTCGACTACCGGCTGGTGGAGCTGTCGGCGCGAGTACCCGCCAAATTCAAGCTGCCCGATGGCGGCAAACAGGTGCTCAAGGAGGCCGCGCGCCTGGTGATCCCCAGCACAGTGATCGACCGCCAGAAAGGCTACTTCCCGGTGCCCGGCCTCAAGCACCTGCAGGGCGACACCCTGGACTGGGTGCGTGAGCTGCTGCTCGACCCGAGCCAGGACCGTGGCCTGTTCAACCCGACGATGCTCGACCGCCTGCTGACCGATCCACAAGGCCAGCTGACGCCGTTGCGCGGCTCCAAGCTGTGGCAACTGGCCGCGCTGAACCTGTGGCTCAGCGAACAAGGAGTCTGACCCATGAAACCCCACGCCACGGCTTACAGCCAACGCTTGCTGCGCGGTCAGGCGCCCTCCTACGAACGTCTGCAGGCGCGTTTTGCCGAAGACCGCAGCGCCCTCAGCACCGACCCCATCGCCGTGCACTGCGGCTGGGGCCGGCTGCTGATCGGCCATACCTTTCCCGACCCGATGAGCCTGGCCGAGGAGCTGCTCAATGAACACCCCGGCGAACGCGACATCGCCTTGTATGTCGCCGCGCCGCAGCAGATTCTCGGCCTGGAACCGACCCAGTTGTTCCTCGACCCGTCGGACACCCTGCGCCTGTGGTTCAGCGACTACCGCCAGGCCACCCGGGTGTTTCGCGGCTTCCGCATCCGCCGGGCGCAGAGCGCGGCGGACTGGCAAGCCATCAACCAGCTGTACCTGGCCCGCAACATGCTGCCGGTCGACCCGAGCCTGCTGACCCCGCGCCATGCCGGCGGGCCGGTGTACTGGCTGGCCGAAGACGAAGACAACGGCGCGGTGATCGGCAGCGTCATGGGCCTGGACCACCAGAAGGCCTTCCACGATCCGGAGCACGGCAGCAGCCTGTGGTGCCTGGCGGTGGACCCGCATTGCACCCGCCCGGGGGTTGGCGAAGTACTGGTCCGGCACCTGATCGAACACTTCATGAGCCGCGGCCTGAGCTACCTCGACCTGTCGGTGCTGCACGACAATCGCCAGGCCAAGTGCCTCTACGCCAAGCTGGGCTTTCGCACCCTGTCCACCTTCGCCATCAAGCGCAAGAACGGTATCAACCAGCCGCTGTTCCTCGGCCCCGGGCCCGAGGCGGCGTTCAACCCTTATGCGCGGATCATCGTCGAGGAAGCCCATCGCCGCGGCATCGACGTGCAGGTCGACGACGCCGAAGCCGGGATGTTCACCCTCAGCCATGGCGGTCGCCGGGTGCGCTGCCGCGAGTCCCTCAGCGACCTGACCAGTGCTATCAGCATGAGCCTGTGCCAGGACAAGAGCCTGACCCACAAGGTGCTGAAACAGGCCGGGCTGAACCTGCCGGCGCAACAACTCGCGGGCAACGCCGACGACAACCTGGCGTTTCTCGACGAGCATGAACGGGTGGTGGCCAAGCCACTCGACGGGGAACAAGGCCAGGGTGTGGCCGTGGATCTGCGCACCATCGAAGAGCTGCAACAAGCGATCGACAACGCCCGGCGGTTCGACAGCCGGGTGTTGCTCGAGAGCTTCCACGAGGGCCTGGACCTGCGCATCCTGGTGATCGGCTTCGAGGTGGTCGCCGCGGCCATTCGCCGGCCGGCCGAGGTGATCGGTGACGGCCAGCATTCCATCGGCGAGCTGATCGAGGCGCAAAGCCGACGCCGCCAGGCCGCCACCGGCGGTGAAAGCAAGATCCCCCTGGACCACGAAACCCAGCGCACCCTGCAGGCCGCCGGACATGGCTACGACAGCATCCTGCCGGCCGGCGAACGGCTGTTCGTGCGGCGCACCGCCAATCTGCATACCGGCGGCACCCTGGAGGATGTCACCGCGATTCTGCATCCGCAGCTGGTGGACGCGGCGATCCGCGCGGCTCGGGCGCTGGATATCCCCATGGTCGGCCTCGACCTGATGGTGCCGGCGGCCGACCAGCCGCAGTACGTGTTCATCGAGGCCAACGAGCGCGCCGGCCTGGCCAACCATGAACCGCAGCCGACGGCGGAGCGCTTTGTCGACCTGTTGTTTCCCCACAGTCAGCCGGCGACCTGATCGTCATGGGCTGACAGTACCGGCCTTATCGCGGGCAAGCCTCGCTCCTACAGAAACGCACTGTGGGAGCAGGCGCCCGACGCCTTGTTCATCGAAACCATCGATGGCCTTTTCATCATCAGGAGTTTCCATGACCCGATCGATTCCCGAACCGGACCTCAACTACCTGCAGAAAGTCCTCCTGGAAATGCTCGCCATTCCCAGCCCCACCGGCTTCACCGATACCATCGTGCGTTACGTGGCCGAGCGCCTGGAAGAACTGGGCATCCCCTTCGAACTGACCCGCCGCGGGACCATTCGCGCCACCCTCAAGGGCCAGAAGAACAGCCCGGACCGCGCCGTCTCGGCGCACTTGGACACCATTGGCGCCAGCGTGCGCGCGGTGAAAGACAACGGCCGCCTGACCCTGGCCCCGGTGGGCTGCTGGTCCAGCCGCTTTGCCGAAGGCAGCCGGGTCAGCCTGTTCACCGACAACGGCGTAGTGCGCGGCAGCGTGTTGCCACTGATGGCCTCCGGGCACGCCTTCAACACCGCGGTGGACGAAATGCCCATCAGTTGGGACCACATCGAATTGCGCCTGGATGCCTACTGCACCACCCGCGCCGACTGTGAGTCGCTGGGCATCGGCGTCGGCGATTTCGTCGCGTTCGACCCCTTGCCGGAGTTCACCGAAAGCGGCCATATCAGCGCCCGCCACCTCGACGACAAGGCCGGGGTCGCCGCGCTGCTGGCCGCGCTCAAGGCCATAGTCGACAGCGGCGAGCCGCTGATGATCGACTGCCATCCGCTGTTCACCATCACCGAAGAAACCGGCAGTGGCGCGGCGGCGGCCCTGCCCTGGGACGTCAGCGAGTTCGTCGGCATCGACATCGCCCCGGTCGCCCCCGGGCAGCACTCCAGCGAGCACGCGGTGAGCGTGGCCATGCAGGACTCCGGCGGGCCTTACGACTATCACCTGTCGCGGCACCTGCTGCGCCTGGCCACGGAACACGAACTGCCGGTGCGCCGCGACCTGTTCCGCTACTACTTCAGCGATGCCCATTCGGCGGTCACCGCCGGCCACGACATCCGCACCGCCCTACTGGCCTTCGGTTGCGACGCCACCCACGGCTACGAGCGCACCCATATCGACAGCCTGGCAGCTCTCAGTCGCCTGTTGGGCGCCTACATCCTCAGCCCGCCGGTGTTCGCCAGCGATGCGCAGCCGGCCCAGGGTTCCCTGGACCGTTTCAGCCATCAGCTGGAGCACGACACGCAAATGGAAAGCGACACCCGGGTGCCGTCGGTGGACAGCCTGGTGGGGCAAAAGTCCTGAGGTGATAAGCCCTGAAGTGAAAAGCCGGGCCCCGCGCGAGGTTTGCCTAGCCGCGCGGGGCCCGGCGCAGTAGGATCCGGGATTGTTTGCCGGAGGCCCTTATGCTGATTCCCCATGACCAACTGGAAGTCGACACCCTGACCCGCCTGATCGAAGACTTCGTCACCCGCGACGGCACCGACAATGGCGACGACACCCCGCTGGAAACCCGGGTCCTGCGCGTGCGCCAGGCACTGACCAAGGGCCAGGCGGTGATTGTGTTCGACCCGGACAGCGAGCAGTGCCAGTTGATGCTCAAGCACGACGTGCCCAAGGAATTGTTCGACTGATCTTCAGCCGGGACCGGGCGCCATGGCGGCGCCCGAAACCCGGCCAGTTCCTCAACCGTTGGTAAAGCGCGGCCCGAACAGAATGATGCTCGCGCCGATCACGCACAGCGCCACCCCCAGCCAGTCCGAACTCAGCGGCCGCACCCGCTCCACCATGCCCAGCCAGCCGATCGACGCGATGATGTAGATCCCGCCGTACGCCGCATAGGCGCGGCCGGCGTAGCTCGCTTCGATCTTGGTCAGCAACAGGGCGAAGAGCATCAGGCTCAGCAGCGCCGGGACCATCCACCAGGCGCTTTTGCCCTGGCGCAGCCACATCCAGAAGGCGTAGCAGCCGGCGATCTCGAACAGCGCGGCGAGGAAGAACCACAGGTAATTGAGCATGCAAGGTCTCGTCAGGGATGCCAGATGCTGGCAACCCTAACGACGCACGGGGTCAGCGGCAAGCTCAGCTGGCGTTTTGCTTGGCCTTGGCGCGCATCTTGTCGGCCATGAGGGTCATTTCGTCGTACAGCAGCTGCGGGTTCTTCTGCTTCAGGGCCCAGGCCATGCGCCCCTGTTCATGGGGCAGGATCATGAATTCGCCGGCGGCGACCTGGGTGTAGATGTAATCGGCGATGTCCGCCGCGCTGATCGGCGAGCTTTCCAGCAGTTTGCCGACCTGGGCCTTCATCGCCGGGGTCGGGCCACGGAACGAATCCAGCAGGTTGGTCTGGAAGAACGACGGGCATACCACGTGCACGCCAATTTCCTGCTGGGCCAGCTCGATCAGCAGGCTTTCGGACAGGGCCACCACGCCGGCCTTGGCCACGTTGTAGTTGCTCATGGCCGGGCCCTGCATCAATGCCGCCATCGAGGCAATGTTGATGATCCGCCCCTTGCTCTTTTCCAGCAGTGGCAGGAACGCCTTGCAGCCCTTGACCACGCCCATCAGGTTGATCGCGATCTGCCAGTCCCAGTCCTCCAGGGACAACTCGCTGAAGAAACCGCCGGACGCCACGCCGGCGTTATTGACGATCACATCGATGCCGCCGAGCTTGACCTCGCAGGCCTGGGCGAAGGCGGTCAATTGGCTGTAGTCGCGCACGTCGCAACGTTGCACGAAGCCATCGCCGCCGGCTTCGCGCACCAGCCTGAGGGTTTCCTGCAGGCCGGGTTCGCTGACATCCGACAACGCCAACTGCCAGCCTTCGCGCGCCCAGCGCAGAGCGATTTCGCGACCCAGGCCGGATCCGGCGCCAGTGATCATCATGCGATTTTGCATAGGAGTTGCCTTGTTGTTCCGGGGAAGATGAGGCGAGTGTAGCGAAGGATTTTGTGCCGCCCACGCACCATCAGATTGCTGAATGCCCCAGGCAAACCGGGGCCTCGGTGCGACTTCCTGCCGTGTTCCACGTTCAACTCGATGGGCCCTGGCCACTGGTGTCTCAGGCTTCGGTGCGTCTTCGGCACTGGCTTGCCAGGTACTGCAGAGCTACAAAAAAAGAGGCCCGAGGGCCTCTTTTTTATTTAACGCGCCAGATCAGTCCGGCGTGCCGTGCACCACGCCTGCAGTGTTATCCAGCAGGCTCTTGGTAGCGGTTTGCAGGAAGGCTTCCAGCTTGTGCTTCAGCTCGGCGGTACGCGGTGCGTCCGGCACCACTTCGGCATGGGGATTGGCGCCCAGTTCGTACTGGTAGATCTTCGGCGCCATTTCCTTCTCTTTCGGCAGTACCAGGATCTGGTCGGCGGTGACGATGGCCGTGGTCTGCTCGCTGCCCGACGGCTTGATCACGCCAAAGCCGGTGTCGCCTTCCGGCAGGTTGAGCAGGTCGCGGCCCCAGCACTGGTGACGCACTTCGCCACCCAGGCGGCCCATGATGGTCGGCACGATATCGACCTGGGTGCCCACGGTGTGGTTGCGCTGGCCGAATTTCTCCTGGATGCCCGGGGCGATCATCAGCATCGGCACGTTGAAGCGGCCCAGGTCCATTTCGGTGATCTGGCGCTCGTTGCCGAAACCATGGTCACCCACGATCACGAACAGCGTCTCCTTGAAGTACGGCTCCTTGCGCGCCTTCTCGAAGAACTGGCCCAGGGCCCAGTCGGCGTAACGCATGGCGGTCAGGTGTTCGTTCAGGCTGCCACGGTCGGTCACCTTCTCCACCGGCAATGGCGTCGGCAAGGCGTACGGGGTGTGGTTGGACAGGGTCTGCAGCAAGGCATAAAACGGCTTGCCGTTTTCCCGCGCCTTCAACTCTTCCAGGCCGCGATTGAACATGTCCTGGTCGGACACACCCCAGGTCGGATCGGAGAACACCGGGTTGACGAAGTCGTTACGCCCGACGAAGTTGGTCATGCCCTGGTTGCTGAAGAAGCCCGACTGGTTGTCCCAGGCGAAATCGCCGTTGTAGACGTACACGTCGTCATACTTGCGGGCGCTCAGTACCTGCGGCAGGCCGGACAACTTGTGGCTGCCTTCCGGGGTCTGCATCAGGTATTCGAAACCCGGCAGGTTGGGGAAGCAGGCCATGGTGGCGAACATGCCCTGGTGGGTATGGGTGCCGTTGGAGAAGAAGCGGTCGAACAGCAGGCCTTCCTTGGACAGCTGGTCCAGGTACGGAGTGATGTTGCCCGGGCCGCCCAGGGCGCCCACCGAGTGACCGGCCATGCTTTCCATCAGGATCACGACCACGTTCTTGATCGGCAGGGTCTTGTCCGCCGGTGGCGTGTAGTCGCGGCGCACGGCGGCGATATCGGCGTCCACCAGCTTGTCGTCCGGCATCACCAGCAGGTCGCGCACCACTTGCTGCGCCTCGGGCTGCGGCAGGGTGGCTTTCCAGATATTGCTGCGGTCTTCGCCCATCCGGCTCTTGGCCGCTTCGACCAGCGATAGCGTACCGTTGAGGCCCAGCTGGTTGGCGAAGTTCGATTCGGTGGTGTAGACGTCACCCCAGCGCAGCGGCGGGCCCTGGCGCAGGGTGCCACGGGCGGCGACCACGCAGACCAGCAGGCAGACCACGAATACGCCGATACGGGCGTACCACGGGGCGACCTGCCGAGTGCCGATGCTGCCGCCGCTGAACGGGCCACGTGGCCGGGTCGCGCGGTCGGCGCCCTTGAACGCCAGGCTCAGCAGCCAGGTGCCGATCGCCCAGGCCAGCAGGTAGCGCACCACCGGGAAGCCGTACCAGAGCATGCTCATCACGGTTTTCGGGTCTTCCTTCACATACTGGAAGACCAGGCCGTTGAGGCGCTGGTGGAACTCGCGGTAGAAGTCCATCTCCATCAGGCCGAGAAACAGCGCGATGCTCGAAACGATGGTCAGCCAGAAGCGGAAGAAACCGCGAGCCGCCATGGCCCGGGCACTGAACAGGGCCAGCAGCAGCGGGACGCTGAGGTAGACCACCAGGCGCACGTCGAAGCGCAGGCCGTTGGCGAAGGCTTCAAGGAAGGTCGAGGCCGGTGTGTCGAGGATCATCTCGCGGTTGTAGACCAGCAGCGCCACGCGCAGCAAAGACAGCATGACCATCATGACCAGCGCGCAGAGCAGCGTATAAGCCAGATGCGATTTGACGGTCGGTTGCAGCAGGCGACTCGAGGCTCGCTGCTGACTCAGGGCGTCCGGGTTTGCCATATCGTTTTAGGACCCAATGGAAGTTGAAGTTGCGAAAAAATGCAGCTGCGCTTTGCCCTCTTGTAGCCACTCAGGGCTGGGGGGATGGCGCGGTGCGCAAATGTTGCACGATCAGCAGCGGCATTGCCATTGATTACTGGCAGGCGCCCTTACCCGGCCGGCAGTGGCCCGGAGTCAGGGATCGCAAGCGGAGATCGCACGGGGTGCAGCGGAAAAACAGCGCTGGCGGATTGTCATAGAGACTTTGTGAAAATTTCGTGCAGCGCATATTTGGTCACATAAAAAAGCCCTGGCGGCGCTTTTGGGCGTCCGCGATAGCTACCGCGGCAATGCGCAAGCGCCGATGTGGCTTGACCGAACGACAAAGATAAACGGCAGGGCCGTCAGCGGTTCGATCCCGCGACGGCCGCCGCGCTGGCAGTGCTCGGCCTTCAGAACCGCACATTACCGCGTGGCCCGGCAATCGCCCAGATGATCAAGCCCAGGACCGGCAACAGGATGATCAGCAACACCCAGAGGATTTTCATCCCGGTTTCGGCACTGCTTTTAAGCACATTGATGATCGCCCAGATGTCCAGCGCGAGGATGATCAGGCCGACCAGCGTATTGAAGGTGGAACCCATGGTGTCGCTCCTAAGTGAGGGCTTGCCCACTTAGGATAGTCGGCCAGCGCCGGGGTTCCTTTTTATTGCCTGCGCGGTCGGGTCTGTGGGCTCGGCAGCTCAGACGTGAACCGCAACCTTGAGCGCTTCCAGGGACGGTGCGGCGGCGATGCCGGCTTCGGCGCACAGCTCCAGCACGCGCGGCACGTCGTTGCCGTAGACCAGCACCACTTGCAACTCGTCGTCCAGCAACTGGCTGAAGTTCATCAGCACGTAGCCGCCGTTTTCCGGGTTCATGCTGCCCATCTGGATCTGGATGCGGTTGAGCGCGGTCAGGGCCTCGGTCTTGGCCAGTTGCTTGGGCTTGATATTGAACGCCACGCCCGGGCCGAAAGACGCGACGATCTGCGCGAACAGGTCCATGTAGGTGTCGGCCTGGAACAGCACGGTTTCCGGCAGGCTGCCGACCACCACCCATTCGCCCAGCGGGATCGGGAAGCTGCCGTCGTAGTTGATGTCCGGATTGGCGGCCAGGAAGGCCTGGGGATCGGCGTAGGCCTGGGCGGCTTCGTCGGCGATCCGCAGGATTTCTTCTTCGCCCATGCAGCCGGAGCTGATTTTAGTGATGAGTTCGGCGAGGACGGTTTTCATGGGGCGAATCCTGTTACGGGTCAATGGCGGGCGCGCAGGATAGCCTAAACCCGCCCCACGAACCTACCGCCGCGACCAAGGCCTGGCCTTGGCCCGAGGGTATGTGCCGTTCAGCCCAGCAACTTCTGCAACTGCGCAGTGGTGTCGACGGCGCCCATGGTCTTCGCCGCCTCCAATGCGCTCACGCCGTTGGCGTCGGTGGCCCGCGGGTTGGCGCCCTTGCCGATCAGGTAGTCGACGATTTCCGTGCGGTTGAACATCGCCGCCATCATCAGCGCGGTGCGCCCGTCGAAGGACGAACCTTCCACCTCGGCACCGCCTTCCACCAATGCCTTGACCACAGCCAGGTCGCCCTTGAAGGCCGCGCCGGCGATCGGACTCTGGCCGTTGTCGTTACGGATCTCGGGGTCGGCCTTGTGCTTGAGCAGCACCTGCACCGCGTCCACATGCCCGTAGTAGCTGGCCAGCATCAGCAGGGTGTCGCCCTTGTGATTGCGCAGGTTGACCGGCAGACCGTTGCTCGCCAGCTTGTCGAGCATCTGGGCGTCGCCTTGACGTGCGACGTTGAAGACCTGCTCGGTAAACGCGGCGGCTTCTTCTGCGGTCATCTGGCGGCTGTTGTCTGACATCGGGAACTCCACTTTCGGTCAATCGGAAAGTCGCTAGTGTCCCCAAGCCGCTCCAGCCCTGTCATCCCTTTTTTCTCAAGAGCGACCATAGCCAGAATCAATAACGGTGCCGGCCGGCGCAAATGTCCGCCAGGACCGCCTCCGTCACCTGCACGTAGGTCGCTGACCCCGGTAGCCAGGCGTACACCGGATCGCCGCCGGTTTTCGATGGGTCGAAGGCCTCTTCCTTGAGCCGGGTCTTCTGGTACTTGAAGGTGCCGGTGGTCTCCATCTTCACCTTGACCCGCAGGAACAGCGGCACCGCGTAGCCCGGCAGATGCTCGCGGGCGAACTGCAACAGCTCGGTGAAATCCAGGGTCGCCAGGGACTCGGCCGGGGTGATCGCCGCCATCCCGGCGCGACCGTTGGTGTTGTGCACCTCCACGCCATAGGCCACCGCCTCGGCGACCTGCGGATGTTGCAGGAGGATGTTCTCCACCTCGGTGGTGGAGACGTTTTCCCCCTTCCAGCGATAGGTATCGCCCAGGCGATCGATGAACTGCGCATGGCCGAAACCGATATCGCGCAGCAGGTCGCCGGTATTGAAGTAACGGTCCCCCTTCTCGAACACGTCGGTGAGGATCACCTTCAGGTTCTTTTCCGGCTCGGTATAGCCGTCCAGCGGCGCCTTGTCGTCGATCTTCGCCAGCAGCAGGCCCTGCCCGCCCCGGGCGACCTTCTGCATGAAGCCCGAGCCGTTGCGGATCGGCGCACAGGTGTCGTGGGCGTACTCCACCAGCGCCCAGGGCGCCAGGGAAAAGCCCACGGTATTGTCGAAGTTGAGCACATTGGTAAAGCCGATATTGCCGTCGCTGGCGGCATACAGCTCACAGATATGCTCTACACCGAAACGCTGTTTGAACGCCCCCCACACGCCGGGGCGCAGGCCGTTGCCGACCATCTTCACCACGCTGTTGTCACGGTCGTGCTCGCTGGCGGGCTGGTCGATCAGGTAACGGCACAGCTCGCCCACATAGCCGATGGTGGTGGCCTTGAACCGGCGGGCGTCTTCCCAGAACCGGCTGGCGCTGAACTTGCGGCGAATGGCGAAGCCCGAGGCTCCGCTGATGGCCGAGCCCCAGCACACGCACAGCCCGGTGGCGTGATACAGCGGCAAGGTGCAGTAGAGGATGTCGGCCGGCTGCATATCGAGGGCGATCATGCCGAAGCTGGCCGAGGTGCGCATCCAGCGCCCGTGCTTGAAAATGCCGGCCTTGGGCAGCCCGGTGGTGCCGGAGGTGTAGATATAGAAGCACGGATCGTCGAGGTAGATCCGCGCGGTGCTCGGGGGGTTGGCCGAGTCACTGGCGGCGCTGGCGGCCATCAGGTCGATGCAGCCGGCGGGCGTTGGCCCGGGCGCCACATCCGGATCGGCGACGAACCAGGTGCGCGCCTCGTCGATGGCGACCTGGCCGCGAATCGCCGAATAAGCGTCCAGCAGTTCGCCGCCGACGATCATGGCCACCGGCGTCACCAGGTTCACGCTGTGCACCAGCACGCTGCCGGTCTGCGCGGTGTTGAGCATGGCGCAGATGCCGCCGAGCTTGGCCACCGCCAGCACAGTCACCAGCAACTCGGGACGGTTCTCGACGAAGATCGCCACCACGTCGCCCTTGCCGATGCCCTGGCTTGCCAGGTAATGGGCGATGCGGTTGGCCCACTGGTTGGCCTGTGCATAACTCAACACCCGGTCGCCGTACAGCAGCGCCGGGCCGTCGGGGTTGCGTTGCGTGGCCTGCTCGAAAGTCCAGCCCAGTCCGCAGGGCTGATCGGCACGCTTGACGTTGGCTATCTGCATGCCCTTGATGACCCGCGGCAACGCCCGGGCGATGGAGGGCAACTTTCGCAGCATCATGCCCCAAGTGATCATGTCGTGCTGATGAGTGCTCATGACGGCTCCTGTTCGACGCAAAAGGATCCTGCACGGGCCGGGCCGGCAGGCAGACAAGGGTCGATGGGGCTATTCAGCTGGGGGCCGAGGGCGGGCCGCCACGGCAAACTGGGGAGGAACAAGGGGCGCGCTATTGGCAGTAATACAGAGCATGGCGTTCATGGATGACGTCCTATTTTCTTATTATCAGGCGCCTGCGACCCAGAGGATCACGACGCATGACTGTCCATGTCGGTGAAGCGTCTGATTGACCTGTACAGCCCGGAACATAGAGGCTGGGGCTTTGCAAAAGGGTTGCTGCAAAGCCTGTTGCTGGCGAAAAAATACGCCAGCGCTTCTTGGCCTGTACACGGAGTTTTTGCAAAGTTTTGTATCTCCCCCCGTGATGCCGGCTTCCTCGCACTTGAGGGCCGGGCTTGCCGGCTGGATCTTTTGCCTGAACCGCCAGTCACAGGGTTACGCCCCTGCACTTGCCCACGGCGCCGATCTCGCAAAATGCAGGATGCACGATGGCCATTCATGCAAATTGCACGGACATGCAAATCACGTAAAAATATAAATACCTGATTTATAACGACTTTTTAAAAATTCAGTACTGGCACAATCACTGCACCTATCACTCCAGGTTTGCCATTCAAGAACCATGGAGCTGATAGACATGAGCCTGATCCAAGAAAAATTCGCTTCCCTGTTCTCCAACTACGAAGTGACCACTCAGCCACGTCCCGATGGCGGCATCCTGCTGACGCTGCGTAACAGTGAAGGTAAACAGCTCAAGCGCTCGATCTCTTATGCACAGTTGCATGCGGGCGATCAGCTGTCGTGGGTGATCAGTGCGTTGCGTCGCGACCTGGCCGAGCAGGCCAGCGAATTGCCACAGATTTCCCTGCTGCAAAGCCAGAACCGTTTTGCCCTGCCGACGTATCACTCGGTTTAAATCCGCACCGCTGTGGATTCGCGGTGACAACGGATATATGACGGATAGCCCCACCAATATGGATAGCCCCATTCAGGCCGTGCCAGCCGCGCTGACACGGCCTGAATGGTTTCAGAAACTCCGCGGATCGATCTCGGCGAAGCTCGCCACATTCGCATACCCCGCCAGTTCCCCGCCTTCGCGCACCAGGCCGCAGGTGGCCAGGCCGGCGGACTGGGCCGCCTCCAGCTCCTGGACGATATCGGACAGAAAGAGAATCTGTTCAGGCGCACAACCGATGGCCTGGGTAATGCGCCGGTAAGACTGCACCTCCCGTTTCGGCCCCGAGGTGGTGTCGAAAAAACCGCTGAACAGCGGCGTCAGGTCCCCGGCAATGGAACGACCGAAAATCAGCTTCTGCGCCTGGACCGAGCCCGACGAATAGACGTACAACCGATAACCAGACTGATGCCAGTGCTGCAACGCCGCCACCGCATCCGGGTAGACATGGCCCTTGAGCTGTCCGGCCAGGTACCCCTGTTCCCAGACCATGCCTTGCAGCGCCTTGAGTGGCGTGGACTTGCGATCTTCCGCGATCCAGCCCAGGAGGATCTCGATCACCCGCTCGACATCCGCCGCCGGCTCGCCGCTTGCCTCGCGCACCGCCTGCAACTGCTCGGCGACATCGTCCCGGGTGGCGTGTTTGCGCACGAAGCCCGGCAGCTGCTGCACCGCGTAGGGGAACAGCACCTCGAAGACAAAACTCACCGCGCTGGTGGTGCCTTCGATGTCGGTGAGAATGGCCTTGATCGACATCCGCTCAATCCTCCAGAAGCGGGAACTGGCTGGCGATATCGGAACCGGTGAAATTGGCGACCCAACCTTCTGGGTTATTGAACATGCGGATCGCCACCAGGTACGGGTTCTCGCCCATGTCGAACCAGTGCGCGGTACCGGCCGGCACCGAAAGCAGGTCGTTCTTCTCGCACAGCACGGCGTACACGTAGTCGCCGATGTGCAGATTGAACAGGCCGCGACCGGCGACGAAAAAGCGCACCTCGTCCTCGGCATGCCGGTGTTCATCGAGGAACTTGGCGCGCAGCTCGGCCTTTTGCGGGTGATCACTGTTCAGGCTGATCACATCGACGGTGATGTAGCCGCGTTCGGTCATCAGGCGGTCGATCTGTTCCTGATAGGCGCCTATCACTTCTTCCTGGCTGGCGCCCGGCTGGATCCTGGTGGCGGCTTGCCAACGATCGAAACGCACGCCCTGCTCGGCCAGGGTCGCGGCGATATCGTCGAAATGGGTCAGCACCTTGTTCGGCAGGTCCGGGCTGGATACGTGGTAAACGGACAGGCTGCTCATCTTGGCAATTCCTCGTTATCGGCAATGCCCTCCGGCTTTTTCCAGGCCGGTCAGGCAGTGCATGTCATCAGGCGGTGGCTACTTCAGTCGAAGAAAGCCTTAACGGTTTAACAGGGCGCGAGTCTTCAACTCGCACTCGAACAGGAACTCGAAGGCCTCGATCTGGCGCTGCGCATCACTCATGCGCGCGCCCCAGGTGTAGAGGCCATGACCGCGAATCAGGTAGCCGACGCAATCGGCATGGGCGTCGAGCCAGGGCTGGACCTTGGCCGCCAGCCGGGCGATGTCCTGATCGTTGTCGAAAATCGGCACGCGCACCCGCGACTCGTGACTGGCAATGCCGGCAAAGGCCTTCTGCAGCTCGTAACCCTCGAACTCGATGAAGTCCTTGGCGGTCAGGCGCGACAGCACCGTGGCGTTCACCGAATGGGTATGCAGTACGGCACCGACCTGCGGGTTCCAGCTGTACAGCTGGGTATGCAGCAAGGTTTCGGCCGACGGCTTTTTGCCCGGTTCCAGGCTGTTGCCCGCCAGGTCGCTGGCCAGCACGTCATCCAGGCCCAACTGGCCTTTGTGCTTGCCAGAAACCGTGAGCAATAGCGCGCTCGGCGACAGGCGCGCGGAGTAGTTGCTGCTGGTGGCCGGGGACCAGCCGCGGGCATACAGAAAGCGCCCGACCTCGATGATTTCCTGCGCCAGCTGTTCGCGGCTAAGGCTCATGGCCTTTCCTCTTGCATACGTGTGGCAATGATAACGGCTGCCGCCAGCGCTGCGAGGCTTGCAATACTAAAGGTCAATGTCGCGCCCAGGGCGTTCCAGCTGTAGCCGGAATACAGCGCGCCCAACGCACCGCCGGTGCCGGCCAGGGCCGCGTACAGGGCCTGGCCCTGGCCCTGCTGGCGGTCGCCGAAGCTGCGTTGCACGAAATGAATGGCCGCGGCATGAAAGCTGCCGAAGGTCGCGGCATGCAGCACCTGGGCAAACAACAGCACCCACAGATGTTCGGCAAAGGCGCCCAGCAGCAGCCAGCGCAGGGCCGCCAGCAGGAAACTCGCCAGCAGCACCCGGCGCACCGAAAACCGCGAGAGAATCCAGCTCATCGCCAGGAACATCAGCACTTCGGCGACCACCCCCAGCGCCCACAACAGGCCGATCAAGCCGCGGCTGTAGCCCAAGTGTTCCAGGTGCAGGGTCAGGAAGGTGTAGTAAGGGCCGTGGCTCATTTGCATCAGCGCCACACAGGCATAGAAGGCCAGGACGCCGGGGCTGCGCAACTGGCCAAGAAAGCCCCCGGCGGCCAAGCGACTGCCCTGGGTCGCAGGCTGGGCATTGGGCACCCAGGCGCTGCTGAGCACGATGCCGGCCATGATCAGCACCAGCGCCGCCGGGTAGATGTCCAGGCTCAACCACTCGAACAACCGCCCCAGCGCCACTACCGTAAGGATGAAACCGATCGAGCCCCACAGGCGGATCTGGCTGTAGCGGGCGGTCTGGCCTTGCAGGTGTGCCAGGGTGATCACTTCGAATTGCGGCAGTACCGCGTGCCAGAAGAACGCATGCAGGGCCATGACCATCGCCAGCCAGGCGTAGCTCTTGCTGACGAAAATCAGCGAAAAGCTCAGCAGCGTGCAGATCGCGCCAAAACGCACAATGGCCAGGCGCCGGCCGGTGTAGTCGCCGAGCCAGCCCCAGATGTTCGGCGCCACGCAGCGCATGAGCATGGGAATCGCCACCAGTTCGCCGATGCGCGCGCTGGAAAACCCCAGGTGATCGAAGTACAGCGCCAGAAACGGCGCGGTCGAACCCAGCAAGGCGAAATAGAACAGATAGAAACTGGAGAGCCGCCAGTACGGGAGCGCCGCCACGGCCGTCAGACCGTGGCGACTGGCAGAGACGCCATTACAACTGGCCCAGCACCGGCGTGCTGACACGCACGTCGGCGTTCTGGCCACGATGACGCAGCAGGTGATCCATCAGCACGATGGCCATCATGGCTTCGGCGATTGGCGTGGCGCGGATGCCGACGCATGGGTCGTGACGGCCCTTGGTGATGACGTCCACCGGGTTGCCATCGATGTCGATCGAGCGGCCCGGGGTGGTGATGCTGGAGGTCGGCTTGAGCGCAAGGTGCGCGACGATCGGCTGGCCGGAGGAAATCCCGCCAAGGATGCCGCCGGCGTTGTTGCTGAGGAAACCTTGCGGGGTCAGTTCGTCGCGATGCTCGGTGCCACGCTGGGCGACGCTGGCGAAACCGGCGCCGATTTCCACACCCTTGACCGCGTTGATGCTCATCAGCGCGTGGGCCAGCTCGGCGTCCAGGCGGTCGAAGATCGGCTCGCCCAGGCCCGGCATCACACCCTCGGCGACCACGGTGATCTTCGCCCCCACCGAGTCCTGATCGCGACGCAGCTGGTCCATATAGGCTTCCAGCTCCGGCACCTTCTCCGGGTCAGGGCTGAAGAAGGCGTTGTCTTCCACCGAATCCCAGGTCTTGAACGGGATTTCGATCGGGCCCAGCTGGCTCATGTAGCCACGCACCACGATGCCCTGGCTGGCCAGGTATTTCTTGGCGATGGCCCCGGCCGCCACGCGCATGGCGGTTTCCCGCGCCGAGCTGCGACCGCCGCCGCGGTAATCGCGGATGCCGTATTTGTGGTGATAGGTGTAATCGGCGTGGGCCGGGCGGAACAGGTCCTTGATCGCCGAGTAGTCCTTGGACTTCTGGTCGGTGTTGCGGATCAACAGGCCGATGGAGCAGCCAGTGGTCTTGCCTTCGAACACGCCGGAGAGGATTTCGACTTCATCGGCTTCCTGGCGCTGGGTGGTATGGCGGCTAGTGCCGGGCTTGCGCCGGTCCAGGTCGCGCTGCAGATCGTCCAGCGACAGCTCAAGACCCGGTGGGCAGCCGTCGACAATGGCGACCAACGCCGGACCATGGCTTTCGCCCGCGGTGGTGACAGTGAACAGCTTGCCGTAGGTATTGCCGGACATGCGGGACGCTCCATGAAATCAGCCGAAATAACTCAATCTGGATTACTGAGCGCGCCAGTATACGCAGGCTACCCAACTAGTTCATCCTCGAACCTTATCCGTGCCCGGAAGTCCAACCGGCACCTTCTCCATGATGGCGTGATAATGCTGCGAGTTCTTCTCTTGAGCCTTACCCTGTTCACCGGCCTGGTCCAGGCGGCCGTGTTGCAACGTCCCATCAGCCTGGACACTGGCAACGGCGAGTTATACGGCTCGCTGCTGTTGCCCAAGTCCGACGCCCCGGTGCCGGTGGTGCTGATCGTCTCCGGCTCCGGCCCCACCGACCGCGATGGCAACAACCCCGACGGCGGACGCAACGACAGCCTCAAGCGCCTGGCCTGGGTGCTGGCCAAACACAACATCGCCAGCGTGCGCTACGACAAACGCGGCGTGGCCGCCAGCCTTGCCGCCACCCCGGACGAACGCAACCTGACCCTCGACGCCTACGTCGCCGACGCCGTGGCCTGGGGCAAAAAACTCAAGAGCGACCCACGCCTGGGTCCGCTGATCATGCTCGGCCACAGCGAAGGCGCGCTGATCGCCACCCTGGCGGCGCCCCAGGTCGATGCGGCGGCGGTGATCTCTATCTCCGGCACCGCCCGCCCGGTGGACCAGGTGCTGCGCCAGCAACTGAGCTATCGCCTGCCGGCGCCGCTGATGCTGCGCAGCAACGAACTGCTCGACAGTCTCAAGGCCGGCCGCGTCGACACCGACGTGCCGCCGCCGCTGGAGGTGATCTTCCGCCCCAGCGTGCAGCCGTACCTGATCACCCTGTTCAAGCAAGACCCGGCCGCCGCCTTCGCCCGCCTGAAAATGCCGGCGCTGATCGTCCAGGGCAGTAACGATATCCAGGTCGGCGTCGGCGACGCACAGATGCTCAAGGCCGCCAAGCCGGACGCCCAACTGGCGCTGATCGAGGGCATGAACCACGTGCTGCGCATCGTGCCCAACGACGTCAAGCGGCAACTGGCCTCCTACAAGGACCCGCAACTGCCCCTGGCCTCGGAACTCGGCAGCCGCATCATCGGTTTTATTGACGGACTTCACGCCCGTTGACGCGTTTTCCCCTCCAGTCCTGAAAAAAACGGCCGATAAGCCTTTGCCGGCCGTTCACTTGCCGTCGGCAAGCAGCGCTTGGACAGGATCTCGCCGTTATGACCGATACCCAGAACCCTCCCGAAACCGAGGTTGAAAAACCCGCTCCCGAAGCCGTGGCGTTGCCGTGGGCGGACGTCCATGCCGAGCATCACCGGATGCTTCGCCTGGCCCCGCTGCAAACCGATCGCACCACGGGCGGACGGCCCCTGCGCTTTATCGAGTTCGGTTACGCCGAGCGCAGCAACAAGGAGCGCAGCCTGTTGCGCATGACCCTCCAGTTGCCGGGCCAACGGGTACGCAAGGAGCAGAATCATCTGGATGTCTGGGTCGACCATGCGACTCGTCGGGTGCGCTTCGAACCGGACAACCTGCAGATCGAGCCGGCGAACCGCGGTATCGGCCGCTTTCTGCTGGCGCAGGGGGCAAGCTGGGCCCAGAAGAAATGGCCACACTACCGCGTGGACGGTTTCGAACTGGCGAACAAGGATGCGCTGAACGAGGCCACGCGCCTGCGGCGCGACCACTTCCTGCGGGTCCAGGGTTTCGATGTGGTTTACGCCGATGCCCAGCATCTCAAGGGCAGCGTCAAGGATGTGCAGGTCGGCGAACTGCTGGTCAACTGGAACACCGAAAAGCTGCAATTCGTCGAGATCCTCGAAGCCGCGCAGATGCTGCAGCAGGCCGAGCAGAATCTCGAAGAACAGGAAGTCAAACTGCGCAAGCACGAAGAAAAGGTCGCCAAGTACAAGCGCGAAGACACCGGACTGCGCTTTACCATCACCTGCCTGGTGGCATTTGCGGTGTTCCAGGCCGGGTTGCTGATCTGGATCGCGACCCACCGCTGACAACAAAAAGCCCGCCGATTGGCGGGCTTTTTTCTGGCTCTTCGCTTGCGGCTCAGACCCGGGAGCTGAACAGCGCCTGGTGTTGCCGACACTGCTCGGCGGTGAGCATGAACACGCCATGGCCACCGCGTTCGAAGTCCAGCCAGGCGAAGTCGACTTCCGGGTACAGGGCTTCGACGTGGACCTGGCTGTTGCCGACCTCGACGATCAACAAGCCCTTCTCGGTCAGATGATCGGCCGCCTCGGCCAGCATGCGCCGCACCAGGTTCAGGCCATCGTCGCCACAGGCCAGGCCCAGCTCCGGTTCATGCTGGTATTCCTCGGGCATGTCGGCGAAGTCCTCGGCATCCACATACGGCGGGTTCGACACGATCAGGTCGAAACGCTGGCCCGGCAAACCCTCGAAACCGTCGCCCTGCACCGTGAACACCCGCTCATCGACGCCATGGCGCTCGATGTTCTGGTTCGCCACCTCGAGGGCTTCGAACGACAGGTCGGCCAGCACCACTTCCGCATGGCGGAACTCGTAGGCGCAGGCAATGCCGATACAGCCGGAACCGGTGCACAGGTCAAGAATCCGCGCAGGCTCGGCGCCCAGCCAGGGTTCGAAACGTTTTTCGATCAGCTCGCCGATCGGCGAACGCGGGATCAGCACCCGTTCGTCGACAATGAACGACAGGCCACAGAACCAGGCCTCGCCCAGCAGGTAGGCGGTCGGCACGCGCTCTTCGATGCGGCGCTTGAGCAGACGTTGCAGGTTGACCAGTTCGTCATCTTCCAGCGCACAGTCCAGATAGCTGTCGGCGATTTCCCACGGCAGGTGCAAGGCGCCCAGTACCAATTGGCGGGCTTCGTCCCAGGCGTTGTCGGTCCCATGGCCGAAAAACAGATCCTCCCCATGAAAGCGGCTGACAGCCCAACGGATGTGGTCGCGCAGGGTGCGCAGGCGGGAAGTGATCACGGGACAGACTCCTGAAAAAACGACTGGCGATTCTAACAGCCAAAACGTCTGAGGACGACGCATGAAAAATCTGAGTCTGCGGGGCGTCCAGGCGCTTTTCCCCACATTCGGCCCGATTCCCCATACCCCTTGACACGGCTGTAGGCCAGCAACCACGCACCTTACGTTAGTAGCGATTCACAGAAGCGCTCCGCCAGAGGACAATGTCGCAAAAGCCCCACTCACAGGAGCCCCAGAATGTCCGTTCCAAAGACGATGTTTCAACTCAGCGGTCGTGGTTATGCAGCGGCTAATTTGAGCCACGCGACCCTTGTGATCATCGACGCCCAGAAAGAGTACCTCAGCGGTCCGCTGGCCCTGTCCGGCATGGACGCCGCGGTCGCCAACATCAAGCAACTGGTCGCTGCCGCCCGCTCCGCCGGCCGCCCGGTTGTGCACGTGCGCCACCTCGGCACCGTCGGCGGTCTGTTCGACCCCCAGGGCGAGCGCGGTGAATTTATCCCCGGCCTCGAACCCCAGGGCGACGAGACCATCATCGGCAAGCTGCTGCCGAGCGCCTTCCATGGCACCGAGCTGGAAAAGCGCCTGCAGGACCTGGGTTCCCTGGACCTGATCGTCTGCGGTTTCATGAGCCACTCCAGTGTCAGCACCACTGTGCGCGCCGCGAAGAACCTGGGCTTTCGCTGCACCCTGGTGGAAGACGCCTGCGCCACCCGCGACCTGCCCTACAAGGGCGGCATCCTCAGCGCCGAGCACGTGCAGCAGACCGAAATGGCCATCATGGCGGACAACTTCGCCACCCTCGCCCTGACCAAAGATCTGATCTGATCGACCCGCAATGAGCGGTCCACGGGCCGCTCATCCGTAAAAGCCTCTCATTTGCCGTAATTGCCTTAGCCTCAGGAACCACCCGGTCATCTTTCGGTCGAAGGGCCGATACCCATTGAGGAAGGTCGGAATGAAGATATCCGATGGTTTTGACGCACGTCGTCTGCGGCCCAAAGGCCCGCGGAACTGGCGTTTGCGCCTGGGCGCGGGATTTTCCGCGTTGCTGGCGACCTTCGGTGTGCTGCTGGCGATGGCCGGGGCCGCCAGCCTGTTGGGGCGCCCTCCGGCGCTGGGCGAATTGAATGCAAGTCCGGCAGGTTCCGCGGTGATTCTAGCGGTCGGTCTGTTACTGCTGTATGTCGGTGTCTGGCTGTGGCGTCGCTGCCGGCGCCGCATGCGCCAGCCGCAAACCCTGAACATGGCTCCACACCTGATGAAGAAACATGACTGAATCGACGGCCACACGTTTTGTCCCGCCCCTCTCCCGTCGAGTTGGGTAAACTGCTCGGTCTTCGCGGAGGCTGACATGCAAGACGACGATTTTTCCCTATTCAAAAGCGCGATCCAAGGCGTCAAGCCGATCAAGCACGATCGCGCCGAAACCGGCAAACCCAAGGCTGACCGGGCGCAGATTGCCAAGCTGCGCCAGGCTGCCAGCGTGCGCACCGAAACCACTGCCGTCGACGGGCTGTCCGATCAGTTCGTGATCGACGTCGGCCCGGAAGACGAGTTGATGTGGGCCCGCGACGGGGTCCAGGAAAGCCAGATGCGCAAGCTCAAGGTCGGCCAGATCCCTTTCGAGGGCAGCCTCGACCTGCACGGCATGAACGTGGAAAAGGCTCGGGAAACCCTCTGGGCGTTCCTCGCCGAAGCCACCAAGTTCGAGATCCGCTGCGTGCGCGTCACCCACGGCAAGGCCGTGCGCCTGGACGGCAAGCGACCGATGATCAAGAGCCACGTCAACACCTGGCTGCGCCAGCATCCCCAGGTGCTCGGCTTCACCTCGTGCCAGGCCAAGCACGGCGGCGCCGGCGCGGTCTACGTGATGCTCAAACGGACCATGATGGAAGGCCGCGACGAGTAAAGCCGCTTCGTCGCGCTTGCAGCGTCGAGTCCGCCACCGTACCCTTGCCCTTTGCGTAAAATCCCACAGGTAGTTTCATGTCCCTGGAACAGAATTACACGGCGATCCTCGGCCAATTGGGCGAAGACGTCTCCCGCGAGGGCCTGCTCGACACGCCAAAACGTGCCGCCAAAGCCATGCAGTACCTCTGCCGCGGTTATGAACAAACGCTGGAAGAAGTCACCAACGGTGCCTTGTTCAGCTCCGATAACAGCGAAATGGTGCTGGTCAAGGACATCGAGCTCTACTCGCTGTGCGAGCACCACTTGCTGCCTTTCATCGGCAAGGCTCACGTCGCTTACATTCCGAGCGGCAAGGTGCTGGGCCTGTCGAAAGTCGCGCGCATCGTCGACATGTACGCGCGCCGCCTGCAGATCCAGGAAAACCTCAGCCGCCAGATCGCCGACGCGGTCCAGCAAGTGACCGGCGCCCTGGGCGTCGCGGTGGTGATCGAGGCCAAGCACATGTGCATGATGATGCGCGGTGTGGAGAAGCAGAACTCGTCGATGATCACCTCGGTGATGCTGGGCGAATTCCGCGAAAACGCGGCGACCCGCAGCGAGTTTCTCAGCCTGATCAAGTAACACGGCTGCCCGAAAGAACCGGCGTTCATCGCCGGTTTTTTTTCGCCTGGCAAAAATCAGGTAAGCTGCCGCCCCTTCTTTCATGGGCAAGAGGCAATATCGTGATCGTCAAAGCGCTTCGAGTCGGCCTGGGCCAGCTCATCATCTTCATCGACTTCATCACCCGCCCACGCAAGCAGCAGCGCCCCGCCGCGGCTCAAGCCCAGGTCGAACAGGCCGCCAAGGACCTGACCCTGTACCAGTTCCATGCCTGCCCCTTCTGCGTGAAAACCCGTCGCACCCTGCACCGCCTGAACGTGCCGGTGGCCCTGCGCGACGCGAAAAACAACGAGCAGGACCGCCAGGCCCTGCTGGAGCAAGGCGGCAAGATCAAGGTGCCGTGCCTGCGTATCGAAGAAAACGGCCAGACCACCTGGATGTACGAGTCCAAGGTGATCATCGATTATCTGGACAAACGCTTTGCGACAGCCTGAATGGTTGGTGGCGTTCTGAAGGACGTCATCGCGGGCAAGCCTCGCTCCTACAGGTTTGCGACCGATTTTCTGTAGGAGCGAGGCTTGCCCGCGATAGCGCCAGAACAGCCCCCACAAGAGCCAGACCATAAAAAACCGACCCAAGGGTCGGTTTTTTTGTTTCCCGCAGAGGCTCAGTCGAGCATCCCGACATGCCGTGGATGGCTTTCCACCCGCTGCATCCAGGCCTGGATCCCCGGGTAGCGCGCCAGATCGAAGCCACCTTCATGGGCGACATGGGTGTAGGCATAGAGCGCGATATCGGCAATCGAATACTGCTCGCCCACCAGATACGGCGTGCGCGCCAGCTGGTGCTCCATCACGTCCAACGCCTTGTAACCACGCTTTTGCAGCTTCTCGTATTCGTGAAGGCGCTCTTGCGGCATCCCCAGATAAAGCTGGATGAACCGTGCCACGGCAATGTACGGCTCATGACTGTATTGCTCGAAAAACTGCCATTGCAGCACTTGCGTGCGTAAACGCGGCTCGCTCGGCAGGAATTCGCTGCCGTCGGCGAGAAAGTTGAGAATCGCGTTCGACTCCCACAGGCAGGTGCCGTCTTCCAGCTCCAGCACCGGGATCTTGCCGTTGGGGTTCTTCGCCAGAAACGCCTCGGTCTGCGTATCCCCGTTCAAGATATCCACCGCCTGCCACTCGTAAGGCTGGCCCAGCAGATTGAGCATCAGCTTGACCTTGTAGCAGTTGCCGGACCGGTAATCCCCATAAACCTTGTACATGGCCCTCTCCTCTTAGGCTGCCTGTGCAGCCTGTGCTTGACGTACCACGGTGGCCAGCCGCTTGAGACCTTCGTCCAGACGCGCCGGATCGATATGACTGAAATTCAACCGCAGGTGACCTGGATTGCGGTCCGGCTCGGAGAAGAAGGGTTCGCCCGGCATGAATGCCACGTCCTGCTCCAGCGCCGCTTTCAGCAAAGTGCGGGTGTCCAGCGGCTGTTTCAAGGTCAACCAGAAAAACAGCCCGCCCTGAGGCACCTGCCAATCGGCCAGATCGCCGAAATGACGTTGCAGGGCGGCCTGAAAACCGTCGCGGCGAACCCGGTAGAAATCGCGCAACTCGCCCAGGTGCTGCTGATACTGCTCGGTACCTATCCATTGCAGCGCCTGCCATTGGCCGACACGGTTGGTGTGCAGGTCCGCCGATTGCTTCAACCGCAGCAGATGGGGAAACAGGTCCGGGCTGGCGATCAGGTAACCGACCCGCAGCCCTGGCAGCAGCGTCTTCGACACGGTGCCGGTGTAGATCCAGCTGGCCTTGCGCAGGCGCCCGACGATGGGCATGGCGCTGCCGCCGTCGAAAGTCAGCTCGCGGTAAGGCTCGTCTTCGATCAGGGTCACCCCGAACTCGTCGAGCAACGCCGCCACGGCATCGCGCTTGGCTTCGCTGTAGCGCACCGCCGAAGGGTTCTGGAAGGTCGGGATCAGGTAGATGAACGCAGGACGATGCTGCTCCAGGCGGGCGCGCAATTGCGCCAGATCCGGCCCATCGGCCTGAAGCGGCACGGTCAGGCAATCGGCGCCGAACAGCTGGAAGATCTGCAACGCCGCCAGGTAGGTCGGCGCTTCCAGCATGATCTCGGTGCCCTTGTCGATGTACAGCTTGGCCGCCAGGTCGAGGGTCTGCTGGGACCCGCTGACCACCAGCACCTGGCTGGCCTCGCACGGCACGCCCAGCGCCCGGGCCTGTGCCGCCAGGGCCTCGCGCAGCTGTGGCTCGCCCTCGCTCATGCCGTATTGGCCCATGGACACCGGCATCGCCTGCCAATCTGTCTTCGGCAGCATCGCTTCGGCGGGTAGGCCTCCAGCGAACGACATCACTTCCGGACGCTGCGCGGCGGCAAGGATTTCACGGATCAGTGAGCTTTTAAGACGCGAAACACGTTCGGAGAAGGCCATGAGGGTCACCAGTAGCGAAGGCGGAGGAAAATACGTCAAACTGCTTGACCGAAATTACGCCGACTTTCGCAGATACGTCAATATGCTTGACCTTAAAAACCAGACCACGCAACAAGCCGCCATGGAAGCCTTCTTCTTTGGTTACCAGGCGTTCACCGCCAAGGCCGACGAAATGCTCGAGCGCCGCGGCCTGAGTCGCGTGCACCAGCGCATCGTGTTTTTCATCGCCCGCTACCCGGGGCTGAGCGTGAAAGAACTGCTCACGGCACTGGGCGTGAGCAAGCAAGCGCTGAACATTCCACTGCGTCAATTGATGGAGATGCACCTGGTCAACAGCGTTGCCCCGGAAAGCGACAAGCGCAAACGCCTGCTGGAGCTGACGGAGGACGGCGCGCGCTTTGAACAATCGCTGCGGCGCGAGCAGGTAAAGCTGCTGCAACGGGTATTCGCCGAGGCCGGCGAGGCGGCGGTGGATGGCTGGCTGGCGGTGAACAAAGCCCTGGGCGAAAACCGCTGACACCACAGCCTGCGAGCGCGCAGCGGCCGTCAACCCGCATACCCGATGCTTCTGCAAGACCGCGTCAGCCCCATTGCGGCCGCTGCGCGCTCGATCGCGGGCTGCGCCAGCGGCTACAGGCCATATAGCCTTTCTGGCGAACTTTTCGCACACAACCTAAAAAACATTATTTGCTTTCTTTGTATACAAAAGCATAATTCGCCACGTGCGAGTTCCTGACCCATAGGTCAATAAAAGCCCGCAAGCCTTACATGCCTCAAAGAGCCGCTGCCCACCCTCACGTGTCCGGCTCTGGAAAAAATAATAAAACTCTTGAGGAGTACTCGCTGTGGAAAGCCGCAAATCCGAAGCCCCTACGCTGGAACTCTCGCCGCCGCTGAACAGTGGCTGGCTGGAGCGCATCTTCAAACTCAGGTTGCATGGCACCACGGTGAAGACCGAGCTGATTGCCGGTCTGACGACCTTCATCACCATGGCCTACATCATCTTCGTCAACCCCAACATCATGGCCGACGCCGGCATCGACCACGGCGCGGCATTCGTCGCCACCTGCATCGCCGCGGCCCTGGGTTGCCTGTTGATGGGGCTATACGCCAACTGGCCAGTAGGCCTGGCGCCCGGCATGGGGCTGAACGCCTTTTTCACCTACACCGTGGTCGGAACCATGGGCTACAACTGGGAAACCGCCCTCGGTGCGGTGTTCGTGTCCGGCGTGCTGTTCATGTTCCTGACCTTCTCGCGGATCCGCGAATGGCTGCTCAACAGCATTCCGGCCAGCCTGCGCTTCGCCATGGGCGCCGGCGTGGGCCTGTTCCTGGGGCTGATCGGCTTGAAGACCGCGGGCATCGTGGTCGATAGCCCGGCCACCCTGATCAAGCTCGGCTCCCTGCGCGAACCCGGCCCGCTGCTGGCGGCGATCTGTTTCTTGATGATTGCCGTGCTCAGTTATCACCGGGTGTTCGGCGCGATCCTCATCAGCATCATCACCGTGACCCTGGCCGGCTGGGGCCTGGACCTGGTGCACTACGAGGGCATCATGTCGGCCCCGCCGAGCCTGGCACCGACCTGGATGGCCATGGACGTCGCCGGGGTGTTCAACGTCAGCATGATCAGCGTGGTGCTGGCCTTCCTCTTCGTGCACATGTTCGATACCGCCGGCACCCTGATGGGCGTGGCCCAGCGCGCCGGCCTGGTCAACCCCGACGGCAAGATCGAGAACCTCTCCCGCGCCCTGAAGGCGGACAGCGCCTCCAGCGTCTTCGGTGCGGTGGTCGGCGTTCCGCCCGTCACCAGCTACGTGGAAAGTGCCGCGGGTGTCGCCGCGGGTGGTCGGACTGGTCTTACCGCAGTGACCGTAGGTGTGCTATTTATCGCAGCCATGTTTTTTGCACCGCTGGCTGGCATGATCCCCGCTTATGCCACCGCCGGTGCACTGATTTATGTGGCGATGCTGATGATGGGCGGCATGGCCCACATCGATTGGGAAGAGGCCACCGACAGCATCCCGGCGATCGTGACCGCAATCATGATGCCGCTGACCTTCTCGGTTGCCGACGGTATCGCCCTGGGTTTCATCACCTACGTGGCCTTGAAGGCCGGGACGGGCAAGTACAAGGAAATCTCCATCAGCCTGTGGGTGCTGTGCGCGATCTTTATCGCCAAGTTCATTTTCTTGTAGGCACATCGGTTTCAAACGGCCTCACCCCGTCGGGTGAGGCTTTTGCACATAAGGAGAAAGGCAATGAGCGTGGAAACCTGGCTGCTGTTCAGCGGCGCGGCACTGGTGGTGATCCTGATCCCGGGCCCGCTGTCCCTGCTGATGATCAGCAACAGCCTGAATTACGGTTTGCGCCGGTCCTACCCGGCGTTTCTCGGCGGCGTGTTTGCCTCGATCTGCCTGCTGAGCGCCTCGGCTTTGGGCCTGGGCGCCTTGCTGCTGGCCTCGGAACAGCTGTTCAGCGCCCTGAAAGTCGTCGGTGCGCTGTACCTGTTCTATCTCGCCTGGCAAAGCTGGCAGCAATCGCGGCAACCCTCCCTCGGCGCCGAAGTGCCCGAGGCCGCACCGAAACCGCGCTTTCGCGCACTGTTCGGGCGCGCTTTTGTGCTGGGCGCCAGCAACCCGAAAGACATTCTGTTCTTCGCCGCGTTTCTGCCGCAGTTTCTCAGCGCCGAACAACCCTTCCTGCCGCAACTGCTGATCATGATCGTCACCTGGACCCTGCTCGACCTGCTGTGCAAGCTGGCTTACGGCCTGGGTGCCCATGGTGCGGCGCGCTACCTGCGCAGCGGCAAGGGCCAGAGCTGGTTCAACCGGGTCAGCGCCGGGCTGTTCAGCGGTGCCGGCGCCGCGTCGCTGTTGAGCCGCTGAAAGCATCGCGGGCAAACCTCACTCCTACAGAAGCAGTGCAAATCCAGCAGGAGCGAGCGGGCGGCGATCCAACTTGCTCGCGATAGAGTCCTCACCAACAGCACATTTCCAAGGACGAAAAAAAGCCCGCAGTGTGAGCGGGCGAAAGACCAAAGAAGCTATTTGCGCAGGCTTCGTGGGGGAAAGTCCTAGCTTCCTCTGTAGGTCGAATAACTGTAGGGCGAGATCAGCAACGGTACGTGGTAGTGGTCTTGCTCGGCCGAGATGCCAAAACGCAGCACCACCACATCGAGAAACGCCGGCTCAGGCAGTTGTACGCCGCGAGCACGGTAGTAATCGCCGGCATGGAATTGCAGCTGGTAAACCCCGGTGCGGTAGTCATCGCCTTGTAGCAACGGCGCATCGCAACGGCCATCGCTGTTGGTCAGGGCACTGGCGACCAGTTCCAACTGCGCACCTTCGACCCGGTACAACTCAACCTTGATGGCGCTGCCTGGGCAGCCATGCGCGGCATCCAACACGTGTGTAGTCAAACGTCCCATTGATTCTGCGTGTCTGTGCGTGCTCACACGTCCAGACCTCGCGCCTCCTGAAGTCAGTTGATAAGGAGACCGCACCGTTTCGGAGCACGAAAAGATGCGGTGAGGAATTTATTAAGACACTTTTCAAAAAAATTGTACACAATAAAAATCACCCATTTCCGGGTACTTCTGCCAAGCCTCCGTATTCCCTTGATCAGCGGCTACACCATGAGAGCAGAAGACTTTTCATCCATTAGCTGACCAACCAGGCAGGTTTCTTGCAACACCCAGCCATGAGCACAATCGATGAAAAATGCAAAAAATCGGGCTTACAAACCGATTGAAAAGTTGTATACAATCAGTCCATCGCTGTGACGCCAGCCTGCCTTTCCCCCTCAGGCCCCGCCACGCCACCGTTATCACGATAAGAAGGAAGACTGCAGTGAGCGCTGACTACCCACGCGACCTGATCGGTTACGGCTCCAACCCTCCTCACCCTCACTGGCCGGGCAATGCCCGCATCGCCCTGTCGTTCGTGCTCAATTACGAAGAAGGCGGCGAGCGCAATATCCTGCACGGCGACAAGGAGTCGGAAGCCTTCCTTTCGGAAATGGTCGCCGCCCAGCCCCTGCAGGGCGAGCGCAACATGAGCATGGAATCGCTGTACGAGTATGGCAGCCGTGCCGGCGTCTGGCGGATCCTCAAGCTGTTCAAGGAATTCGACATTCCGCTGACCATCTTCGCCGTCGCCATGGCCGCCCAGCGCCATCCGGACGTGATCCGCACCATGGTCGAAGCCGGCCACGAGATCTGCAGCCACGGCTACCGCTGGATCGACTACCAGTACATGGACGAGGCCCAGGAACGCGAGCACATGCTCGAAGCGATCCGCATCCTCACCGAAATCACCGGTGAACGCCCGCTGGGCTGGTACACCGGTCGCACCGGCCCGAACACCCGGCGCCTGGTGATGGAAGAAGGCGGTTTCCTCTACGACTGCGACACCTACGACGACGACCTGCCCTACTGGGAAACCAACAACCCGACCGGCAAGGCGCACCTGGTGATCCCCTACACCCTGGACACCAACGACATGCGTTTCACCCAGGTCCAGGGCTTCAATAAGGGCGACGACTTCTACCAGTACCTCAAGGATGCGTTCGACGTGCTGTACGCCGAAGGCGCTGAGGCGCCGAAGATGCTGTCCATCGGCCTGCACTGCCGCCTGATCGGCCGCCCGGCGCGCCTGGCCGCCCTGAAGCGCTTTATCGAGTACGTCAAGGGTCACGATCAGGTCTGGTTCACTCGCCGCGTGGACATCGCCCGCCACTGGCAGCAAACCCATCCGTTCCAGAGGGCTGCGAAATGAGCACCTTCCAAACCCTGAAACCCTCGACCCTGAGCCGCGACGCCTTCGTCAAAGCCTTCGCCGATATCTACGAACATTCGCCATGGGTCGCCGAAAAGGCCTTCGACCTGGGCCAGGATGCGTCGATCGACCGGATCGACACCCTGCACCAGCGCATGAGCGACATCCTGTTGAGCGCCGATCACCAGAGCCAGCTCGCCCTGATCAACGCTCACCCGGACCTGGCCGGCAAAGCCGCCGTCCAGGGGCAACTGACCGAAGCCAGCACCAATGAACAGGCTGGCGCCGGTATTCACCAATGCACGGCCGAAGAGTTCCAGCGCTTCACCGAGCTGAACGACGCCTACAAGGCCAAGTTCAAGTTTCCCTTCATCATGGCGGTAAAAGGCAGCAACCGGCATCAGATCCTCGCGGCGTTCGAAGCACGCATCCACAACTCGGTGGACACCGAATTCCGGTGCGCGCTGGCGGAGATCAACAAGATCGCCCTGTTCCGATTACTGACTCTCTAGCAAGCCTGGCCCGAGTACGAAACGTACCCAGGGCCCTGCAAGCATCCCAAGCCACTCAATTAAAGGCAGACAAGAAGAATGAAAGCTTACGCCGTACCTTTCGAGAAGTTCGTCAACCTGGCCGACGCCCGCCTGGGCACCAAGATCATCTCGGTGACCGATGACTGGTTCGCTGACGCCAACCGTCTGTTCCAGCCGACCCCGGCCGTATGGAAGGAGGGCGTATTCGATGACAACGGCAAGTGGATGGACGGCTGGGAGTCGCGCCGCAAGCGCTTCGAAGGCTACGACAGCGCCGTGATCCGCCTGGGTGTGCCTGGCCAGATCAAGGGCGTGGACATCGACACCTCATTCTTCACCGGCAACTTCCCGCCATCGGCCTCCCTGGAAGCCTGCTTCCTGACCGCAGGTGAGCCGAACGAAAACACCCAGTGGGTGGAAGTGCTGCCGGCCGTCGAGCTGCAAGGCAACAGCCACCACTACCACGAGATCAACAACGACCAGGCGTTCAGCCACCTGCGCTTCAACATCTACCCGGATGGCGGCGTGGCCCGTCTGCGCGTGCATGGCATCCCGTACCGCGACTGGTCGGCGGTCGGCGACAACGAACAGGTCGACCTGGCAGCCGCCCTCAACGGTGGCCGTGCCCTCGCCTGCTCCGACGAACACTTCGGCCGCATGAGCAACATCCTCAACCCGGGCCGCGGCATCAACATGGGCGATGGCTGGGAAACCGCACGCCGCCGCACGCCGGGCAATGACTGGGTGATCGTCGCCCTGGGCCATCCGGGCGAGATCGAGAAGATCATCGTCGACACCCTGCACTTCAAGGGCAACTACCCGGACAGCTGCTCGATCCAGGGCGCCTTCGTCAAGGGCGGCACCGACAGCCAGATCGAAACCCAGTCGCTGTTCTGGCGCGAACTGCTGCCGAGCCAGAAGCTGGAAATGCACGCCGAACACACCTTCGCCGAGCAGATCAAGGCCCTGGGCCCGATCACCCATATCCGCCTGAACGTATTCCCGGACGGTGGCGTCAGCCGCCTGCGGATCCTGGGCAAGGTCGCGAAGTAATGCCGAGCCTGTAGGCGCGAAGCTTGCTCGCGATAGCGGTTGTCCGGCCTGACGCCATCGCGAGCAAGCTTCGCTCCTACAAAAACATGACTGACCGAAAAACCGAATTCACAGATTAAGAAGAACAGCATGCGCACATTGATGATCGAACCGCTGACCAAAGAAGCCTTCGCCCCCTTCGGTGACGTGATCGAAACCGACGGCAGCGATCACTTCATGATCAACAACGGTTCGACCATGCGCTTCCATCGTCTGGCTACCGTGGAAACCGCCACGCCGGACGACAAGGCGATCATCAGCATCTTCCGCGCCGACGCGCTGGACATGCCCTTGACCGTACGCATGCTGGAGCGCCATCCGCTGGGCAGCCAGGCTTTCATTCCGCTGCTCGGCAACCCCTTTCTGATCGTGGTCGCGCCACTTGGCGATGCACCTGTATCGGGCTTGGTCCGCGCCTTTGTCAGCAATGGCAGGCAGGGCATTAATTACCATCGCGGCGTCTGGCACCACCCGGTGCTGACGATCGAAAAGCGGGATGACTTCCTGGTGGTTGATCGCAGTGGCACAGGCAATAACTGCGATGAGCATTTCTTTGAAGAGGATGAGTGTTTGATCCTCGCCCCCCACCAATAAGAGAAGGTCTGATCACCCGAAAACAAGGGTGACAGGCGAGAGGTAAAGACTGTGGAAGCACATCTGTTGGAATGGCTCAACCTGAGCGTGCGTTGGGTTCACATGATCACTGGCGTGGCCTGGATCGGCGCGTCGTTCTACTTCGTCTGGCTGGAAAACAACCTCAATCGCGTCAACCCCAAGGACGGCCTGTCGGGCGACCTCTGGGCAATCCACGGTGGCGGCATCTATCACCTGGAAAAATACAAACTGGCCCCACCCTCCATGCCGGAGAACCTGCACTGGTTCAAGTGGGAAGCCTACTTCACCTGGATGTCGGGGATCGCCCTGCTGTGCCTGGTGTTCTACTACAACCCGATGCTCTACCTTGTAGCGCCCGGCAGCGGCCTGACCGGCCCTGAAGGCGTGGCCATCGGCATCGCTTCCCTGATCGCCGGCTGGTTCGTCTACGACTTCCTCTGCGACTCGCCCCTGGGCAAGAAACCCGCCCTGCTCGGCTTCATCCTGTTCGTGCTGTTGATCGCCGCGGCCTATGGCTTCAGCAAGGTGTTCAGCGGTCGCGGCGCCTACCTACATGTCGGCGCCATCATCGGCACCATCATGGTCGGCAACGTGTTCCGCATCATCATGCCGGCCCAGCGCGCGCTGGTGGCCGCCATCGCGGAAAACCGCACGCCGGACCCGACCCTGCCGGCCAAGGGCCTGCTGCGTTCGCGGCACAACAACTACTTCACCCTGCCCGTGCTGTTCATCATGATCAGCAACCACTTCCCGAGCACCTACGGCAGCCAGTACAACTGGTTGATCCTGGCCGGGATCGCAGTGCTGGCAGTGCTGGTGCGTCACTACTTCAACACCCGCCACGACAGCCACAAGTTCGCCTGGACCCTGCCGGTCGCGGCCCTGGGCATGATCTGCCTGGCCTACGTCACCGGCCCCGCGCAAATGGCCAAGGCTCCGGAAGTGGCCAAGGCGCCGGCGAAGATCGAGTACCAGCCACTGCCGGAAACCGCCATCGGCGGCGGCGCCAAGCCTGAAACCGCAGCGGCTCCGGCAACTCCGGCGGCTCCTGAAGTTGCTCCGACGCAAGCATCCACCGCAACCCAGGGCCCGAGCTTCGACAAGGTGCATAACGTGATCCAGGAACGTTGCACCGTCTGCCACTCGGCCAAGCCCACCAGCCCGCTGTTCAGTGCCGCGCCAGCCGGCGTGATGTTCGACACCCCGGAGCAGATCAAGCTCCAGGCCCCACGGATCCAGGCCCAGGCCGTTGCCAGCCAGATCATGCCGCTGGGCAACATCACCCAGATGACCCAGCAGGAACGTGACCTGATCGGCGCCTGGATCACCCAAGGGGCACGCACCAACTGAGTCACCGCTGAAAAACATCGCGGGCAAGCCTCGCTCCTACGGGAGCGAGGCTTGCCCGCGATCAACCGCCACGCGGTTGGCCTGCTGCAAAAAAGCTGTTCGCAACCACACAGCTTTCTAATCACAAGAATAAAAAAGACCCGAGGTGTTGCATGTCCGCGTTAACCGAACCGCGCATCCCCGACGCACCCGCCATTGCGCGACTGCCCCTTTTGCAACTGATCCTGGTCGGTTTGCAGCATGTCCTGCTGATGTACGGAGGCGCCATCGCGGTGCCGTTGATCATCGGACAGGCCGCGGGTCTGAGTCGTGAAGAAATCGCCTTCCTGATCAATGCCGACCTGCTGGTCGCCGGCATCGCTACCATCGTGCAATCCCTCGGCATCGGTCCCATGGGCATCCGCATGCCGGTGATGATGGGCGCCAGCTTTGCCGCCGTGGGCAGCATGGTGGCCATGGCCGGCATGCCGGGCATCGGCCTGCAGGGGATCTTTGGCGCGACCATCGCCGCCGGTTTCTTCGGCATGCTGATCGCGCCCTTCATGTCCAAGGTGGTGCGCTTCTTTCCCCCCCTGGTCACCGGCACCGTCATCACCTCCATCGGCCTGTCGCTGTTCCCGGTCGCGGTGAACTGGGCAGGCGGCGGCAGCCACAATGCCGAATTCGGTTCCCCGATCTACCTGACCATCGCCGCGCTGGTACTGGGCACCATCCTGCTGGTGCACCGTTTCATGCGCGGTTTCTGGGTGAACATTTCCGTGCTGATCGGCATGGGCCTGGGCTACGTGCTCTGCGGCCTGATCGGCATGGTCGACCTCAGCGGCATGGCCCAGGCGCCCTGGGTGCAGGTGGTCACCCCGCTGCACTTCGGCATGCCGCAGTTCCATCTGGCGCCGATTCTTTCGATGTGCCTGGTGGTGGTGATCATCTTCGTCGAGTCCACCGGGATGTTCCTCGCCCTGGGGAAGATCACCGGCCAGGAAGTCACCCCGCGCATGCTGCGTCGCGGCCTGCTGTGTGATGCCGGCGCCTCGTTTTTCGCCGGTTTTCTCAACACCTTCACCCACTCTTCGTTCGCCCAGAACATCGGCCTGGTGCAGATGACCGGCGTGCGTTGCCGCTCAGTGACCATAGTCGCCGGCTGCCTGCTGATCGTGCTGAGCCTGCTGCCCAAGGCGGCCTTCCTGGTGGCCTCGATTCCACCCGCGGTACTGGGCGGCGCAGCCATCGCCATGTTCGGCATGGTGGCGGCGACCGGGATCAAGATCCTCCAGGAAGCCGACATCACCGACCGCCGCAATCAACTGCTGGTGGCGGTGAGCATCGGCATGGGCCTGATTCCGGTGGTCCGCCCGGAGTTCTTCGCCCACCTGCCCCTGTGGATGAGCCCGATCACCCACAGCGGAATCGCCATGGCGACCCTCAGTGCCCTGACCCTGAACCTGCTGTTCAACATCCTGGGTGGCACCGAACGGGCCGCCAGCAACGCCCGACACGCCCACCAGCATTGAAGCCTGAACGGGGCGGCCTGGCGGTCGCCCCTGCTTGACCGTCGATACCCGAAATACACGCACGACAGGCAGACCCGGCACCGCGCCCGGTCGCAGTCGGCGGCTGCCTGCGCCTTGACAATAAAAACAAACAGGGAGCAACACGATGAGACATGCACACGCACGCCTGCTGCTGAGCGGTGGGCTGCTGGCGACAACCCAGGCCATGGCCGGTGATCTGCTGCTGTGGCAGACCAATAGCCTGACGTACCTGTACGGCAAGAATTTCGCGATCAACCCGTCGATCCAGCAGACGGTGACCTTCGAGCACGCCGACCGATGGAGGTACGGCGACACCTTCCTGTTCGTCGACAAGATTTTCTACAACGGCCAGGAAGACCGCAACAAAGGCCCCCACGCTTTTTACGGCGAGTTCAGCCCAAGGCTGTCGTTCGGCAAGATCCTCGACCGCTCATTCGCCTTCGGCCCGGTCAAGGACGTGTTGCTGGCCATGACCTACGAATATGGCGAAGGCGACAGCGAGGCCTACCTGATCGGCCCCGGTTTCGACCTCACCGTTCCGGGCTTCAACTATTTCACCCTGAACTTCTACCGCCGCCAGACCGAAGGCCCGCGCCCCGGCGACGGTGTCTGGCAGATCACCCCCTCCTGGTCCTACAGCATCCCACTGGGTCGCTCGAACCTGTTGATAGACGGCTACCTGGACTGGGTGGTGGACAACGACCAGAACGACCGCGGCACCTACCACGCCAACCTGCATATCAACCCGCAGATCAAATACGACCTGGGCAAGGCCCTGAGCCTGGGTGAGAAGCAACTGTATGTCGGCCTCGAATACAGCTACTGGAAAGACAAGTACGGCATCCAGAACAGCGCGAACCTGGACACCAACCAGAACACCGCCAGCCTGCTGGTGAAGGTGCATTTCTAGAATGGCCGGCAAACGTGCCCCAAAGTTGTTTCAAGTGCGCTATTGCAGAGCACTTGAGCAAGGCCGTGGGAGTCAGTATTCTCCGCGGCCGCCTGAATCCGGTGAAAAAAAAAGCCCGGATTTAAAACCTGACCAGAAAGCCAACTTATCCCGGCCTCTGGAAAGTACCAAGGCGTACCGATTTAAAACCGAATTCACTCTCGACCGACTGTATTCGTACAGCCGCGCGGGAGTTTTTGCGCTTTTTTTTCGCCTTGGCTCAGCTCTTGCTATCAGCAACAAAGCTGACCGATCGGATGATTTTTCAGCCACTGAAAGGTGCCACACCAGAGCACCGGCTTTTAAAGAAAAACGTAGAACCACTTACTTTTTGGGAGCAACCGAATGAACCGCATCTGTAAAGGCCTGATGCTTGCCGGATCCTTGCTGGCAGGGGCCCAGGCCAACGCCGGCGACCTGCTGCAATGGCAGAACAACAGCCTGACCTACCTCTACGGCAAAGACTTCGCGATCAATCCGGAGATCCAACAGACCGTTACCTTCGAACATGCCGATGCCTGGAAGTACGGCGACAACTTCCTGTTTATCGACAAGATCTTCTACAACGGTAAAAAGGACGGCAACGTCGGCCCGAACACCTACTACGGCGAGTTCAGCCCGCGTCTTTCGTTCGGCAAGATCTTTGATCAGAAGTTGGAGTTCGGCCCGATCAAGGATGTATTGCTGGCCATGACTTACGAGTTCGGCGAAGGCGATAACGAGTCCTACCTGATCGGTCCGGGTTTTGACCTGGCGATCCCCGGGTTCGATTACTTCCAGTTGAACTTCTACAACCGTCAGACCGAAGGCAGCCGTGCCGGCGACAATGTCTGGCAGATCACCCCGGTCTGGTCCTACACCATTCCCGTGGGCCGTTCGGACATCCTGATCGACGGTTTCATTGACTGGGTGGTGGACAACGACAAGAACTCCAAAGGCGAGTACCACGCCAACCTGCACATCAACCCGCAGATCAAGTACGACCTGGGCAAGGCGCTGAAGCTGGGCGACAAACAGTTGTATGTGGGTATCGAATACGACTACTGGAAGAACAAGTACGGGGTCAAGGACACCCCTTACTTCGACACCGACCAGAACACCGCCAGTCTGCTGCTCAAGTACCACTTCTGATGCTGTGAGCGCCGTTCCCGTGCTCGCCGCGGGAACGGATTTAATCGAATAAATCGATAGCAACGCCCCGATATTCGCAACCATCGATCAGTTGAGCTGGCATAGCATGGTGCTCATTCCAACCTGATCAGGAGTTGCATCGATGACTCAATTTCGCAAAGTACTCAGCGTCCATACCGGCCAGCCCGCTTCGGACGGCGCCGGCGTCAGACTGACCCGGGTCTTCGGTGGCCAGGGTGTCGAGCGCTTCGACCCGTTCCTGATGCTCGACGAGTTCGGCTCGGAAAACCCCGACGATTACATCGCCGGCTTTCCGCCCCACCCCCATCGCGGTTTCGAAACCGTCACCTACATGCTCGAAGGCCGCATGCGCCATGAGGATCACCTGGGCAACGTCGGCCTGCTGGAAGGCGGCGGCGTGCAGTGGATGACCGCCGCCAAGGGCATCATCCACAGCGAGATGCCGGAACAGGAAGAAGGCGTGATGCGCGGCTTCCAGCTCTGGCTGAACCTGCCGGGCAAGCACAAGCTGGACAAGGCCGGTTACCGGGACATTCAACCCCAGGACATCCCGCGCCTGACCACCGCCAACGGCGTGGAAGTGGTGGTGATCGCCGGCCACTTCGATGACGGCCAGGTGCAGCAGACCGGTGCCGTCGAACGACCGGATACCGAGCCCCACTACTTCGACCTGCGCCTGCCTGCCGGCGCCAACATCAGCCCGCGTCTGCCTGAAGGACATCGGGCCCTGCTGTATGTCTATGAAGGCCAGATCGATCTGTCCGGGCATCCGCAGCCGGTCGCCACCAGCAAACTGGTGCGCCTGTCCGACCAGGGCGAGATCCAGTTGAGCAGTGCCGATGGCGCCCGTGTGCTGTTGATCGCCGGCAAGCCCCTGGGCGAGCCGATCGTGCAGTACGGCCCGTTCGTGATGAACAGCCGGGAAGAGATCGAGCAGGCGCTGCGGGATTTTCGCGACGACAAACTGACCGCCTGAGCCGCGCGGAACCAAGCCCCTATCGCGGGCAAGCTCGCCCCTACAGAGACGGCATTACCTGTAGGAGCGAGCTTGCTCGCGATGCTTTTTCAGGTCGTCTCGACCGCGGCCGCCAACCCCAGAAACCGCCGCAGCTCGTCGCGCTTGGCCAAGGCATCGCTGCGCCCCAGTTCGATCAGTTCGCTGCAATACCCCGCCTCGAACAGCAGGTAACTCAGGACCCCGGCACCGCTGGTCTTGGTCGCCCCCGGCCCGCGCAGAAACAGGCGCAATGCCGCCGGCAGCTCTTGCCGATGACGGGCAGCGATCTCGTCGATCGGCTGGCTGGGCGCAATCACCAGCACCTCCACCGGCGCCACGCCCAGGGTACGGACGGGTGTGCCCGACGGCAGCAGATGACTGAACTGGTTGAGCCGCTGCAGGAGCTCGATATCGCTTTCCAGGCTGTCAATGAAAGTACTGTTGAGCATATGGCCGCCGATCTGCGCCAGCGTCGGCTGCTGCCCGGTGTAGCTGCGCTGCTGGGGCGCCTGCGGGTCGATGCCACGAGGGTTGCCGCTGACCCCGACCACCAGCACCCGGCTGGCCCCCAGGTGCAACGCCGGACTGATGGGCGCCGATTGCCGCACCGCGCCGTCGCCGAAAAACTCCTGGCCGATTCTCACCGGGGCAAACAGCAGTGGAATCGCCGAGCTGGCCAGCAAGTGTTCGACCGTAAGCTCCGTGGGCAGGCCGATGCGCCGATGACGCAGCCAGGCATCGATGGTGCCACCACCCTGGTAGAAGGTCACCGCCTGGCCCGACTCATAACCGAAGGCCGTGACCGCCACTGCCTTCAGGTGCTTTTGCGCGATCGCCTGACGAATACCGGACAGCTGCAGCTTATCGTTCAACAACTGCCGCAGCGGCGAGCTGTTGAGCAGCGCCACCGGCACTTGGGCGCCCAGGCCGAGCAGGCTGTGGCCGACGAACCGGGTGGCTTGGCGGATCACCCCGGGCCAGTCGCTGCGAATCACCTGATGACTGCGAAAGCCCTGCCAGAACGCCGTGAGACGCTCGATGGCCGCGGTGAAATCCAGCGCGCCGCTGGCCAGGCTGACCGCATTGATCGCCCCGGCCGAGGTCCCGACTATCACCGGGAAGGGATTGCTCGCCCCCGCCGGCAGCAACTCGGCAATCGCCGCCAGCACCCCCACCTGATACGCCGCACGAGCCCCGCCGCCGGAAAGAATCAATCCTGTGACCGGTTCCGCTGGGCTCATCGCTACACTCCATGGCGCTGATAAAGGGCTTTCAATCTAGCGCGATAATTTCAACCGCGCTTCTTATAAAGCTTCGGCTCGCCTGGCGGGCGGCTCTTGAAGCGGCGGTGCGCCCACAGATACTGCTCCGGGCACTCGCGCAGCACGCTTTCGATCCACTGGTTGATGCGCAGGCAATCGGCCTCGTCGGTCTCACCCGGGAAATCCTGCAACGGCGGGTGAATCACCAGCCGATAACCACTGCCATCGGCCAGCCGCTGCTGAGTGAAAGGCACCACCAGGGCCTTGCCCAGCCGGGCGAACTTGCTGGTGGCGGTGACCGTTGCCGCCTGGATGCCGAACAGTGGCACAAACACGCTCTGCTTGGCGCCGTAATCCTGGTCCGGTGCGTACCAGATGGCACGGCCGGCGCGCAGCAACTTGAGCATGCCGCGCACGTCTTCTCGCTCCACCGCCAGGGAATCCAGATTGTGCCGTTCGCGGCCACGACGCTGGATGAAATCGAACAGCGGGTTCTTGTGCTCGCGGTACATGCCGTCGATGGTGTGCTGCTGGCCCAGCAAGGCGGCGCCAATTTCCAAAGTCGTGAAGTGCAGGGCCATGAGGATCACGCCCTTGCCTTCCAGCTGCGCCTGCTTGAGGTACTCCAGGCCTTCGACATGGGCCAGGCGCGCCAGGCGCGGCTTGGACCACCACCAGCTCATGGCCATCTCGAAAAAGGCGATGCCGGTGGAGGCGAAGTTTTCCTTGAGCAGACGCTTGCGCTCAGCAGGGGACTTTTCGGGGAAACACAGTTCCAGGTTGCGCTTGGCGATCCGTCGGCGCTCACCGGCCACCCGGTACATCAGCGCCCCCAGGGCGCGACCGATCCACAGCAGCAGCGGATAAGGCAGCTGGACCACCAGCCATAGCAGGCCCAGGCCCAGCCACAGCGGCCAAAAACGGGGATAAAGAAATGCAGCTCGAAAACGCGGGCGATCCATTACAGATTCCGGACAGACAACAAGGTCGCGCATTCTACATCGGTTCGACCCGGCTTGCGGCCCGAGGGCGTTCTCGCTATAAGTCTCGGCACTTTTAGTGACAAGCCGCTTTATGCCGACCATGAGCCAAACCGAATCGCAAGACCTGGATCCTGTGTTCCAGTTGAAGGGCAGCATGCTGGCCATCACCGTGCTGGAACTGGCCCGCAACGACCTCGAGGGCCTCGATCGCCAACTGGCGGCGAAGGTCGCGCAAGCCCCGAATTTCTTCAGTAACGCCCCGTTGGTGCTGGCACTGGACAAACTGCCGGCCAGCGAAGGCGCCGTAGATCTGCCCGGCCTGATGCGGGTCTGCCGTCACCATGGTCTGCGCACCCTGGCGATCCGCGCCAGCCGCATCGAAGACATCGCCGCCGCAATCGCCGTCGATCTGCCCGTCCTGCCGCCCTCCGGCGCCCGGGAACGGCCGCTGGAACCGCAGGAAAACGAAGTCCGGAAGAAGCCTGAAAAGCCGCCTGAGCCGACTATCAAACCCACCCGCATCATCACTTCGCCAGTACGCGGCGGACAGCAAATCTATGCCCAGGGTGGCGATCTGGTAGTGACCTCCTCGGTCAGTCCGGGTGCGGAACTTCTGGCCGATGGCAACATCCATGTATACGGCCCGATGCGCGGTCGGGCGCTGGCCGGGGTCAAGGGCGACACCAAGGCACGGATTTTCTGTCAGCAGTTGAGCGCTGAACTGGTGTCCATCGCCGGCCAGTACAAGGTTTCCGAGGACCTGCGGCGCGATCCGCTGTGGGGTGCCGGAGTCCAGGTCAGCCTGTCGGGTGACGTGTTGAACATCACACGTCTTTAACGGATACTGCCGCATTTTCCAAGCATCTCTAAAACGTAGCGAATACGGCTCAAACGAAGTAGGAGCAGGTGTTAACCGACCTCCAGCCAAGGCTGTCCGACTGCAGTAGTTTTCAAGAGATGTTTTTCAGGGGCTAAAAAGTCCTTCTTCCTTAGGGGTGAAACACCTTGGCCAAGATTCTCGTGGTTACATCCGGCAAGGGTGGTGTGGGTAAGACCACCACCAGCGCCGCTATCGGTACCGGCCTCGCTCTGCGTGGTCACAAAACTGTCATCGTCGACTTCGACGTCGGCTTGCGTAACCTCGACCTGATCATGGGTTGCGAACGTCGCGTGGTGTATGACTTCGTCAACGTGGTCAACGGCGAAGCCAACCTGCAGCAAGCCCTGATCAAAGACAAGCGCCTGGAAAACCTCTACGTACTGGCCGCCAGTCAGACCCGCGACAAAGACGCGCTGACCCAGGAAGGCGTGGAAAAAGTGCTGATGGAGCTCAAGGAGACCTTCGAATTCGTGGTCTGCGACTCCCCGGCCGGTATCGAGAAAGGCGCCCACCTGGCCATGTACTTCGCCGACGAAGCGATTGTCGTGACCAACCCGGAAGTTTCCTCGGTACGTGACTCCGACCGCATGCTCGGTCTTCTGGCCAGCAAGTCCCGTCGCGCAGAAAGAGGCGAAGAGCCGATCCAGGAACACCTGCTGATCACCCGCTACCACCCTGAGCGTGTCGAAAAAGGGGAAATGCTCGGCGTCGAAGACGTCAAGGAAATCCTCGCAGTGCGCCTTCTCGGCGTGATTCCGGAATCCCAAGCAGTGCTCAAGGCCTCCAACCAGGGCGTGCCGGTGATTCTCGACGACCAGAGCGATGCCGGTCAGGCCTACAGCGATACCGTTGATCGCTTGCTGGGCAAGGAAAAGGAACACCGGTTCCTCAATGTCGAGAAGAAGGGATTCTTCGAGCGCCTGTTTGGAGGTAGGTAATGAACCTTTTTGACTTCTTTCGTGCCAGCAAAAAAGTAAGCACCGCGTCGGTAGCGAAAGAGCGTCTACAGATCATCGTGGCGCATGAACGCGGCCAACGCACTACCCCCGATTACTTGCCTGCCTTGCAGAAGGAACTGGTGGAAGTAATCCGCAAGTACGTCAATATCGGGTCCGATGACGTGCACGTCGCTCTGGAAAACCAGGGCAGCTGCTCGATCCTGGAACTCAATATCACCCTGCCTGATCGCTGATCGATTCGGCTGGAGCCACGGCGGCTCGATCCCTCGGTTTTTCTACAGGAGCAAGCCTGCTCCTGTAGAAGCCGGGTTGATCGAGCCGCCGTTGGCGTTTGTTACGAGGCTGTTTTAATGCCGTTGTCGAATATCCGCATCATTCACCAGGACGCCGCCGTCCTGGTGGTGGACAAACCCACCCTGCTGCTCTCCGTGCCTGGCCGGGCCGATGACAACAAGGATTGCCTGATTACCCGCCTGCAGGAAAACGGCTACCCGGAAGCCCGTATCGTCCATCGGCTGGACTGGGAAACCTCCGGCATCATCCTGCTGGCCCGCGACCCCGATACCCACCGCGAACTGTCCCGGCAATTTCACGATCGGGAAACCGAAAAAGCCTACACCGCGCTGTGCTGGGGCCAGCCGGAACTGGACAGCGGCAGCATCGACCTGCCATTGCGCTACGACCCGCCGACCAAGCCGCGGCACGTGGTGGACCACGAATTTGGCAAGAACGCCCTGACCTTCTGGCGCGTGCTGGAACGCTGCGGCGACTGGTGCCGCGTCGAGCTGACCCCGATCACCGGGCGCTCGCACCAGTTGCGGGTGCATATGCTGTCCATCGGTCATCCGCTGCTGGGCGATGGCCTGTACGCGCATCCGCAAGCGCTGGCCGCCTGGCCACGCCTGTGCCTGCACGCCAGCATGCTCAGCTTCACCCATCCGCAGAGTGGTGAACGCCTGCGCTTCGAGTGCCCGGCACCCTTCTGATCGAGAGCGGCCACCGTAGCGGGATGCCCCTCGATTGAGGGGCGACCACGGAAAAGTCCGACCACAAACAAAGATTAATCCGAATAATTTGTTATGAATTTGTGAAAAAAATATTAAAATAGTGGCTATTCGACATTAAGGCAGGAAGCCCCGTGCTCAGCAGTCAGCCATTTCAACGCGATTACCCTTTCACCTTCTGCTTTCTCAATACCACCCTGCACCTTCGCGAAAAACCTTCGGCAGACGCCTGCGCAGCCCTCGAACAACTCATCCGCCAACGTCACGCACACAAACAGACCCGCGCCAGCGCCCCCTTGGCGAGCGGCGAGACACCGCTGTTCGCCAAGGTGCAGCCCCTGGATACGCTCAAGGCGAAAGTTCGCGTCACCCTGGGCAAGCCCCAGCGCAATGGCCGCTTCGACTGGCCGCTGGAAGAGCTGATCAACACCGCCGAAGCCCAGCGACGCGGCGTACAGATGTCCGACCTTGAAGGATTCGGCTATACCCGGGACCGCCTGGGACTGGTACAGGAATACTTCATCCTTACCCGTCTGCTGGATGATTACGTCGACGGCGTACAGTGGTTGCGCAACAACCCGAACAAGATCGAGCCCTTTATCCGCGATGCGTTCGGACTGCTGCACTCCCTCGCGCAAAAGAACATCACCCACATGGATTTCTGGGCCGGCAACATCATGATCAGCCCCCAGGCTCCGCTCAAGGCCATCGACTTCGAGAACTGCTTCGCGACCATCACGCCCCATCCCAGCGAAACCCTGGGTTTTCAGCTGGGGTTCTTCTACCGTCGCGAAGTCTACAAACTGATCACCGAAGCGCAGTACGACGCGCTGGTGGAGGAATACCTCGATCAACTGCCGGGCATTTGCGCAGAGAAATTCACCGAGGTTTACCAGGCCAGCAAGCATGAATATGTGGGCCGCAAGCAGCGCCGCGAAGTATTCCTCAAAGGCAACCTGATCACCGGTTGAGCCGTTTTCCCGGCTGCGATGAATGTTGTCTCCCTCAACGGCATTGCGCCTGCAATGCCGCGAGCCGATACGGTAAACTCGCGCCACTGCTGTCTGGAGTTACTTATGCGCGAAGAGTTGAACCAGGGCCTGATCGACTTCCTCAAGGCCTCCCCTACCCCTTTCCATGCAACCGCCAGCCTCGTTCAACGCCTGGAGGCCGCAGGCTACCAGCGTCTCGACGAGCGCGAGCCATGGACCACCGAAGCCAACGGTCGCTACTACGTCACCCGCAATGACTCCTCCATCGTGGCCGTCAAGCTGGGTCGGCATTCGCCCCTGCAAGGCGGGATCCGCATGGTCGGCGCGCACACCGACAGCCCGTGCCTGCGGGTCAAGCCGCAACCGGAGCTGCAACGCCAGGGCTTCTGGCAACTGGGCGTGGAAGTCTACGGCGGCGCCTTGCTGGCGCCCTGGTTCGACCGCGACCTGTCGCTGGCCGGCCGTGTCACCTTCCGTCGCGACGGCAAGGTTGAAAGCCAGCTGATCGACTTCAAGGCGCCCATCGCGACCATCCCCAACCTGGCCATTCACCTCAATCGCGAAGCCAACCAGGGCTGGGCCATCAACGCCCAGACCGAACTGCCGCCAATCCTCGCGCAATTCGCCGGCGACGAGCGGGTCGACTTCCGCGCGGTGCTGACCGACCAGTTGGCCCGCGAACACGGCCTGAACGCCGATGTGGTGCTCGACTATGAGCTGAGCTTCTACGACACCCAAAGCGCCGCGGTGATCGGCCTGCACGGCGACTTCATCGCCGGCGCGCGCCTGGACAACCTGCTGTCCTGCTACGCCGGCCTGCAAGCCTTGCTCAACGCCGACACCGAGGAAACCTGCGTGCTGGTCTGCAACGACCACGAAGAAGTCGGCTCCTGCTCGGCCTGCGGCGCCGACGGCCCAATGCTCGAGCAGACCCTGCGCCGCCTGCTGCCCGAAGGCGACGAGTTCGTGCGCACCATCCAGAAGTCGCTGCTGGTCTCGGCCGACAACGCCCACGGCGTGCACCCCAACTACGCTGACAAGCACGATGCCAACCACGGCCCGAAACTCAACGCCGGCCCGGTGATCAAGGTCAACAGCAACCAGCGCTACGCCACCAACAGCGAAACCGCCGGTTTCTTCCGCCATCTGTGCATGGCCGAGGAAGTGCCGGTACAAAGCTTCGTGGTGCGCAGCGACATGGGCTGCGGCTCGACCATCGGCCCGATCACCGCCAGCCACCTGGGCGTGCGCACCGTGGATATCGGCCTGCCGACCTTCGCCATGCACTCGATCCGCGAACTGTGCGGCAGCCAGGACCTGGCCCATCTGGTTAAGGTCTTGAGCGCGTTCTACGCCAGCCGCGACCTGCCGTAAGCCCTCTTCTGTAGGAGCGAAGCTTGCTCGCGATGAACGATGACGCGGTCGTCCAGTACCTCCGCGTCGCCGCCATCGCGAGCAAGCTTCGCTCCTACAAGACGCGAAAATCCAGGCATCGAGGCATTTCTGATGCACATCAACCCGAACTCCACCAAAGCCACCTAGACTGGTGAGTATCCCCTCCGACAAGGCTGTCGCCATGATCTCGATGTCTTCGTTCCACGCCATGCTCATTCCCATTCTCTCCGGGATGATCCTGCTGGCCATCGGCTACAACTTCCGCGACAAGAATGCCGGCATCTTCAGCATGTGGGCCGGTATGCTGCTGATCCTCGGCACCGTGATCTACAAGATCCTCGCCAAACTCGCCGAATAAATGCGCCGTCCAGGCTCGCATTGGTATTAGCTGCCTCGTACACTCGGTCGATCCGCTTTTTCTGAGGTTGATCGCCCAGTGTTCGCTCGTCTTTCCGTTCTGCCCTACTGCCTGTTTCTCTGCCTCCTGACACTGTTGCCGCTGTCATCGGCCCAGGCGGTGGGTTTGCCGGGCCTGCTCAACAGCGGCAAAACCCAGCCACAAGCCGACCAGCCCCTGGGGCAATCGCTGGATGAAGTGATCAAGTCCCTGGAAAACGACCAGCAACGCACCCAGTTGCTGACCGACCTGAAAAAGCTCCGCGACGTCACGAAAAAAGCCCAGACACCCGCCGAAGAAGGCGTGCTCGGCCTGATCGGCGGCACCCTGTCCAGCTTCGAAAAACAGTTCTCCGGCGCCGACAGCCCGATCACCCGTTGGTCGAACGAATTCGATCAGGCCCAGGATGAACTGGCGGCCCTGATGCTGCCGGCCAGCGAATGGCTGCCGATCATCTTTGCCTTCGCCCTGATCCTGATGGTCTGGAGCCTGCTGGCGGCGGCGCTGATCTGGCTCAGCCATCGCCTGCGGGAGCGCTTCGGCCTCACCGAAGAGTTACCACAACACCCCAAGACCTGGGACCTGCTGCGCTTCGCCCTGCGCAAACTGGGCCCCTGGCTGATCGCCCTGATCATGACCGTGTACATGACCTACAAACTGCCGTCGTCCCTGGGCAAGGACCTGGCCATGGTCCTGGCTTACGCGCTGGTGGTCGGCACCTGCTTCTCGGCGATCTGCGTGATCGCCTTTTCCGTGCTGGACGGTCCGAACCGCCACCGCGCGCTGTACATCCTGCGCCGCCAGGCTTTCCGGCCGTTGTGGCTGATCGGCAGTTTCGCCGCCTTTGGCGAGGCCCTGAGCGACCCGCGGCTGATCGCCAGCCTGGGCAGCCACCTGGCGCACACCGCGGCCACCTTCGCCAATGTCATGGCGGCCCTGTCCACCGGGGTGTTCATCCTGCGCTTTCGGCGGCCGATCGCTCACCTGATCCGCAACCAGCCGCTGTCCCGCCGCCTGACCCGCCGCGCCCTGAGCGACACCATCGAGATCATCGGCACCTTCTGGTACCTGCCCGCGCTGGTGCTGGTGGCCATTTCCCTGTTCGCCACCTTCATTTCCGCCGGCGACACCAGCACCGCCCTGCGCCAGTCGCTGATCTGCACCGTGCTGCTGGTGCTGTGCATGGTGATCAACGGCCTGGTGCGCCGCCATTCCCTCAAGCCCTATCGCGGGCACAAGCGCCACGCCCTGTACTCCGAGCGCCTGAAAGGCTTCTTCTATACCCTCGCCCACCTGGTGGTGTGGCTGGTGTTCATCGAACTCGGCCTGCGGGTCTGGGGCATGTCGCTGATCCGCTTCACCGAAGGCGACGGCCACGAAATCAGCGTCAAGCTGTTCAGCCTCGGCGGCACCCTGCTGTTCGCCTGGCTGATCTGGATCCTCAGCGACACCGCGGTGCACCATGCCCTGACTCGCTCGCGCAAAGGCCTGGCCAATGCCCGGGCGCAAACCATGATGCCGCTGATCCGTAACGTGTTGTTCGTGGCGATCTTCATCATCGGCCTGATTGTCGCCCTGGCGAACATGGGCATGAACGTCACGCCGCTGCTGGCCGGTGCCGGGGTGATCGGTCTGGCCATCGGTTTTGGCGCCCAGTCGCTGGTGGCCGACCTGATCACCGGCCTGTTCATCATCATCGAGGACTCCCTGGCCATCGACGACTACGTGGACGTCGGCGGCCACCTGGGTACCGTCGAAGGCCTGACCATCCGCACCGTGCGCCTGCGGGACATCGACGGCATTGTGCACACCATCCCGTTCAGCGAAATCAAGAGCATCAAGAACTACTCCCGGGAGTTCGGCTACGCGATCTTCCGGGTGGCCATTCCGTACAACATGGACATAGACGAGGCCATCAAGCTGATGCGCGATGTCGGCCAGAAGATGCGCACCGATCCGCTGCAACGGCGCAATATCTGGTCGCCGCTGGAGTTCCAGGGGGTGGAAAGCTTCGAGTCCGGCAACGCGATTCTGCGCGCCCGCTTCAAGACCGCGCCGATCAAGCAATGGGAGGTGTCACGGGCTTTCAACCTGTCCCTCAAGCGTCACCTCGACGAAGCCGGAATGGACCTGGCCACGCCACGCATGAGCGTGCAAGTGATCACCGCTGGCGGCGGGCCCCAGCAAGAGGAGTAAGGCATCCGGCTGCGCATCGGCAAGGGCGCGGCCGCACTCTCCACGGCTGGGGCGGTCACAGGTTTTGGCAACTGAACCACAACAATAATCATGGAGAGATTCCCCTATGCAGCTATCCGCTATCGCCCAAGCCTGCCTGATCGGCGTCCTGGCCTTGTCCAGCCAGGCCGCCAACGCTGTCGACGACAGCGCCATGGAACAGGCCCGCAAACACATCGCCGAACAGGCCAAGGCCCTGGAGCCGGCTCTGCTGGAAACCCGTCGCGATATCCACGCCCACCCCGAACTCGGTAACACCGAACACCGCACCGCCGAGCTGGTGGCCACGCAATTGCGCGCCCTGGGCCTGGAGGTCAAGACCGGCGTCGCCCGCACCGGCGTGGTGGCGGTGCTCAAGGGCGCCCTACCCGGCCCGACCGTGGCCCTGCGCGCCGACATGGACGCGCTGCCGGTCAAGGAAGTCGCGGACCTGCCGTTCGCCTCCAAGGCCAAGGGGCGCTACCTGGACAAGGAGGTGGACGTCATGCACGCCTGCGGCCACGACGCCCACACCGCCATCCTGCTGAGCACGGCGAAAATCCTCAGCGACATGCGCGAGCGCTTGCCCGGCACCGTGGTGTTCTATTTCCAGCCCGCCGAAGAAGGGCCGAGCGATTTCGTCCCCGACGGCAAGAACACCTGGGGCGCGAAGATGATGGTGCAGGAAGGCGTGATGCAATCGCCCAAGCCGGACGCGGTGTTCGGCCTGCATGTCTGGGCCGGGATTCCGGCCGGACGCATCGCCTATCGCCCGGGCCCGACCCTGGCCAGCTCCGACGACCTGCGCATCAGGATCCTCGGCAAACAGACCCACGCCGGCCGCCCCTGGGACGGCATCGACCCGATCACGGTCGGCGCCCAGACCGTGGTCGGGCTGCAGACCGTGGTCAGCCGCCGCACCGATATCTCGTCGTTCCCCTCGGTGGTCAGCATCGGCACCATCAACGGCGGCACGCGCTACAACATCATCCCCGAGTCACTGGACATGACTGGCACCATTCGCTCCTACGACTACGGCATTCGCCAGAAGCTGCACAGCGATGTGCGCCAGACCGTGGAAAAGATCGCCGAAAGTGGCGGTGCCAAGGCCGAGGTGACTATCATCGAGAAGTACGACCCGACCATCAACGACCCGGCGCTGACCGAGAAGATGCTGCCGAGCCTGCGCTGGGCGGCCAAGGACGATGTGGTGCAGGGCCCGTTGGTGGGGGGCGCGGAAGACTTTTCCTTCTATGCCAAGGAGGCGCCGGGGCTGTTCGTGTTTCTCGGTGTGACGCCGCGGGACCAGGACATGGCCAAGGCCGCACCGAACCACAACCCGGGGTTCTTTGTCGATGAGTCGGCGTTGCTGGTGGGCGTGCGCACCCTGGCGTCATTGGCCACCGATTATCTGTTCGCCGGGGCCAAACCCTAAGGATTGAAACGCCCCTGGCATCATCACGAGCAAGCCCGCTCATGCAACGGGAGCGGGCTCAGACCACATCGACGCCGACATGGATCGCGTCGTGGCGCCAGAACTCCAGGTCGCAGTCGATCAGGCGCTGGTGCTGGTCGTAATTGACCCGGGCGATCCGCAGCCCGGGACTGCCGGCCGACACCTTCAGCGCCGCCGCGGCTTCCACCGGCAAGGAGGTCGGCACGATCTCGAAACGCACCCGGCCGTAATGCAGGTCGTAGTGCCGCGCGTACAGCTCGGTGATCGACTGGTTCAGGTCGAACTCGAGGATGCCCGGGAAGTACTGCGGATTGAGGTAGTGCTCCACATACAGCACCAGGCGCTCGTCGATGCGCCGTACCCGACGGATCTGGATCACGCTGGACAACGCCGGCAGCTGCAGCCAGGCACAGACCGCCGCTGAAGCCGGTTGCAGGCGCGCCGAAATCATCTCGGTCGATGGCACCCGCCCCTGGGCGCTGACCATCGCGTGAAAGTGGCTGCGCTGCATCAGGTTGTAGGCCAGGCGCGGTGGCGAGACGAACCAGCCGCGCCGCTCCTCGCGATAGATCTGGCCCTGGGCCTCCAGCTGCAACAAGGCTTCGCGCACGGTAATCCGGGTAGTACCGAACAACTCGCTGAGCTTGCGCTCGGCCGGCAGCTTGCTACCGGGCGCCAACAACCCGTGATCGATCTGTTCCTGCAGGACCTGCCCAATGGCTGTCACCGCCTTGACTGCCTCTTCGCGCATCAACGTTACCTATCTGGACTAGACCAGCACTGTTTCAGGGCAAAACGTGCCTGGAAAAAAGGCCCTCAGCCTTCACCGAGAGCCTAGGCACTGCATATGACTGACAGATGACAAAGCCGCCGAACGGCTGAGCCAGCGACCTGCAATTGGCTGGCCAAGTCCTTTCATATCAGCCGTTTAGCCTTGGTCTACGCTTATCTCGCAGCCCCGCGCCTGCCGCCCGCGAATGCCTTGCAGGACTGATGCCGACATCAAAGTGTCATCCAGCCGGCTTAAATTGGCTCAGGTATTGCTGACCTAGACCAACAACGTTAGACAAACGCAGCGTTGAACACGCCCAAAGGAGCTTCGGATGAAACAGCTTTTCCTGGCATCACTGTTAGGCTCGACCATCGCCATGTGCACCGCCGCCATGGCCGCTGATACCGACTTGAAGACCCTGGAAGCCGCGGCGAAAGCCGAAGGCGCCGTCAACAGCGTCGGCATGCCCGACGACTGGGCCAACTGGAAAGGGACCTGGGAAGACCTGGCCAAGAACTACGGCCTCAAGCACATCGACACCGACATGAGCTCGGCCCAGGAGATCGCCAAGTTCGCCGCCGAGAAAGACAACGCCAGTGCGGACATCGGCGACGTCGGCGCGGCCTTCGGCCCGATCGCGGTCAAGCAGGGCGTGGTCCAGCCTTACAAGCCAAGCACCTGGGCACAGGTCCCGGACTGGGCCAAGGACAAGGACGGCAACTGGGCGCTGGCCTACACCGGCACCATCGCCTTCATCATCAACAAGAAGCTGCTGCACGGCTCCGAGGCGCCGAAAAGCTGGGCCGACCTGGAGAAAGGCAAATACAAGGTCTCCATCGGCGACGTGAGCACCGCGGCCCAGGCTGCCAACGGCGTACTGGCCGCGGCCATCGCCAAGGGCGGCGACGAAAAGAACCTCCAGCCCGCGCTGCTGATGTTCGCCGAGATCGCCAAGCAAGGCCGCCTGTCGCTGGCCAACCCGACCATCGCCACCATGGAAAAGGGTGAAGTGGAAGTCGGTGTGGTCTGGGACTTCAACGGCCTGAGCTACCGCAACAAGATGGTCAACAAGGACGACTACATCGTGCTGATCCCGTCGGACGGCTCGGTGATCTCCGGCTACACCACTATCATCAACAAATACGCCAAGCACCCGAACGCGGCCAAGCTGACCCGTGAATACATCTTCAGCGATGCCGGGCAGATCAACCTGGCGCGCGGCAATGCGCGTCCGATCCGCGCCGAGCACCTGACCCTGCCCGCCGAAGTCCAGGCCAACCTGCTGCCCAACGAGCAGTACAAGAAAGTCACGCCGATCAAGGACGCCGACGCCTGGGAGAAGACCTCCAAGGCCCTGCCACAGAAATGGCAGGAAGAAGTGATCATCAACATGCAGTAATGCTGCATCTGTAGGAGCGAGGCTTGCCCGCGATGCAGGCACTGCGGTCTGTCTTAAACCGCAGTGAAGCCATCGCGGGCAAGCTCCGCTCCTACAGGGCTGTTCTGCCTTGCGGAGTCCTCGCCCCATGTCACACAACGTCATCCTTGTCGTGCTCGACGGCCTCAACCACGAGGTCGCCCGCCATGCCATGGGACACCTTCAGGCCTATGTCGGCGCAGGACGCGCAGCGCTGTACAAGCTGGAATGTGAACTACCGGCCCTGTCCCGACCGCTCTACGAATGCATCCTGACCGGGGTGCCGCCGCTGGACAGCGGCATCGTGCACAACAACGTCTCGCGCCTGTCCAACCAGCGCAGCATTTTCCACTATGCCAGCGCCGCCGGGCTCAGTACCGCCGCCGCGGCCTATCACTGGATCAGCGAGCTGTACAACCGCTCGCCGTTCGAGCCGGCCCGGGACCGGCATACCGACAACAAGAAGCTGCCGATCCAGCACGGGCACTTCTACTGGAACGACCACTACCCCGATTCCCATCTGTTCGCCGATGCCGAACACCTGCGGCTACGCCATGCGCCGAACTTTCTGCTGGTGCACCCGATGAACATCGACGACGCCGGGCACAAGCACGGCCTCGACACCCCGCAGTACCGCAACAGCGCACGCACGGCCGACATCATCCTCGCCGACTATCTGCAAGGCTGGCTCGACGCCGGCTACCAGGTGCTGGTGACGGCCGACCATGGCATGAACAACGACCGCTCGCACAACGGCCTGCTGCCCGAGGAACGGGAAGTGCCGCTGTTCGTCCTCGGCGATGCGTTCAGCTTCAGCCCTGTCGCCACGCCGGATCAGACCGAGCTGTGCGGCACCATCTGCGAATTGCTCGGCGTGCCCCACGACAAACCTGTATGCCGGGAGTTGCTGAAGTGAATGCATTCACCCGCGGCAAATGGCTGGCGATCCTGTGCCTCTTGCCCTTTGCCCTGTTCTTCATCGTGTTCCAGATCGCCCCGCTGCTCTGGGTGCTGGTCAACAGCCTGCAATCGGAAGAGTTCGGCTGGGGCCTGGCCAACTTCAACAAGATCTTCAGTTCCAGGTTCTATCTGCAGGCCATCCAGTACAGCCTGGAGATCAGCTTCTGGTCGAGCCTGTTCGGTATCGTCATCGCGATACTCGGCAGCTACTCGCTGCGCCGGGTCGACTCGAAGCTGCGCAACTTCGTCAACGCCTTCGCCAACATGACCAGCAACTTCGCCGGCGTGCCCCTGGCGTTCGCCTTCATCATCCTGCTGGGCTTCAACGGCAGCATCACCATCATGCTCAAGCAGGCGGGGATCATTCAGGACTTCAACCTGTACTCCAAGACCGGCCTGATCATCCTCTACACCTACTTCCAGATCCCCCTGGGCGTGCTGCTGCTCTACCCGGCCTTCGACGCCCTGCGTGAAGACTGGCGCGAATCCGCGGCATTGCTCGGCGCCAGTGGCTGGCAGTTCTGGCGCTACATAGGCCTGCCGGTGCTGACCCCGGCGCTGCTGGGGACCTTCGTGATCCTGCTGGCCAATGCCCTGGGCGCCTATGCCACGGTCTATGCGCTGACCACCGGCAACTTCAACGTGCTGCCGATCCGCATCGCCGCCATGGTTTCCGGCGACATCTCCCTGGACCCGAACATGGCCAGCGCCCTGGCCGTGGTCCTGGTGGCGCTGATGACCCTGGTGACCATCGTCCATCAGCTGCTGTTGAAGAGGAGCTACCATGTCTCGCGCTGAACCTGGCTCCGCTGCCCTCTATCACCGAATCGTGGTGTACCTGCTGTTCGCCATCCTCCTGCTGCCGCTGGCCGGGACCCTGATCTACTCCATCGCCAGCAGCTGGTCGGCGACCATCCTGCCCAGCGGCTTTACCTTCAAGTGGTACATCCAGCTGTGGAGCGACCCGCGCTTCCTGAGTGCCTTCGGCCAGTCGCTGCTGGTCTGCGTCGGTGCCCTGATCCTGTCGGTGGTGCTGATCCTGCCGCTGCTGTTCGTGGTGCACTACCACTTCCCGCGGCTCGACGCGCTGATGAACATCCTGATCCTGTTGCCGTTCGCGGTGCCGCCGGTGGTGTCCTCGGTGGGCCTGCTGCAACTCTATGGTTCAGGACCCTTCGCCATGGTCGGCACGCCGTGGATCCTCGTCGGCTGCTACTTCACCGTGGCCCTGCCCTTCATGTACCGGGCGATCACCAACAACCTGCAGGCGATCAACCTGCGCGACCTGATGGACGCCGCCCAGCTGCTGGGCGCCAGCACCTGGCAGGCGGCCTTCCTGGTGGTGCTGCCGAACCTGCGCAAGGGCCTGATGGTGGCCCTGCTGCTGTCGTTCTCGTTCCTGTTCGGCGAGTTCGTGTTCGCCAACATCCTGGTGGGCACCCGCTACGAAACCCTGCAGGTCTACCTGAACAACATGCGCAACAGCAGCGGCCACTTCACCAGCGCGCTGGTGATTTCCTACTTCTTCTTTGTGCTGGTTCTGACCTGGGCCGCCAACATCTTGAACAAGGACAAAAGCCAATGAGCTTCGTCAGCGTCCAACACCTGCAGAAAAGCTACTCTCCATCAGGGCATGTTGGCACCCCGGTGTTCAGCGACATCAACTGCGAAATCCACAAGGGCGAATTCGTCACCCTGCTCGGCCCGTCCGGCTGCGGCAAGTCCACCCTGCTGCGCTGCATCGCCGGCCTGACTCCGGTGGACGCCGGCAAGATCCTCCTCGACGGCCACGACATAGTGCCCCTGAGCCCGCAGAAACGCGGGATCGGCATGGTGTTCCAGAGCTATGCGCTGTTCCCCAACATGACTGTGGAGCAGAACGTGGCCTTCGGCCTGCGCATGCAGAAGGTCAACACCGACGAGAGCCGCAAGCGCGTGCTCGAAGTCCTGCGCCTGGTGGAACTGCACGACTTCGCCAGCCGCTATCCCCATCAACTGTCCGGGGGCCAGTGCCAGCGCGTGGCCCTGGCCCGCTCGCTGGTGACCCGTCCGCGCCTGTTGCTGCTGGACGAGCCGCTGTCGGCGCTGGACGCACGGATCCGCAAGCACCTGCGCGAGCAGATCCGGCAGATCCAGCGCGAACTGGGGCTGACCACGATTTTCGTCACCCATGACCAGGAAGAAGCCCTGACCATGTCGGACCGCATCTTCCTGATGAACCAGGGCAAGATCGTCCAGAGCGGCGACGCCGAGACGCTCTACACCGCACCGGTGGATGTGTTCGCCGCTGGCTTCATCGGCAACTACAACCTGCTGGACGCCGAAAGCGCCAGCAAGCTGCTGCAGCGGCCGATCAACGGGCGTATCGCGATTCGCCCCGAAGCCATCGAACTGCGCAAGGACGGCGAACCCGACGCGCGGATCCGCAGCCACAGCCTGCTGGGCAACGTGATCCGCTACCGGGTCGAAGCCCGTGGCGTGGAACTGGTGGTGGATGTGTTGAACCGCTCGCCGGACGACCTGCACCCCGACGGTCAACGCCTGGCACTATCCATCGATCCCACGGCCCTCTGTGAGGTAGCCTGATGACTTTGACGCAGACGATTAAGAGAGAGCGGTACTAATGGCCCTGGCAATTTTTGATCTGGACGAGACCCTGATCCACGGCGACTGCGCCACCCTCTGGAGCGAACAGATGGGGCGCCTGGGCTGGGTCGACAGCGAGTCTTTCATGCGCCGCAACAATGAGCTGATGGACGCCTACAGCCACGGCAAGCTGGCCATGGAGGAGTTCATGGCCTTCAGCCTGGAGCCGATGGCCGGCCGTACCCCGGAAGAGGTCGGGCACCTGGTCGGCCCCTGGGTCGAGGACGTGATCGAGCCGATCATTTTCAGCGACGCCTGCAAGGCCATCGCCGCGCACCGCAAGGCCGGCGACCGGATCCTGGTGATCTCGGCCTCGGGCACCCATCTGGTCCAGCCCATTGCCGAACGCCTGGGCATCGACGAAGTCCTGGGGATCGAGCTGGAGGTGCTGCACGGGGTCTACAGCGGCAATACCCTGGGCACCCTGACCTACCGCGAAGGCAAGGTCACCCGCCTGCTGGAATGGCTGGATGCCGAAGAAGAAAACCTCGAAGGCGCGAGCTTCTATTCCGATTCGCGCAACGACCTGCCGCTGCTGCTGAAGGTCGACTACCCGCACGTGGTCAACCCGGACCCGGTGCTGCGCGAACACGCGGAAAAGGCCGGCTGGCCGATCCACCACTGGAAATAAACGCCTCTGTAGCCGCTGCCGAAGGCTGCGATCGCCCACAACGTGGGCGCAAGATCTGAAGATCGCCGAAGCCCTTCGGGCTTATCGCAGCCTGCGGCAGCGGCTACAGGATCAGATCAACGTCTCGTCGATCAGCAGCACCAGCTTGCCCGACACCTGGTTGGTCGCCAGCTCGGCAAAGGCCGCTTCGGCGTCCTTGATCGGGAAGGTCATGGCCAACTGCGGGCTCAAGCGCCCTTCGGCGAACAGCGGCCAGACATGCTGGCTGAGGTCGCTGAACAGATCGGCCTTGAACTGCTCGTTGCGGCTGCGCAGGGTCGAACCCAGCAACTGAATGCGCTTGCCGAGGATCTGCGCCAGGTCCAACTGGGCCTCGCGCCCGCCCATCAGCCCGATCAGCACCCAGCGCCCGTCCAGGGCCAGCAGCTTGACGTTGTGCGCGGCATAGTTGGCGCCGACCGGATCCAGGATCACATCGAACGGCCCGAAATCCCGCAGCCCTTCCAGGCCGTCGGTGCGCACCACGCCGCCCTGGGCGCCCAGCGCTTCACAGTAGGCCAGGCGGTCGGCGGAACCGACGCTGACCCAGCACGGGTTGCCAAACGCCTTGCACAACTGGATCGCCGCCGAACCGACGCCACTGGCGCCAGCGTGCAGCAGGACCTTTTCCCCCGGTTTGAGGGCCGCCAGCTGGAACAGGTTCAGCCAGGCGGTGCTGTACACCTCAGGCAACGCCGCCGCTTCCGCCAGGGACAGCCCTTCCGGCACCGGCAGGACATGACGGGCATCGACCACCACTTCCTCGGCCATGCCACCACCGGCCAGCAGCGCGCAGACCCGATCGCCGACCTGCCACGCAGAGCCCGGGCCGACCTCGCTGATCACGCCCGAGCACTCCAGCCCCAGCACCTTGCTGGCGCCCGGTGGCGGTGGATAGAGCCCGGCCCGTTGCAACAGGTCGGCCCGGTTCAGTCCCGCAGCTGCCACGCGGATTCGCACTTGTCCTACGTCGCACGTCGGACTCGGCTCTTCAACCCACTCCACATGACCTTCAACGCCTTGCAATGCTTTCACAGTGCCTCCATAGTGAGTCTGGACTGAGCCCGGAGCTGTAGCACCGGGCTTTTTGCATTATGCGACCGGTCCTTGTGGAACCGGCGACTTCAAAGACGGCCTAATATGCGTTATCAATTGCCCCCGCGTCGAATCAGCATGAAGCATTTGTTCCCCAGCACCGCCCTCGCTCTTTTCATTGGTCTCGGTCTGCTGCCGATGTCGACCAATACGTTCGCAGCCAATAGCTGGGACAAACTTCAGCCGGATCGCGACGAGGTAATTGCCAGCCTCAATGTCGTCGAGCTGCTCAAGCGTCATCATTACAGCAAGCCACCGCTGGACGACGCGCGCTCGGCGATCATCTATGACAGCTACCTGAAGCTGCTGGACCCGTCGCGCAGCTACTTCATGGCCAGCGACATCGCGGAATTCGACAAGTGGAAAACCCAGTTCGACGACTTCCTGAAGAGCGGTGACCTGAACGCCGGCTTCATCATCTACAAACGCTACCTGGACCGCGTCAAGGCGCGCCTGGACTTTGCCCTGGCCGAACTGGGCAAAGGCGTCGACAAATTCGACTTCACCACCAAGGAATCCTTGCTGATCGATCGCAAGGACGCCCCTTGGCTCAAGACCACCGCGGAGCTCGACGACCTGTGGCGCAAACGCGTCAAGGACGAAGTCCTGCGCATGAAGATCGCTGGCAAGGAACCCAAGCAGATTCAGGAAACGCTGACCAAGCGCTACAAGAATCAGCTCGCCCGCCTGGACCAGACCCGCGCCGAAGATATCTTCCAGGCGTACATCAACACCTTCGCCATGTCCTACGACCCGCACACCAACTATCTGTCGCCGGATAACGCGGAGAACTTCGACATCAACATGAGCCTGTCGCTGGAAGGCATCGGCGCCGTGTTGCAGAGCGACAACGACCAGGTCAAGGTCGTGCGCCTGGTGCCGGCCGGCCCGGCGGACAAGACCAAGCAGGTGGCACCGGCGGACAAGATCATCGGCGTAGCCCAGGGCGACAAGGAAATGGTCGACGTGGTCGGCTGGCGCCTGGACGAAGTGGTCAAGCTGATCCGCGGTCCGAAAGGCTCGGTGGTGCGCCTGGAAATCATCCCGGCGAGCAACGCGCCGAACGACCAGACCAGCAAGATCGTCTCCATCACCCGCGAAGCGGTGAAGCTGGAGGAGCAGGCGGCGAAGAAGTCGATCCTCAACCTCAAGCAGGATGGCAAGGACTACAAGCTCGGGGTGATCGAGATCCCGGCCTTCTACCTGGACTTCAAGGCCTTCCGTGCAGGCGATCCGGACTACAAGAGCACCACCCGCGACGTGAAGAAGCTGCTGACCGAGTTGCAGAAAGACAAGGTCGACGGCGTGGTCATCGACCTGCGCAACAACGGCGGCGGCTCCCTGCAGGAAGCCACCGAGCTGACCAGCCTGTTCATCGACAAGGGCCCTACCGTGCTGGTGCGTAACGCCGACGGCCGGGTCGACGTGCTCGAAGATGAAAACCCTGGCGCCTTCTACAAAGGGCCGATGGCGCTGCTGGTCAACCGTCTCTCGGCTTCGGCCTCGGAGATTTTCGCCGGTGCGATGCAGGACTATCACCGCGCGCTGATCATCGGTGGCCAGACCTTCGGCAAAGGCACCGTGCAGACCATCCAGCCGCTCAACCACGGCGAGCTGAAACTGACCCTGGCTAAGTTCTACCGGGTTTCCGGGCAGAGCACCCAGCATCAGGGCGTACTGCCGGACATCGATTACCCGTCGATCATCGACACCAAGGAAATCGGCGAAAGCGCCCTGCCCGAAGCCATGCCGTGGGACACCATTCGCCCGGCCATCAAGCCGGCGGTGGATCCGTTCAAGCCGTTCCTCACGCAACTGAAATCCGAGCATGACGCGCGCTCGGCCAAGGACGCCGAGTTCGTCTTCATCCGCGACAAGCTGGCCCTGGCCAAGAAGCTGATGGCGGAAAAAACCGTCAGCCTCAACGAAGCCGAACGTCGGGCGCAGCACGCCGACATCGAGGCCAAGCAACTGGCGCTGGAAAACATCCGCCGCAAGGCCAAGGGTGAAGAGCCGCTCAAGGAGCTGAAGAAAGAAGACGAGGACGCCATCGCGGCCGCCGATCCGGACAAGACCAAGCCGGAAGACGATGCTTATCTGAGCGAAACCGGGCGAATCCTCCTCGATTACCTGAAGCTCAACACTGCGGTAGCCAAGCACTGAGATGATGGCAATTTAATGCTGACGCTCCTCGGAGCGTCATCAAACAGTCATCATTCTGTCGTGAAATAAAGGACCGGGCGCTGCTCTTGAATCAAGGGCGCGCCCGGTCCTTTTTTTATCGACAGAGATCGCCATGACCACGACCGAACAGCTGAGTGCCTTGAGCTCAATCCTGGCTCAAAGCGGTTTGCACAGTCTGTTCCAGCCGATCATCTGTCTCTCCGAACGGCGCATTCTCGGCTATGAAGCCTTGACCCGCGGCCCGTCCAACAGCCCCCTGCACTCCCCTGTCGCCCTGTTTGCCGTGGCCCGCCAGGTCGGACGCCTCAGCGAGCTGGAAATCGCCTGCCGCCAGAGCGCCTGCAAGGGTTTCAGCGAGCAGCAGTTACCCAGCAAATTGTTCCTCAACGTCTCTCCGGAGTCATTGCTGGAAGCCGCCCACCAGCCCGGCCGTACCCTGCAATTGCTGCAGGACTTCGGTATCCCGCCGAGCCAGGTGGTGATCGAACTCACCGAGCAGACGCCGATCGATGACTTCCAGCTGCTGCACAATGCGCTGCATCACTATCGGGACATGGGTTTCTCGATCGCCCTGGACGACCTCGGCGCCGGTTATTCGAGCCTGCGCCTGTGGTCCGAACTGCGCCCAGACTATGTGAAGATCGACCGGCACTTTATCGACGGCATTCATCAGGATGCCCTCAAGCGCGAATTCGTCGGCTCGATCCTGCAAATTGCCAAGGCCTCCCGCGCCCAGGTGATCGCCGAGGGCATCGAAGTGGCGGAAGAGCTGGAGGTGCTCACGGAAATGGGCGTGGACCTGCTGCAGGGGTACCTGCTCTGCCGCCCCCAGGAACATCCGCCCCGCGATGGCCGCAACTTGCTGCCCAAGCGCGAAAGCACTCCCGCGACGCTCAACGACGAAGGCAGCGACCTCAGTGCCCTGCTCAACGAACAACCAGCGGTGGCGCGCAACATTCCGACGGCCACGGTGCTGGAAGCCTTCCGCCGCCAGGCCAACCTCAACTCGCTGGCGGTGCTCGACGAACAGGGCCAGCCTTGCGGCATCGTGCACCGCCATTCGTTGTCCGACGCCCTGCTCAAGCCCTTTGCCACCGATCTGTTTGCCCGCAAGCCCATCAGCCGCCTGATGAACGATGACTTCCTCGCGGTGGAGCTCAGCCAGTCGCTGCAACAGGTCAGCCGCTTGATCACCAGCCGCGCCCGGCAACGGATCGAGGAGGATTTCATCATCACCCTCAACGGCGGCTACCTGGGGCTGGGGCGGGTGATCGATGTGCTCAAGCTGATTACCGAGCTGAAGATCCAGCAGGCGCGTTATGCCAACCCGCTGACCCTGCTGCCTGGCAACGTGCCGATCCAGCAGTGCCTGACCCACCTGCTGCAACAAGGGCGGGAATCGCTGATCTGTTACGTGGACATCGACAGCTTCAAGCCCTTCAACGACATCTATGGCTACGGCCGTGGCGATGAAGTGCTGCTGTGTCTGGCGCAATGCCTGAATGACCGAGTGGACCCCAGCCGCGATTTCGTCGGCCATATCGGCGGCGACGACTTTCTCCTGGTATTGGGCCCCGAGGACTGGCAAAAGCGCCTGAACCAGCTGCTGGACGACTTCCACAGCCAGTGCCGGCGCTTCTATCGCAGCGAACACCTGGAAGCCGGCTGCTTCATCGCCCCCAACCGCCAGGGTATTCGCCAAGAATTTGCCTTGCTGTCACTGTCCATCGGCGTGGTGCATCTGTATCCACAGGCCTGTGGACAACTCGATGCCAGCCAGTTGGCCGAGCTGGCCTCGCAAGCCAAGCACCACGCCAAGAACGTGCCGGGCTACAGCATTCATGTGATCGACAGCCGCCAGGTGGCCGGCGACTTTACGGCTGACGCGGCCCCGCTCGCGGATCCGGCGTACTCGACTGATTCAGCTGCGCCAACTTGACCTCGGCCAAGGGGTGCCCGGCCTTCGCCGCCAGCGTCCACCAACGGGCCGCTTCCGCCGCATCCGCAGCCTTGCTGGGTGAACCGGCCAGGCTGATGACGCCCATCTGATAGGCCGCCTTGGCGTCCCCGGCCAAGCCGGCAAGACGCAACAGGCGCATGCCTTCTTCGCGAGCCCCCAGGCCCTGGCCACGAAAGGTCAGGATATGGCCATAAAAGCTCTGTGCGCCGACGTCCCCCAGGTTCGCCATGCGCGCCAGTTGCCCCTCCAGCCAGTGCCAGCCCCGGGGTTGACGCACAAACCAGGGCCAATGAAACAACCGGCGGGCCAGCCAGTAGCCGGCCCGCGCCTTGAGGCGCCAGTACACTCAGGCCTCCGCCGACTCAGGGTATTCGTACTCGAATACACGCACCACTTCCGAGGCATGCCACGAGGCGGCCGCCACCCCGTCGGAAGGCCCGGAAAAACGCCCGAGGCGCTCCACACACTCGAAAAAGCCGGTGCGTGGCAAACGGCTCGCCCCCTGGCTGATCACCAGCGAACTGCGCAACGGCTGCTCCGCACGCGCATCCAGCGCGGCCAGATGCTCAAGGGCCGCCGTCAGGGTCTGCATGGCTGGGCTGGGTAGCTGCAAGCGCTCAAGCAGAGCGCGATAGGTCAAAAGATGGCGTTGCCGACGGGCCTGGTCGAGTTCCCCCAACAGGCCATCCCAATGTTGACGACTGATCCTTACGCTCACGATTCATCCCTCCAACCCGGAACCGTCAATTCCCAGGCCAGGCTACGGCGTATAGCGGCGTCCGGTTGACGCTCACCGCTTTCAATCATGGCCAGATATGACGGACTGATACCTACCGTACGGGCAAGCGCCTCGATGGCGATTCCCTTGGTTTCGCGCAAACTGCGGAGTTGATCCAGACCCGGAAGCGGCTGGTCGGCTGCGGTCGCGACAGGCCCCCTGGCCTCTCGCGAAGATTGATCGGTGACACCTGCGGCCTTTAGCAAAGCCTGATACTGAGCCCATGGCAGAACCGCATACTCGGGCTCGCCATCGCGTGCAATTATCTGAATATCCATTACTACCCCGTAGGACGACACATAACGAGTCGGACTTTTCCTTATGAAGTGTAATCCTAACAGTCACTAAGGTCGCGGGGGCATCGTTGTATGGATCCGAATTCACCTCAGTTTTTCTTCGGACCTTCCAATTGCAGCTGTTCCGGGGTGTCGGGCAAACGCTCCACCACCGCCAACTTCTCCGGTTGCTGGCGATTGCGCCAGGTGCGAAAGGCGCTGAGTTCGCCGTCCAGGGTTTTCATGATCCAGGCCAGCACGGCGATGTCATCAAGCATGCCGAACATGGGCAGGAAGTCCGGGATGGCATCCAGCGGACTGAGGAAGTACATCAGGCCCGCGACCACCGACAGCAGCGCCTTGGGGCTGATGGCGCGGTACTCGCCACGCCAGTAAGCCAGGCACAGGGCCTGCAGCAGGCGCAGATCGTCCTTGAGCTTGCCGAGACGGCCGCCTTGCAAGGCGCCTTTACTGGCCACGGCGAACAACAGGGTCGGCAGCCGGCCACGGCTGAGCAAGCGGCCGGCCAAGGGCAGGAAGCGGGCAAAATTCCAGGGTGCTTTCATCGTCACTCCCACTGAAATGTTATCCACACAAATTGTGGATAACCTTGTGAACAGAGCCGCTTTTCACAGCTGAAAGCCCCGTTTTACAAGGGCTCGGCTCAGATCGGGCGTTTTTTACTCACATAAAAAAACCCATAATTTCATTGACTTGGCAGCCTCATGCGGCTAGCCGCAGCGCGTCCTGTTAAGACTATGCCTTATGCCATGGGTTCGCATTTTTTCCCGGACCAACGACCAGATACGACAACGCCCCGTAAGAACGGGGCGTTGTCATTGAACCAGACGAAGATTACTTGGCGGCGTCTTGTTTCGCTGGATCCTTGATACCCAGCAGTTCCAGCTCGAACACCAGAACCGAGTTGGCCGGAATGGCCGGGCTCGGGCTCTGTGCGCCGTAGGCCAGGTCGCTCGGGATGTACAGCTTGTACTTCTCGCCGACGTGCATCAGTTGCAGGCCTTCGACCCAACCCGGAATCACGCCGCTGACCGGCAGATCGATCGGGCTGCCGCGCTCGACCGAGCTGTCGAACACAGTGCCGTTGGTCAGGGTACCGGTGTAGTGAACGGTCACCACGTCGGTCGGCTTAGGCTGGGCGCCATCGGCTTTCTTCAGCACTTCGTACTGCAGGCCCGAGGCGGTAGTGGTCACGCCAGCCTTCTTGCCGTTTTCTTCGAGGAATTTCTTGCCGGCTGCTGCCGACTCTTCGCTCATCTTGGCCATGCGCTCTTCAGCACGCTTTTGCAGCGCGGCGAAGGCTTCGACCAGTTCGTCGTCTTTCAGCTTCTGTTCTTTCTTGCCGATGGCATCTTCGATGCCCTGGGCTACAGCTTTGGAATCCAGATCATCCATACCTTCCTGGGCGAGGCTTTTGCCCATGTTCAGGCCGATACCATAGGAAGCTTTCTGCGCCGGGGTTTTCAGCTCCACGCTGGTCTGCGAGTCACAACCCGCGAGTACCAGGCTAACCAGGGCTACCGCCGCCGCTAACCGATGCTGTTTCATGCTATTTCCTTGTTCATGCGCCTAAAGGGCATTCGAGTAAAGCCGCGAGCTTATCAGGCGGCCACGACCAATGGCTACCGGCATGAGAGCTGGATTAACCCGATAAGTTCACGTGTTTAAAAGCATTTTGCCGGCCATTACAACGAGTGCGGGGAAGAATGCATCACACACAAAGTAATGACACCTGGCTGAAATCTGACGTAATGGCCACTTGCCCGGCAGTTTGCCCTGAGGCATAAGAGAGCCACAATTCGACAAGGATGTACATCTTGCGCCTCTTATCCCGTGTTTTGCTGCTGATTCTCGCCCTGATCGGTGTCGCCCTGGCTGTAGTCCTGTATTACGTGGCCAATCCGAAATTGCCCGACTATGTGCCCGCCCTGCAGGTGCACTATCAGGATCAATGGAGCGCCACCGATCGCCAGACCTACTACTTCACGCCCCAGGGCACTCAGGTGAAGGGCCTGCGCTATGAATGGTTCGCCGCCTTGGAACTGCCCTTCTCCACGCAGCGCTTCGCCGCACCGCAGTACCTGGCCCGCTTTGGTTTTCTGGTGGATCCGGCACAACAGGCCAGCACCGATAATCCGGCGAACCTGCCGGTGGGTTTCACCCGCCATCAGAACCCTGGCAGCCCGCAACACTACCTGGACATCACCTGCGCCGCCTGCCACACCGGCGAGCTGCGCTATAACCAGCAGGCCCTGCGGATCGACGGCGGTTCGGCGCAGCATGTACTGCCCTCCAGCGTACCCACCCTGCGCGGCGGCAGCTTCGGCCAGGCGCTGGTCGCCAGCCTGGCGTCGACCTATTACAACCCGTGGAAATTCGAGCGGTTCGCCCGCAACGTGCTGGGCCAGAACTACGACGCCGAGCACGAACAACTGCGCAAGGACTTCAAGGCAGCGCTGGACACCTTCCTGCGCGTTGCCTGGAACGACACTCACCGTGGCCTCTACCCCACCGAAGAAGGCCCCGGACGTACCGATGCCTTTGGCCGGATCGCCAATGCCAGCTTCGGCGACGCCATTTCCCCCGACAACTATCGGGTGGCCAATGCGCCGGTGGATTATCCCCAGCTATGGGACATCTGGACCTTCGACTGGGTGCAGTGGAACGGTTCGGCCCAGCAACCCATGACCCGCAATATCGGTGAGGCGCTGGGCGTCGGCGCCACCCTGAATTTCTTCGATACCCAGGGCCAGCCGCTCAAGGGCGATGCCCGGTATCCGTCGAGTGTTCGGGTACGCGATCTCAATCGCATCGAAGAAACCCTGCAACGGCTGAAACCGCCGACCTGGCCCGAAGAACTGTTCGGCAGCATCGACAAGCCGCTGGCGGCCAAGGGGCAAGCGCTGTTCGCGGAAAACTGTGCGGGTTGCCATGTCCCGCCGGTCAGCGAGGTCAACGGGCGTCCGGTGCAACGACTGAAAATGCTGCCGGTTGCGGTGATCGGCACCGACCCCAATACCGCCAACAATATTGCCGACCAACGCTATGACCTGAGCGCGCTGCAATGGGATGCCGCCGAGCTGGCACAATCGAATGTCGAGCTGCACCCAACGCCCGGCGAACCGCTGGACATGCGCCAGTTGTCCGCGGCCAACGGCCTGGCCTATGTCACCGCCTTCGTCGAGGAGCGCGCCTACCGGGACGCCCAGGTGACCCCGGCCGAGCGTCCGCGGCTCGACGGCTACGGCCTGCCGATCGGCGTTCGCGAACTGCGGGCCTACAAGGCCCGGCCGCTGGCTGGGGTGTGGGCCACCCCACCCTTCCTGCATAACGGTTCGGTGCCCAGCCTGTACCAATTGCTCTCGCCTCAGGCCGAACGCGCCGGCACCTTCTATAAAGGCACCTTCGAATACGATCCAAAGCACCTGGGCTACCGCACCGAGCCGTTCAAGAACGGCTTCCTGTTCGATACGCGGGTCAGCGGTAACCACAACAGCGGCCATGAATTCCGCTCGGGCAAGCGTGGCAATGGGGTGATCGGCCGTCTGCTGCAACCCGAGGAACGCTGGGCGCTGCTGGAATACCTGAAAGTGCTGGGCGGGCCGCTGGAGGCGCAGCTGCCATGACCCTGCCCCTCATCGAAAGGACGCTTTCATGCTGATCACCTTATGGCTGCGCCTTGGTGCGCTGCTGCTCAAGACACTTGTGCTGCTGGTGCTGATCGCTCTGCTCGGCTGGGCACTGAACAGCGCCTGGTCGATCTGGCGCTACCAGGGACCGGTCTCGACCGAAGAGCAGGTCCCGCCCGGCGAAGCCGCCATGACCCAGGACATCATCCAGACCGCCGTGCGCATCGTCGATCAGCACCGGGACAACACCCGATACCTGCGCGACGCCCACGCCAAGGCCCACGGCTGCGTAAAGGCCGAGGTCCAGGTCCTCGAGCAACTGACGCCGCCATTGCGCCAGGGCGTGTTCGCCGAACCCGGCAAGACCTGGCAAGCCATGGTGCGGCTGTCCAACGGCAATGCTTATCCACAGTTCGACAGCATTCGTGACGCGCGTGGGATGGCAATCAAGTTGCTGAATGTGCCCGGCCCCCAGCTATTGAAGGAGCAGCAGGGCCGTGGCGAGCAGGATTTCGTGATGTTCAACCATCCGAACTTCTTTGTCAGCGATGTCGCCGAGTATCGGCAGAATGTCGCCGCGCAGGCGGACGGAAAAAAGGTCGGAGCCTTTTTCCCTGGCTGGGATCCACGTACCTGGCAGATCCATCATCTATTCATCGCCCTGGCCACCCTGTCACCGCCCCCGGCCAGCCCGACGCAAACCCGCTATTTTTCGGTTTCGCCCTACAAGTTCGGCGGCGCCAACGCCAAGTTCCGCGTCGCACCGGATCCGGACAGCTGCCCGGCGTACAACCTGCCCCCACAGAACCAGGCCCTGCCCAACTTTCTGCGCAACGCCCTGAACCAGCAGTTGTCGACCAACCGGGTGCCGGCCTGCTTCGTCTTGCAGGTGCAACGCCAGGACCCCAGCCACTACATGCCCATCGAGGACACCAGCATCGAATGGCGAGAAAGCGATGCGCCCTTCGAAACCGTGGCGCGGATCAGGATCCCCGCCCAGGACTTCGATACCCCGCTACAGAACCTGCAATGCGACAACCTGTCCTTCAACCCCTGGTTCGGCCTGGAGGCGCACCGCCCCATCGGTGGCATCAACCGCCTGCGCAAGGCGGTGTACGAAGCGGTCAGCGACTACCGGCACAGTCGTAACGCCAAGCAGTGAGCCACAAACGAAAAAAGCGGCCCGCAGGCCGCTTTTTTTGGGGGCATTTGCATACCCCAGACAGCAAAAAGCCCGCGTTAGCGGGCTTTCTGTAATGAGCTGGCGTTCAGTGTTCCAGCTCATCGAATATGGCGCAGCGGACGGGACTCGAACCCGCGACCCCCGGCGTGACAGGCCGGTATTCTAACCGACTGAACTACCGCTGCGCGTAGCGTTGAAAGCAAGTGGTGGGTGATGACGGGATCGAACCGCCGACCCTCTGCTTGTAAGGCAGATGCTCTCCCAGCTGAGCTAATCACCCTTTACCTTCGTTGCGGGGCGCATTATTACACAGAAATTCATAACGTGCTGATTTAAATAACAAAATTATCAAAAAAAGCTGAATTTCGATGTATCGGGCACCGCGCATGAAACACAGGCACAAAAAAGCCCGCGTTAGCGGGCTTTCTGTGATGACCTGGCGTTCAGTGTTCCAGCTCATCGAATATGGCGCAGCGGACGGGACTCGAACCCGCGACCCCCGGCGTGACAGGCCGGTATTCTAACCGACTGAACTACCGCTGCGCGTAACACTGAAAGCGAATGGTGGGTGATGACGGGATCGAACCGCCGACCCTCTGCTTGTAAGGCAGATGCTCTCCCGGCTGAGCTAATCACCCTTCACGTTCGGTGTGGCGCGCATTCTACGGAGCGTCCCCTACTCTGGCAAGCACTTTTTAAAATAATTTTTTCAGGCCTTCCAAAGGCTTAGCGGAGGGTTGGCCTATGGAGCTGCGCGGAGAATAATGCCCCCCTTTGTATAAAGGAGAGATTCACCCCATGTGGTTCAAGAACCTGCTTATCTATCGCCTGACCCAAGATCTGCCCTTTGATGCTGAGGCGCTGGAAACCGCACTGGCCACCAAACTGGCGCGTCCATGTGCAAGCCAGGAGTTGACCACTTACGGTTTCGTCGCGCCGTTCGGCAAAGGCGAAGATGCGCCGCTGGTACACGTCAGCCAGGACTTCCTGCTGGTCGCCGCGCGCAAGGAAGAACGTATTCTGCCTGGCAGCGTGGTGCGCGACGCGGTCAAGGAAAAGGTCGAAGAGATCGAAGCCGAGCAAATGCGCAAGGTCTATAAAAAGGAACGCGACCAGATCAAGGATGAAATCATCCAGGCGTTCCTGCCGCGCGCCTTTATCCGTCGCTCCTCGACTTTCGCTGCCATCGCGCCGAAGCAGGGCCTGATCCTGGTCAACTCGGCCAGCCCGAAACGCGCCGAAGACCTGCTCTCCACCCTGCGCGAAGTGCTCGGTACCCTGCCGGTGCGTCCGCTGACCGTGAAGACTGCACCGACCGCGATCATGACCGACTGGGTGAAAACCCAACAAGCTGCCGACGACTTCTTCGTCCTCGACGAGTGCGAACTGCGCGACACCCACGAAGACGGCGGCATCGTCCGTTGCAAGCGCCAGGACCTGACCAGCGAAGAGATCCAGCTGCACCTGAGCACCGGCAAGGTGGTCACCCAACTGTCCCTGGCCTGGCAGGACAAACTGTCCTTCATGCTCGACGACAAGATGACGGTCAAGCGCCTGAAGTTCGAAGACCTGCTGCAGGATCAGGCGGAACAGGACGGCGGCGACGAAGCCCTCGGCCAACTGGACGCCAGCTTCACCCTGATGATGCTGACCTTCGGCGATTTCCTCCCGGCGCTGTTCGAAGCCCTGGGTGGCGAAGAGATCCCACAAGGCATCTGACCTTAGTAGCAGCCAGCCGGCTGGCGACCGGCCGCATCCGGCCTTATCGCCAACCCGCTCGCTCCTGCAGGAGCAACACAGACGCCACCGCTTTCGGTGGCGTTTTCATATAAGAAGGAACAGGCCATGCGTGCACTGGCAGCATTAAGTCGTTTTGTCGGCAATACCTTTGCCTACTGGGTACTGATTTTCGCGGTGGTGGCGTTCCTGCAGCCGGGCTGGTTCATCGGCCTCAAGGGTGCCATCGTGCCGCTGCTGGGCCTGGTGATGTTCGGCATGGGCCTGACCCTGAAGCTCGAAGACTTCGCCGAAGTCGCCCGCCATCCATGGCGCGTGGCCCTGGGCGTGGTCGCGCACTTCGTGATCATGCCGGGCGTGGCCTGGTTGCTGTGCCAGGTATTTCACCTGCCGCCGGAAATCGCCGTCGGCGTGATTCTGGTCGGCTGCTGCCCGAGCGGTACTTCGTCCAACGTCATGACCTGGCTGGCCCGCGGTGACCTGGCGCTGTCGGTGGCGATCGCCGCCGTCACCACCCTGCTGGCGCCACTGCTGACCCCGGCCCTGATCTGGCTGCTGGCCTCGGCCTGGCTGCCGGTTTCGTTCATGGAACTGTTCTGGTCGATCCTGCAGGTGGTGCTGCTGCCGATCGTGCTCGGCGTAATCGCCCAGCGCGTGCTTGGCGACCGGATACGGCATGCGGTGGAAGTGTTGCCGCTGGTGTCAGTGGTCAGCATCGTGATCATCGTCACCGCGGTGGTGGCCGCCAGCCAGGCGAAAATCGCCGAGTCCGGCCTGCTGATCATGGCCGTGGTGATGCTGCATAACAGCTTCGGTTACCTGCTGGGTTACTTCACCGGCCGCCTGTTCAAGCTGCCGTTGGCGCAACGCAAATCCCTGGCCCTGGAAGTCGGCATGCAGAACTCCGGCCTCGGCGCCGCCCTGGCCAGCGCGCACTTCTCGCCGCTGGCGGCGGTGCCCAGCGCGCTGTTCAGCGTCTGGCACAACATTTCCGGGGCGCTGCTTTCCACCTGGTTCCGCCGCATGAGCGAAAAGGACGACCGCGCGCTGGCTGCCCAACAGGCGAGCGAATGAGGAGAAACCTTGATCCCCGGATTAATGATGGGCACTATACTGCGCAACGCGGGGACGACCCCGCGGCTCGATCGAGTCATTAATCTGGGGACGACCCCGTCAATCGATGGAGGTCATCATGTCCTGGATCATTCTGTTTTTCGCCGGCCTGTTTGAAGTGGGCTGGGCCGTCGGCCTCAAATACACCGACGGTTTCAGTCGCCCTCTCCCTACCGCCCTGACCATCGCCGCCATGGCGGTCAGTCTCGGCCTGCTGGGGCTGGCCATGAAGGAACTGCCGCTGGGCACTGCCTATGCCATCTGGACCGGGGTCGGTGCGGTCGGCACGGTGATCGCCGGGATCATTCTGTTCGGTGAGTCCATGGCGCTGTTCCGCCTGGCCAGCGTGGCGCTGATCATTACCGGGCTGGTCGGCTTGAAAGTCAGCGCGGCCTGACCGGCTGGACAATACAAGCAAGCCCCCCTAACAAAAAAGCCCACAACTCTGTGGGCGTTTTTATAGGCGCTGGAAACCTAGCGCACGCTACCGCGCAGCTCGCCCACCAGGGTTTGCAAGCGGGCCGGTTCGGCACTGTCGGCCGTCACGGCCGAGCCCGCCACCAGGGTCACTCGCGACCACAGGCGGCGGAACAGCCCCTTGCTCGGATCGCGACTGAAGAAGCTGCCCCACAGCCCCTGCAACGCCAGCGGAATCACCGGCACCGGTGTCTCTTCGAGAATCCGCGTCAGCCCGCCCTTGAACTCATTGATCTCGCCATCGGCGGTCAGCTTGCCTTCCGGGAAGATGCACACCAGCTCGCCATCCTTGAGGTAGCGGGCAATCTTGGTGAACGCCCTTTCGTAGATCTGGATGTCCTCGTTGCGCCCGGCAATCGGAATGGTCCCGGCGGTCCGGAAGATGAAGTTGAGCACCGGCAGGTTGTAGATCTTGTAATACATCACGAAACGAATCGGCCGCCGCACCGCGCCGCCGATCAGCAAGGCATCGACGAAGGACACGTGATTGCACACCAGCAACGCCGCGCCTTCGTCCGGGATCGCCTCCAGGTTGCGATGCTCGACCCGGTACATGGAATGGCTGAGCAGCCAGATAATGAAGCGCATGCTGAACTCGGGGACGATCTTGAAGATGTAGGCGTTGACCGCGATGTTCAGCAGCGACACCACCAGGAACAGCTGCGGGATCGACAGCTTGGCCAGGCTCAGCAGCACGATCGAGACGATCGCCGACACCACCATGAATAGCGCGTTGAGAATGTTGTTCGCGGCAATCACCCGCGCCCGCTCATGCTCCGGGGTCCGCGATTGAATCAGGGCGTACAGCGGCACGATGTAGAAACCGCCGAAGATGCCCAGGCCGAGAATATCGATCAGCACCCACCAGGCATGGCCATAACCGAGCACTTCGATCCAGCTGTAACCCGCCTCGCTCAGCGGAATCCCGCCGGAATGCCACCACAGCAGCAGGCCGAACACCGTCAGGCCGAACGAGCCAAAGGGCACCAGGCCGATCTCGACCTTACGTCCCGAAAGCTTCTCGCAGAGCATGGAACCGGCGGCGATACCCACCGAGAACACGGTGAGGATCAGCGTGACCACCGTCTCGTCCCCGTGCATCCACTCCTTGGCGTAGGCCGGAATCTGCGTCAGGTAGATCGCCCCGACAAACCAGAACCACGAGTTGCCGACGATCGAGCGCGACACGGCCGGGGTCTGCCCCAGGCCCAGGCGCAAGGTGGCCCAGGACTGGCTGAAGATGTTCCAGTTCAGGCGCAGGTCCGGGGTGGCCGCCGCGGCTCGGGGAATGCTCCGGCTGGCGAGGTAACCGAGCACGGCGACGGCAATGATCGCCGTCGAGACGATGGGTGCGTAATGGGCGGAGGACATCATGATCCCGGCGCCAATGGTCCCGGCAAGAATCGCCAGGAAGGTGCCCATTTCCACCAGGCCATTGCCTCCCACCAGTTCTTCCTCCCGCAGCGCCTGGGGCAGGATCGAATATTTCACCGGGCCGAACAGCGCCGAGTGGGTGCCCATGGCAAACAGCGCCAGCAGCATCAGCGACAGGTGATCGAAGACAAACCCCACCGCCCCCACGGCCATGATCACGATCTCGCCGAGCTTGATCAGGCGGATCAACGCGTCCTTGGCGAACTTCTCGCCGAATTGCCCGGCCAGCGCCGAGAACAGGAAGAACGGCAGGATAAACAGCAAGGCGCAGAGGTTGACCCAGATCGAGCGGTCACCCTCGATGGCCAGCTTGTAGAGAATGGCGAGGATCAGCGACTGCTTGAAGATGTTGTCGTTGAACGCACCGAGGGACTGGGTAATGAAGAACGGCAGGAAACGCCGCGTACGAAGCAAGGTGAACTGTGAGGGGTGACTCATCTTCCATGTCCCTGAGTGGCTTGGATGCTGTTATTGGATTATCGATCTTCGATCCAGGCCACAACCTTACCTAAAGTTCGCGGATTATTTCGCTAATCCTGCGATACAAGGCGAAACGAACAACTCACCCCGATAAGCGCCCTGCAGCGTGCGCTTGCCCACCAGCAGCCACATCAGTGCCAGCGCCAGGACCAACAGGCTGCCGAACACCGCGAAAAACGTCAGGTTCAGGGTGCTGGCCAGTTTCAGGGTGGTCAGGGCATAGACCCCCAGCGGGAAGGTGAACCCCCACCAGCCAAGGTTGAACGGAATGCCGTCGCGCAGGTAACGTAGGGTGATCAGCAACGCCGTCAGCATCCACCACAGGCCAAAACCCCACAGGGTGATACCGGCCACCAGCCCCAGGCCCTCGGCGATTTCGCCCACTCCGGCCATGCCGTTGGCGGCAAAGATCGCCGGAGCGTCCGCACCCAGCAGCAACATGCCCAGGGCCCCCGTGCCGATCGGCCCCAGGGCCAGCCAGCTCGAGGCAGCCATGCTTTCGTGAGGCAGCTTATGCAGGGCCATGCGCAGCAGGAGAATGGTCAGGATGCTGAAAGCCACCGGCAACGAGAAGGCCCAGAGTACATAGCTGGTCACCAGCATCACCAGCTGCGAATGCGCGTCCAGCAGATGCGGCGCCAGCAGCCCGCCACTGGCGGCGGCGACTTCGGCCGCGACCACCGGTAACAGCCAAACCGCGGTCATCTGGTCGATACGGTGCTCCTGGCGGGTGAACATCATGTAGGGAATCAGCACCCCACAGGCCAGCGACAGCGCCACGTCCAGCCACCACAGCAGCTCGGCCAGTTGCACCACGCCTTCGCCCCAGCGCGGTATGCCGAACAGCAGAAAACCGTTGATGATGGTGGCCAGGCCCATGGGGATGGTGCCGAAGAACATCGAGACCGTGGAATGCCCGAAAATCCGCCGGGCTTCGTCGAAGAACAATATCCAGCGTGCCGCATAGGCCGCGCTGAACACCACAAACAGCACGATGGTGAACAGCCACAGCCCCTCGGCCAACAGGTGCAAGCCGGGGATCCGTAGCGGCAACTGGGCCAGCGCCAGGGCCAGTACGCCGGTGCCCATGGTGGCGGCGAACCAGTTGGGGGTGAACTGGCGGATGGCTTCGCGAGGATGCTGCAGCTGGCTCAAGGGCCGTCCGGTTCTGAGGGTGTTGGGGCATGTCATGGTGTGATCTCCTGTCCTCCAATGAGGTGGAGCCATGATAGAACCGGATCGAATATCTATATAACGGGTAATTTCTCTATCTGTTATCTGTTTTATAAATATACGAACTAGACACTGCCTTCGGTTTCCACCACCAGCACCCGCGCGGCGCCTTGCGGATGGGCCACATGCTCGGTGCCGACATCGGCGTAGAAGATGTCGCCCACTTCCAGCAGCACCGACTGTTCCAGGCCGTTCTCCCGATAGTGCATGCGCACCTGGCCATCGAGCACGACAAAGACTTCCTGCCCGTCGTTGGTGTGCCATTTATAAGGCTGGTCGGTCCAATGCAGGCGCGTGGTGATGCCATTCATGTTGGCGATATCCAGCGCTGCCCAGGCCCGCTCTCCGGTGAAGGTTTTACTGCGAATGATCTTCATCGATGCCCGCCGCTCCCAAGGCTGGCGCGCGCACCCTGCACGCGCCCGGTGTGCAGGCTAACCCAAGCCGGCGCCCGGATCAGCCACCACAGTGCTCAACTTTCCTGGGCGATACAGGCCTTGGCGGTTCGCTGACGCAACAGCCCCAGCAAGGCACCCAGGGACAACAGGATCAACACCGCGCCATAACCGTCGGTGGTCGCGATCAGGCCAAAACTGCGCGTCAGGTTTCCCGCCAGCAGGGACGGCAGGCAGAACGCCAGATAACTCAGCACATAAAACGCCGACATCAACCCCGCCCGCTCATGGGGCAAGGCCAATGGCATCACACTGCGCAGGGCGCCGAGGAACCCGGAGCCAAAACCACCGCCTGTGACCAGGGTGCCGAGAAAGAACAGCGGCAGGCTGGCGGTGTGCACGGCGATGAGGATCAGGCTGATGCCGACGGCCAGCAGGCTCGCGCCCAGCCGCAGCACCTTGTCCGCCGGACGATGGCGCAGGGAAACAATCATCAGGGCACCGCTCAAAGTCAGCACCGCCACCAGGCCGCCACCGATCAGGTTCGAGGTCGAGCCCGTCGCGGTGCGCACCAGCGATGGCGCCAACGACAGAAAGAACCCGCCCACGGCCCACACCGCCACGTCCACCGGTAACGCCAGCCACAACGCCCGCCGCGCCTGGGGCGGCACATGCAGGGTGGGCCGCAGGGAAGCCCACACACCGGGCTGGGCACTGACCGTCTCCGGCAGGCGCCAGACGTACAGCGCCTGGGCGACAAACAGCACCAGCAGCAACCAGTAGGCCAATTGCAGCGGCAACGGTGCGTACTCCACCAGCAAGCCACTGCCCATCGCCCCGCACGCCATGCCCAGCAAAGGCGCCACGCTGTTGACCAGCGGCCCCTGCTGTCGGTCGGTATCCAGCAGCGCCGCCCCCAGCACACTGGTGGCCATGCCGGTGGCGAAGCCCTGCATCACCCGGGCAGCAATCAGCCAGGCCACGCTGTCGGCCTGGATGAACAGCAGCATCGCCAGTATGTCCAGCAGCAGAGCCACGAAGATCACCGGCTTGCGCCCCAGATAATCCGAAAGCGACCCCACGGTCAGCAACGCCGCCAACAGGCTCAAGGCGTAGACGCCGAAGATCAGGGTCAGGGTTGCCGAGGAGAATTGCAGCGCCTCCTGATACAGGTGATACATCGGCGTCGGCACACTGGAAGCAGCGAGAAAACTGAGTAAGGTGATCGCCAGAAACAGCAGTCTGGAGCGGTTTGACAGTGAAGAGTCGACAGGACTGGACATGGGCACGCTCCATTAAAGCTAACTTTTTGCTTTTGCGGAGTGTGCTACCGTCTCGCTCTTAAAGCAAATTCTTTGTGTTAAGGTTCGGTCCATGGCTATTAAAGAAGGTTTACGCCCGGGCGGGCGCAGTGCCCGGGTGCAGGAATCCATCCACTCGGCAGTCCGTGAACTCCTCGAAGAACAGGAGCGCTCGACCCTGACCGTGCCGCAAATCGCCGTTCGCGCCGGTGTGACGCCCTCGACCATCTACCGGCGCTGGGGCGACCTGTCGGCGCTGCTGGCGGATGTCGCCCTGGAACGCATGCGCCCGGACGGCGAACCGGCCGCCACCGGTAGCCTGCGCGGCGACCTGCGGGCCTGGGCCGAACAGTACCTCGACGAAATGAGCTCCGAACCCGGGCGCACCATGATGCGCGACGTGCAATGCAGCGCCACGCCCGGCTATTGCGTGAGCATTCTCAGCGGGCAATTGCAGATCATCCTCGATCGCCACCGGCACAGCGAAGCAGCCCTGCCCAGCCTTGATCGGCTACTGAACATGATGGTGGCGCCGACGGTGTTCCGCATCCTGTTTGCCGCGGAACCGCTCGAGGTAAAGGAACTGCATGAACTGATCGACATCGCGCTGCGGTCTTGAGGCCGTCATCGCGCTCCTGCAGGAGCGCGCCTGTTCAGGGTAAAGCCTGACAGTTAGCCCTCTTCCCCCCTGCGACACCTGGCCGCGCCAATACCTTGGTCGACACTGACGAACCCCGAACATCGTGCGAGACTGTCTGACCGGGCTGAAGCGCCCGGCGCGCCTTTATGTTCGGAGTTTCCATGTCGTTGTCCAGCGGGCTGATCGCCATCGTCGCCCTGGCCTATATGGCCATCATGTTCGCCATCGCCTTTTACGGTGACCGTCGCAGCGCGCCCTTGCCGCCGCGGGTGCGTGCCTGGGTGTACAGCCTGTCGCTGGCGGTGTACTGCACCAGCTGGACCTTCTTCGGCGCCGTCGGTCAGGCCGCCGAGCAACTCTGGTCGTTCTTGCCGATCTACCTGGGGCCGATCCTGCTGCTGGTGCTCGCGCCCTGGGTCCTGCAGAAGATGGTGATGATCAGCAAGCAGGAAAACATCACCTCCATCGCCGACTTCATCGCCGCGCGCTACGGCAAATCCCAGTCCCTGGCGGTGGTGGTGGCGCTGATCTGCCTGGTCGGAGTGCTTCCCTACATCGCCCTGCAACTCAAGGGCATCGTGCTCGGCGTGGACCTGCTGATCGGCGCCGGCGCCGACACCATGGGCACCCGCGCCCAGGACACGGCGCTGATCGTGTCGCTGATCCTGGCGCTGTTCACTATCGTCTTCGGTACCCGCAACCTCGACGCCACCGAGCACCACCGCGGCATGGTACTGGCGATTGCCTTCGAATCCCTGGTCAAGCTGCTGGCCTTTCTCGCGGTCGGCGCCTTTGTCACCTATGGCCTGTACGACGGTTTCGACGACCTGTTCAGCCAGGCCATGCTTGCTCCGCGCCTGGAGCAGTACTGGCAGGAAACCATCAACTGGCCGTCGATGGTGGTGCAGACCGGCGTTGCCATGATGGCGATCATCTGCCTGCCGCGGCAGTTCCACGTCACAGTGGTGGAGAACATCGAGCCCCAGGATCTGCGCCTGGCCAAGTGGGTGTTCCCCGCCTACCTGGCCCTGGCCGCGCTGTTCGTGGTGCCGATCGCCCTGGCCGGGCAGATGATGTTGCCCAGTTCGGTGTTGCCGGACTCCTTCGTCATCAGCCTGCCCCTGGCCCAGGCCCATCCGGCCCTGGCCGTGCTGGCCTTCATCGGCGGTGCATCGGCCGCCACCGGCATGGTGATCGTCGCCAGCGTGGCGCTGTCGACCATGGTCTCCAACGACATGCTGCTGCCCTGGCTGCTGCGCCGGCAGAGTGCCGAGCGGCCCTTCGAAGTGTTCCGCCACTGGATGCTCTCGGTGCGCCGAGTCAGCATCGTGGTCATCCTGCTGCTGGCCTATGTCAGCTATCGCTTGCTGGGCTCCACCGCGAGCCTGGCGACCATCGGCCAGATCGCCTTCGCCGCCGTGACCCAACTGGCCCCAGCCATGCTCGGCGCGCTGTACTGGAAGCAGGCCAACCGCCGCGGCGTGTTCGCCGGGTTGGCGGCGGGTACTTTCCTGTGGTTCTACACCCTGATCCTGCCAATCGCCGCCCACAGCCTGGGCTGGTCGCTGAGCAGCTTCCCAGGCCTGGCCTGGCTGCACGGTAACCCGCTGAACCTGCCGATCACGCCCTTGACCCAGGGTGTGGTGCTGTCGCTGGCGGGTAACTTCACCCTGTTCGCCTGGGTCTCGGTACTGTCGCGCACCCGGGTTTCGGAACACTGGCAGGCCGGGCGCTTCATCGGCCAGGAAATCAGCGGCCGCCCCAGCTCCCGCTCGATGTTGTCGGTGCAGATCGACGACCTGCTCAAGCTTGCCGCGCGCTTTGTCGGGGAAGAACGGGCCCGCCAGAGCTTCATCCGCTTTGCCTACCGCCAGGGCAAAGGCTTCAACCCCAACCAGAACGCCGACGGCGAGTGGATCGCCCATACCGAACGCCTGCTGGCCGGTGTCCTCGGCGCCTCGTCCACCCGCGCGGTAGTCAAGGCCGCCATCGAAGGACGGGAGATGCAGCTCGAAGACGTGGTGCGCATCGCCGACGAAGCCTCGGAGGTGCTGCAGTTCAACCGCGCCCTGCTGCAAGGCGCGATCGAGAACATCAGCCAGGGCATCAGCGTGGTCGACCAGTCCCTCAGGCTGGTGGCCTGGAACCGTCGTTACCTGGAGCTGTTCAACTACCCGGACGGGCTGATCAGCGTCGGCCGGCCGATCGCCGACATCATCCGCCATAACGCCGAGCGTGGCCTGTGCGGGCCGGGCGAAGCAGAAGTGCATGTAGCTCGCCGCCTGCACTGGATGCGCCAGGGCCGTGCCCACACCTCCGAGCGTCTATTCCCCAATGGCAGGGTGATCGAGCTGATCGGCAACCCGATGCCGGGCGGCGGTTTTGTCATGAGCTTCACTGACATCACTCCGTTCCGCGAGGCCGAACAGGCCCTCACCGAAGCCAACGAAGGCCTGGAACAACGGGTCGCCGAACGGACTCAAGAACTGTCGCAGTTGAATGCCGCGCTGACCGAGGCCAAGGGCACCGCCGAGGCCGCCAACCAGTCCAAGACGCGCTTCCTGGCGGCGGTCAGTCACGACCTGATGCAACCGCTGAACGCCGCCCGGCTGTTCTCCGCCGCCCTCTCCCACCAGGACGACGGTTTGTCCACTGAAGCCCAGCAACTGGTCCAGCACCTGGACAGTTCCCTGCGCTCCGCCGAAGACCTGATCAGCGACTTGCTGGATATTTCCCGCCTGGAAAACGGCAAGATCAATCCGGAGCGCAAGCCGTTCGTGCTCAACGAGCTGTTCGATACCCTGGGGGCCGAATTCAAGGCGCTGGCCCAGGAGCAAGGCTTGAAGTTCCGCTTGCGTGGCAGCCACCTCAGGGTCGACAGCGACATCAAGCTATTGCGCCGGGTTCTGCAGAACTTCCTGACCAACGCCTTCCGTTACGCCAAGGGGCCTGTGCTATTGGGCGTGCGCCGCCGCGGCAACCAGCTGTGCCTGGAGGTCTGGGACCGCGGGCCGGGCATTCCGCTGGACAAGCAGCAAGTGATCTTCGAAGAGTTCAAGCGCCTCGACAGCCACCAGACTCGCGCCGAGAAAGGCCTGGGCCTCGGGCTGGCGATCGCCGACGGCTTGTGCCGCGTTCTCGGCCATGGCCTGCAGGTACGCTCCTGGCCAGGCAAGGGCAGCGTCTTCAGCGTCAGCGTGCCTTTGGCCAAGGCGGCCGTCAGCGCACCGAGGCAGGTGGCCGAACTCAATGGCCATCTGCTGTCCGGCGCCCAGGTGCTGTGCGTCGACAATGAAGACAGCATCCTGATCGGCATGAACAGCCTGCTCTCTCGCTGGGGCTGTCAGGTCTGGACCGCGCGCAACCGGGAAGAATGCGCCGCGCTGCTGGGTGACGGCGTGCGCCCGCAACTGGCGTTGGTGGACTATCACCTGGACGATGGTGAAACCGGCACCGAGGTCATGGCCTGGCTGCGCACCCAGTTGGGCGATCCGGTGCCTGGCGTGGTGATCAGCGCCGACGGGCGCCCCGAGATGGTTGCCGAGGTACACGCCGCGGGGCTGGACTACCTGGCCAAGCCGGTGAAGCCGGCGGCGTTGCGGGCGTTGTTGAGCCGGCATCTGCCGCTCTGATATCCCGCCCTCGGGTCAATCCGGCAGTTCGAGCACGGCGCCGTCGGCATCGGTCATCGCCCGCTCCAGCAGGTCCGCCGGCAGGCTCTTGCTGGCGCGCGCGCCGAGCAACCGCAGTTGCTCGCTGCGGCTGACCAGGTTGCCGCGCCCCTCGGTCAGCTTGTTGCGCGCGGCGCTGTAGGCCTTGTCCAGCTGCTGCAGACGATTGCCGACCTCATCCAGATCCTGAATGAACAACACGAACTTGTCGTACAGCCAACCGGCGCGCTCGGCGATTTCCCGGGCGTTCTGGCTCTGCCGCTCCTGCTTCCACAGGCTGTCGATTACCCGCAGCGTGGCCAGAAGCGTGGTCGGGCTGACGATCACGATGTTGCGATCGAAAGCTTCCTGGAACAGGTTGGGCTCGGCCTGCAAGGCAGCGGAAAAGGCCGCCTCGATGGGGACGAAGAGCAACACAAAATCCAGGCTGTGCAAGCCTTCCAGGCGCTTGTAGTCCTTGCCGGCCAGGCCTTTGACATGATTGCGCAAGGACAGCACATGCTGCTTCAGCGCCGCCTGGCCGATCACTTCGTCGTCCGCCGCGACAAACTGCTGGTAGGCGGTCAGGCTGACCTTGGAATCCACCACCACTTGCTTGTCGCCGGGCAGCATGATCAGTACGTCGGGCTGGAAACGCTCGCCGTCAGGCCCTTTGAGGCTGACCTGGGTCTGGTACTCACGGCCCTTCTCCAGGCCGGCATGCTCCAGCACCCGTTCGAGAATCAGTTCGCCCCAGTTACCCTGGGTTTTCTGGCCCTTGAGCGCGCGCGTCAGGTTGGTCGCCTCGTCGCTCAAGCGCAGGTTCAGTTGTTGCAGGCGCTCAAGTTCCTTGCCGAGGGAAAAACGCTCGCGCGCTTCGGCCTGATAACTTTCTTCGACCCGCTTCTCGAAGGACTGGATGCGCTCCTTGAGCGGGTCGAGCAATTGCCCGAGACGCTGCTGGCTGTTCTCGGCAAAACGCTGCTCACGCTCATCGAAGATCTTGCCCGCCAGCTCGGCGAACTGTGCCCGCAGCTCATCTCGCGAGCCTTGTAGATCGCTCAGGCGTTGCTGGTGACTTTCCTGCTGCTCACGCAGCTCGGCATTCAACGACGCGGCCTGGGCATCCAGGCGCCGCAGTTCGGCTTCTTTGTTGGCCCGTTCAAGGTTCCAGGCGTGGGCGGCATCACGGGCGTTGTCGCGCTCGATCTGCAACAACTCGACTTCCCGGCGTACCGCCGCCAGATCGGCCTGCTTCACGGCATTGGCCTGGCCCAGGTCGCTGATCTCGTCGCGGCAGGCATCGAGCTGGGCATTCAAGCCATCCTGCGCCAGTAGCGCAGTGGCCAGGCGCTCCTCCAGCAGGGACAGTTCGGTTTGGCGGGAACTCAGACGGCGCTGCAGTTGCCAGGCGAGCGCCACCAAGGGCAATGCCGCGCCTGCCAGACCGAGCAGTACGCTGGTCAAGTCCATAGCCATAGCCACTCCAGACAGTGAAATAAAGCTTGAAGGTTAACCAAGGGACCGAGGCTTGGACAGCTCAGTCTTCGATCTGCCCAAGCTCCAGCTGGGCGCGGCGGTCGCCGGCCCGTGCCGCCTGCCGCAGCAGATCGTGGCCGATCCGCCGATCGCGGGCGTTGCCGCATTCGCGGCACATCAGTTGGCCAAGACGACTCTGCGCCGCCACCACCCCTTCCCGGGCAGGCTGCTTGAGCAAACGCCCGGCAAAGTGTTTGACGTTCCGGTTATCCCCCAGGCGCGGACTGTCGAGCAGCCACATGGCCACGCGTAACGAAAAACGCTTGGGTTCGGTAACACTGGAGGAGGCAGAAGTAACAGAAGGTGACACTGAGCGAAACTTCATAAAGCACTGTAGGGCAGATCGGAAGGCGCGCCACTCTACTCCTTTTTTCGCATGCGTAAAGTCGAAAAAACTCGGCACGCCCGTGCTAGAGCAAGCGCTTGGGACAATCCACAGAAGCTGTGGATAACTCAGTGGACAACCGCCCTACAAGTCGCCGAAAGCCGCATGGGACGGGGCCCGCAGTCAAACTGACGATTTTTTCACCAGTAAAAAAAACCGATGTTTTTCATTGACTTAAATTTTCATCGCAGGCATTGGCGGGCCCGGCAGCTGAGGTGACAGGCTGGTGACAGCCTGCGCAACTATTGTGCACAAGTACCCTCGATCCGGTTATATCGCTGCACCTTTTTCGCCCATTCATGGGAGAACAGCATCGAAGACCAAAGATTCCAGTAACAACTTTCTGCTCAACTACGTTGGAAAGCCCGGCCAGCCTCGCCCCTGCGACGCTCATAACCATTTTGCCTAACACACTTGCACCAGCTACATCAATCCGTTATCATCCACAGCGTTAGTACCAAGCTGAAAGTCAATTCTGGTCGAACAAGTCCCCCGGTTCAGCTTCCCTCAAGAGAAGTTTCTACCGACTACACGGGATCGACCACCTCGCTGGTTTCCAGGTAAAGCTTTCGCCGACACCGCCTTTGAACACATTGCAAAGGATGTCGCGAAGCTCTTTTACTCTGACCGAACCAACCTGCAAATTGATCAGGATCTTCACCTGGGGCCCAGAACCTTAACCCCCCGCTGTGATTGCCTGCCCTCCTAAGTACCTACCTGCCAGCCCTAGCGCGCACTTGATAAAGCGCTTCCAACTGGCTGCTTTGTTCCAGTCGGGTTCTTCGTTCGACCAATGGTGGTCGGCGTTACTGGAACGTTTTAACGTTGCACGGTTCTTATCCGTGTCATTTGTAGGAACACCCAATAACTATGTCTACTCAAATCCAGACTCAGGATGCCATTCGCACCCTCACCAACGCTTTTGCTCCAATGAACTGCCTGATCATGGCTGCTCGCAAAGGCTGCTTCAGCTTCACCCTGGTCAACGAACACGGTATCGCTCGTCACAGCGAACGCCTGTACCCCGACCAGTACTCCAGCGCCGAGCCGCTGCAAGCGGTGATCGAGCGCACTCGCCAGGCCTTGACCGCCTGAGACGCCAGAGCGCTGAAAACCCGAAGCCCCGCCTGAACAGCGGGGCTTTTTGTTGCCTGTTATTTCGGTTTTTCCGCCTTCGGCTAAAGCACCATCCGATATAACGGTTATAACTCGAAGCTGAAAATATTTTAAAAACAGTCCTTTACAGCAACGATATGACACTAGACTTCAACTCAAGCGGCATGATCCGCTTCCGGCGAGTCTGACCGATCCACCGCTGCCAAGCTCCCCCATCAGGCCTCGCCGGCCACTTTCACCTTTCGAGGGCTTTATGGGTATTGCCGCCAGCGAACTGTGCCGCTACGTGATCCGCCCGACCCTGATCTATCTGGGCAGCCACAGTCGCACTGCAGAATCACTGCTGCTAGGCATCGCCGCCAGCCAATCCGCCCTCGGCTCCGCCCTGCACGACCGCAGGGGCCACGGCCTCTATCGTATCGCCGAACCCCGCCACCAGGCCCTCTGGGACCACTACCTGGCCCTGGACCCGGAGCGTGCCAGCCTGGTTCGCGGCCTGGCCAGCCAGCATGCATTCCTCAGCGGGCCGCACCTGGAATTGACCGTCAACCTGCGTTACGCCACCGCCATTGCCTGGCTGCTGGTGGAAGAGCAGAACACCCCTCTCCCCGAGGCCGACGACCTGGTCGGCATGGCTCGCATCTGGAAGCAGATCTTCCAGCCACAAGGACGTTTGCGGGACTTCGCCGACGCCTGGCAAACCTGTGTTGCACCGCTGAATCAGGTCGCCTGCTGATCGGGCTTTTTGCAAGATCGCGCAAACAACGGCAATTTTGGTCGGATTGTCCTACAAAACCGCTCTATCTCAAGCCATACAGCCTATAGCGCTGAGGAGGAAATGTTGGTAATTTTCGCTCCGGTGATCACCAGGAGTTCTAATAATGAAAAAAGTAATACTCAAAACCAGTCTTAGCCTTGCCGTTGCCATGGCATCCACCCAACTTTTTGCAAGTGGCTTTGCCCTGAACGAACAAAGCATCAGCGGCATGGGCACTGGTTTCGCCGGTCGATCCTCTGCTGCCGATGATGCAAGCACAGTTTTTGGTAACCCTGCCGGCATGTCGCGCCTGAAACGCCAGCAAATCACTGGCGGCGTCGCGGCCATTGACGCCTCCACCGACATCAACGATGCCAGCGGCAGCCGTAGCGGTACCAACAAAGGCGACATGGTGCCCTTCACCGCCGTGCCAATGGGCTTCTACGTCAAGCCTATCGACGATCAGTGGGCCTTCGGCCTGGGTGTCTACGCCCCATTCGGCCTGATCACCGACTACGAAAACGGCTTCCAGGGTCGTAACTTCGGCAGCAAGAGCGAAGTTAAAGTCATCACTTTCCAGCCAACCGTCAGCTACGCCTTCAACGACAAGGTGTCGATCGGTTTCGGCCCGACCATCAACCGTATTTCCGGTACCCTGGAGTCCGCACTGACCACCCCTCTGTCCCCCAACGACGGCCGTGTGCAGATCAAAGGTGACGACATTGGCTACGGCTACAACATTGGGCTGCTGGTCCAGGCAACCGATACCACTCGCGTGGGCCTGACCTACCACTCGAAGGTCAAGTACAAGCTCGAGGGCCACACTGAAGTCAGCCCAGGCGCCGGCACTCCGAGTGCCCTGCTGCGTGGCGCTCGCTACGATGCTTCGCTGGACATCACCACCCCTGAATCGGCCGACCTGTCGGTAACCCAGGACCTCAACGATGCCTGGAAACTCTACGCCGGTGCGACCTGGACCCGCTGGAGCCGCCTGAAAGACATCACGGTGGAAAACGAAGGCGTAACCGCCAGCGCCGGTGGTCTTCTGGCCCCGGGTGCACTCAGCACCGTCAAGGAAGAGCAGAACTGGCACGATACCTGGGCCTACGCCATCGGTACTTCCTACCAGCTGAACAAGCAGTGGGTACTGCGTACCGGCCTGAGCTTCGACCAGTCGCCAGCCAACAACACCAACCGTTCGCCACGTATTCCTACCGGCGACCGGACCATCTTCAGCCTCGGCGCCGGCTGGAGCCCAACCGGAGACCTGACCATCGACGTGGCCTACTCCTACCTCAAGGAAGAGAAAGTCAAGGTCAACAACCGCAATACGCTCGGCCAGTCTTACAGCTCCGAGTATGAAAACAGCGCGAACGGCTTCGGCGTGGGTGCAACCTACCGCTTCTAAAGCCTGACGGCCTGAACGAAAAAGCCCCGGCATCCAAGGATGCCGGGGCTTTTTTATTGGCCGCAAATAACACTCAAGGCTTGGATGCCAGCGCCTGCTCCACCGCCTCGATCAGTTCCGGACTGTCCAGCTTGGTCAGGCTGGAGAAGTTGGCGATCACCTTGCCCTGGCGATCGACCACATACTTGTAGAAATTCCACTTCGGCGCACTGCTCTGCTCGGCCAGGACCTTGAACAGGTGCACCGCGTCCGGGCCTCGGACCTGCTGCGGCTCGGTCATAGTGAAGGTGACGCCGTAGTTCACATAACAGACCTTGGCCGTTTCCGCGCCATCCCTGGACTCCTGCTTGAAGTCATTGGACGGCACGCCTACCAGCTCCAGCCCCTGATCCTTGTAACGCTGGTACAGCGCTTCGAGCCCCTTGAACTGCGGGGCGAAGCCGCAAAAGCTTGCGGTATTGACCACCACCAGCGGCTTGCCGGCAAAGCGTTGGCACAGGTCGATGGATTCCTTGGCGCGCAGCTTGGGCAACGAGCCCTGCAACAGCGACGGGCATTCGCCCGCCCACGTCGAACCGGCAAACACCATGAGTACAGCTGGAACAGCAAGCCAGCGCGCCAACATATTCAACTCCTTGAAAGTACGTCAGGGGTGAAACTACCCGCCCGGCGGACGCCCTAGCAAGCGCTTCCTAGCAGACGCCCATGCCCAACTGCATCAGCGCCAGCCCACCCTGGTGCCAGCCCCACCAGGCCAACGCCAACAGGGCGACGACAACTGCCAGGACGACCCAGCGCAGGCCTGTCCGGCTCATGCCGCGCTAGCCTGCAAACGCGCGACCGGACGCTCGCGCACCGGCCAGTTCAGGGCCGCGGCCAGTAGACTGAGAAGAATCGCCACCTGCCAGATCAAGTCATAACTCCCGGTTCGATCGTAGACCACCCCGCCGAGCCAGCCGCCGAGGAACGAGCCCAACTGGTGAAACAGAAACACGATGCCGCCCAGCATGGACAGGTTGCGCACACCGAACAAGGTGGCCACCGTGCCATTGGTCAGGGGCACCGTCGACAACCACAGGAAGCCCATGGCCATGCCGAACAGATAAGCACTGACTTGCGTCACCGGCAGCCAGAGGAACAGGCCGATGACCACCGCACGCAACAGGTACAGGCCAGTCAACAAGCGCGGTTTGGACATGCGCCCGCCCAGCCAGCCGGCGGTGTAGGTACCGAAGATATTGAACAGGCCGATCAGCGCCAGCACCGTGGTGCCCACTGTAGCCGGCAAGTGCTGGTCCACCAGGTAGGCCGGCAAATGTATGCCGATGAATACCACCTGGAAACCACAGACGAAAAAGCCGAACGCCAGCAGCCAGAACCCGGAATGGGAGCAGGCTTCGCGCAAGGCCTCGGAGAGGCTCTGCTCATGGCCCAGGCTTGGCAGCGGCTTGTCCTTGAGCATGCTCACCAGCGGCACGATCAAAGCCACCAGCAACCCCAGCACCAGCAGCGCTGACGACCAGCCGAGCCAGCCGATCAAACCCAGGGTGCCCGGCAGCATGGCGAACTGACCGAACGAACCGGCCGCACTGGCAATGCCCATGCCCATACTGCGTTTTTCCGGCGGTAGTGCGCGCCCCACCACGCCGAGAATCACCGAGAACGAGGTCCCTGAAAGGCCGATACCAATCAGCAACCCGGCGCTCAACGACAGCGACAGCGGCGAATCGGCCAACCCCATGAACAGCAGGCCCACGGCGTACAACACGCCGCCGATCACCACCACCTTGGCCGCGCCGAAGCGGTCAGCCAGGGCTCCAGTGAAAGGCTGGGCCAGGCCCCAAATGAGGTTCTGCAAGGCGATGGCAAAGGCAAACACCTCGCGCCCCCAGCCGAATTCCGCGCTCATGGGCGGCAGAAACAGCCCGAAGCCGTGTCGAACCCCCAGCGACAAGGCCAGGATCAGCGCACTCCCGAGAAGAACCCAACCGCTGGTACGCCACATCGAAGTCATTTTATTCTCCATTTACGGGTATATACCCGCTTATCATCGAACGAACAGTGCTCACGACAGTTCGTTCAGCAAGGCCAGCAAGGTTTCGCGTTTCTCTACACCCAGACGGTCGATCAAGCGCTGTTGCGCCGCTTCCCAGGCCGGCAAGGCCGCCAGCAGTCGTTGTTGGCCCTCCTTGGTCAGCTGGACGATGCGATTGCGTTGATCCTCGCCCTCGGACAGCCGGACCAGCCCCTCGCCTTCCAGCACCCGCAGGTTGCGGCCCAGCGTGCTGCGATCCAGGCCCATGGCCTCGGCCAGGCTGGAAATGCTCGGCTGGTCCAGGCGCTGCAGGTTGCTCAGCAAGGAATACTGGGCAACGTTGATCCCGAAGCCGTCGAGAGCGCCGTCGTAGAACCTGCTGACGCCACGGGCGGCACGACGCAGGTTGGTGCACAGACATTGAGATGGAAGCATGGTGCGTGTATATACCCGCGATTAACGGAATGCAAGAAATTTGCAAAATCCAGAGCCCGGATAAAACCAGCACCCTGCTTTTCTAGAACAACGCCAGCCCCACCAGGACCGCCACCTCCAGCAGTTCCAGCAGAGCCCCCGCCGTGTCCCCGGTGGTGCCGCCCAGGCGACGTAGCATCAGCTGGCGCAAGCCGACAAAAACCACGCCCGCCAGCAGCAACGCCAGCACCGCGCTATAGCCACCGAGCACTACGCACGCCAGCGCTGCGAGCGCCAGCACCCACTTGCCGGCCAGACGCGGCAGATGATTCGCCAGCGCCTGCCCAAGGCCACCAGGGCGCACATAAGGCGTGCAGAGGAACAGCCCCAGCAAGGCGCCACGACCGATCAGCGGCGCCAGCAACAAGGCAACGCCGACCTGCTGCTCGATCAGCGCTACCAACGCGGCGAACTTGAGCAGCAATACCAACCCCAGGGTGACCACGGCGATCGGCCCGCTGCGAGGATCCTTCATGATTGTCAGCGTGCGCTCGCGATCGCCGAAGCCGCCCAGCCAGGCATCCGCGCTGTCGGCCAGCCCGTCCAGATGCAGGGCACCGCTGAGCAGCACCCAGACCGTCAGCAACAACGCCCCATGCAGCAACAACGGCGCGCCCATCAACAACTGGTTCATGCCCCAGAGCAGCAGCCCGAATAGCAGGCCAACCAGCGGATAGAACAGCAACGACCGGCCCATTTCCTCGGGCGACGGCATGCCCGGCAAACGCACCGGAAAACTGCTGAGAAATTGCAGGGCGATCCAGAATGGCAGCACGCTCAGACTCCTTCGCTCAACACCAGGCCCGCCTCGACAGTCAGGGCGAACAAGGCACCGTGAGCGACCTCGACATTCAGCAACTGCTCGCGCGGCAAACCCCGGGCCCGGGCCAGCAACAACCGCATCACCCCGCCATGGCTGACCAGCAGCACCCGCTCGCCGGCATAACGCTGGTGCAGACGCTCGACCGCCCCCAGCACTCGCTCGGAAAACGCCAGCACCGGCTCGCCCTGCGGCGGGGTAAAGGCATAGGGATCGGCCCAGAACCGCCCCAGCGCCTCGGCGTCGGTCGCCATCAACGCCGCCGCGCTCTGCCCTTCCCAGGCACCGAAATGCAGCTCTTGCAGATCCGGGTCCAGGCTCACCGGCAACGCCAGGCGCACGCCCAGTTCCTCGGCGAAACGCGCACAGCGTTGCAAGGGCGAGCTCACCAACCGATCCCAAGGCCCCTGGCCGGCGACGGCGGCACGCATCTGCTGCCATCCGGCATCGGTCAGGGCATCGTCGAGGCTGCCGCGCAGGCCACCACCGAGTTCGGTTTCGCCATGGCGCAGCAGGTCCAGGCGCAAGGTCATGCCGGGCGATCCGCCACGGCCGCTTCGGCGAAGGTCGCCATCTGCCCGTGCAGGTCACAGGCCAGACGCAGCAAGGGCACCGCCAGCGCCGCACCACTGCCCTCGCCCAGGCGCAAACCGAGGTCCAGCAAGGGCTCGGCCTCGAGGGTCTGCAGGATATGCCGATGCCCCGGCTCGGCCCCTCGGTGGCCGAACAGCAACCACTGGCGGCACTCGGGGTTCAGCCGCACTGCTACCAGCGCCGCCACGCTGCAAATGAAACCGTCGACCAGCACCGCCACGCCTTCCTGGGCACAGGCCAGGTACGCCCCCACCAGGGCAGCGATTTCGAAGCCGCCGAGGTTGAACAAGGTCTGCAAGGCATCGCCACGCTGGGCGGCATGCAGGCTCAAGGCACGCTCGATCACCCGCGCCTTATGGCTGACACCCGCCGCATCCAGGCCGGTGCCCGGCCCCGCAAGGTGCGCCACCGGAATGTCCAGCAAGGCGCAGGCCACGGCGCTGGCCGCGGTGGTGTTGCCGATGCCCATCTCGCCACCGATAAATAGCTCGCTGCCCTGCTCGACGGCCCGCAGCACACTGTCACGTCCAGCCCGCAAGGCTTGCTCGCCCTGGGCCTGGGTCATGGCCGGCCCCTCAACGAAGTTGCAGGTGCCCGGCCCTAGGTTCAAATGACGCACGCCAGTCAGGTTCAGCCCGGGTGTCACCGTACCGAGGTCGACCACTTCCAGGCGTGCCCGCAGCTGCCGCGCCAATACGCTGATGGCCGCACCGCCAGTGACGAAGTTGTGCAGCATCTGCCCGGTGACTTCCTGCGGATAAGCCGAAACGCCCTCGGCCACTACTCCGTGGTCACCGGCGAAAATCGCGATCCACAGTTGCTCCAGGCCAGGCTTGACCCGCCCCTGCAAGCCGGCCAGCTGTACCGCTACCCGCTCCAGCTGCCCCAGCGAACCCGCGGGCTTGGTCAATTGCTGCTGACGCGACCGCGCCGCCTCCAGGGCTTGAGTGTCGAGCGCCTTGCACGGCCGCTGCCACCAGAAGTCATTCATAACGCAGTTCCTTTCAGAGTCAGTGGCAGGCCGGCCACCGTCAGCACTACCCGCTGACAACGCTCGGCCAGGGCTTGATGCAGCCAACCGGCTTCATCGACATAACGGCGAGTCAATTCGCCCAGCGGCACGACACCCATTCCGGTCTCGTTGCTGACAAAAATGATTTCGCCCGGCAGCGACGCCAGGCACTGCAACAGCGCTTCGCGCTCACTGGCGAGCCGTTCGGCATCCTCCAGCAGCAACAGGTTGGTCAGCCACAAGGTCAGGCAATCCACCAGCAGGCAGCGCTCGGCGCTCGCCGCTTCACGCAGCACCCGCGCCAGCTCCAGCGGCTCCTCGATCAATGCCCATTCGGCCGGACGCCGTTCGCGGTGATGGGCAATGCGCTGATTCATTTCGCCATCCAGCGCCTGGCTGGTGGCGATATAGGTCACGGCCAGGCCGCTCTCGCCGGCGAGTTTTTCAGCCAGACGACTCTTGCCGGAGCGGGCGCCGCCGAGGATCAGTTGCAACATGCTTGGAAACCCTTGAATTGAGGTACAACCACAGCAGCGCCGCAAAACCGGCGCCGACGCTCTAAAGCCCGCAAAGCTGGCGCAGGCGCTCGGTGTCCAGATGCTGTTCCACCAGGTCGGCCAGGCGCTCGATGTCGCGTTCGCGCAGGGCGTGGTAATCGACCGCCTGCACCTCGCGCAACCCTGCCCAGCGCAGCAATGCGCTGCAGGCCGCCGGTGTTTCGAACAGACCATGCAGGTAGGTGCCGAGAATCTGCCCATCGTCGCTGCGCGCGCCGTCGCAACGGCCGTTGTCCAGAGTCACAGCCGGCAGTTCCAGCCCAGGCCCCGTCGTAACCCCGGCATGGATCTCATAACCGCTGACCTCCGCCTCCTCCAGCGCCAGGCGTCCACGCACGTTGCGCAGTTGCTTCTCTTGCTCCAGCACCGTCTCGAATGCCAGCAGCCCCAGCCCCGCGCTGGAGCCTGGCGCGCCTTCCAGCCCCAGGGGGTCGTGCAGCTGCTCGCCGAGCATCTGCAAACCGCCGCAGATGCCCAGCAACTTGCCGCCATAGCGCAGGTGCCGGGCGATGGCCGTGTCCCAGCCCTGGGCACGCAGATACGCCAGGTCGCTGCGCACGCTTTTCGAGCCGGGCAGGATGATCAGGTCGGCCGGCGGAATCGCCTGGCCAGGACCGATGAATTGCAGGTCCACCTGGGGGTGCAAGCGCAGCGGATCGAAGTCGGTGTGATTGCTAATGCGCGGCAACACCGGCACTAGCACTTTCAGCACCTGCTCGGCCTTGTCGGCCTGACGCTGATCGATGCCGTCCTCGGCCTCCAGATGCAGGTCCAGCACATAGGGCAGCACGCCGATCACCGGTTTGCCGGTACGCGCCTCGAGCCAGTCGAGACCCGGTTGCAACAGGGCGATATCGCCGCGAAAACGGTTGATGATGAAACCTTTGACCCGCGCCTGCTCGCTCGGCGACAACAGCTCCAGGGTGCCTACCAGGTGAGCGAAAACCCCGCCACGGTTGATGTCGGCGATCAGCAGCACCGGGCAGTCCACCGCTTCGGCAAAGCCCATGTTGGCGATATCGCCGGCCCGCAGGTTGATCTCCGCCGGCGAGCCCGCGCCCTCCACCATCACCACCGGATAGGCCGCGCTCAGGCGTTGGTGAGAGGCCAGCACCGCCTGCATGGCGATGGCCTTGTAGTCGTGATAGGCCACTGCGTTCATGGTGGTCACCGCACGGCCGTGAATGATCACCTGGGCCCCGGTGTCGCTGTTGGGCTTGAGCAGCACCGGGTTCATGTCGGTATGCGGCTCCAGGTGCGCGGCCTGGGCCTGCACCGCCTGGGCCCGGCCGATCTCGCCACCGTCGGCGGTCACCGCGCTGTTGAGGGCCATGTTCTGCGGCTTGAAAGGAACGACGCTCACCCCTTGGCGCGTCAGCCAGCGGCAGAGCGCCGTCACCAGGGTGCTTTTACCGGCATCGGAGGTGGTGCCCTGCACCATCAGGGTGGTCATGGATGTTCCTTGGCGTAGGCGACAAAGGCCTGTTCGAGACGCGACCAGTCGGCTTCGTCGGCCGGCAGGCCGAAGCGCAGGCTGCTGTTGTGGGTGAACAGCCGCAGCAGGATGCCCCGGCGCGCCATGAACTCATGCAACAGCTCGGCGCGATCGGTGATCAGCCACTGGAACAACGCACAGCCTCCCTGGGGTTTCAGGCCGTGGCGCTCGAGCAGTTGCGCCAGGCGCAGGCTCGCCGCTTCACTGCGCAGCCGTTGCCGCCCATGGCCTTCATTGTCGCGCAGGCACACCTGGCCCAGCACCCGGGTCGGCCCGCTGACGGCCCAGGGGCCGACCTGTTCGGCCAGCAGCTTGAGCAGCTTGCGCTCGGCCAGGACGAAGCCCAGGCGCACACCGGCCAGGCCGAAAAACTTGCCGAAGGAACGCAGGACGATCAACCCCACCTGATCGGCCTGGGCCGCCAGGCTCAGCTGGGGAGTGTTGTCCATGAAGGCCTCGTCGACCACCAGCCAGCCACCGCGCTGCGCCAGGCGCGCGTGCCAGTCCAGCAGGCGCTCCGGGGTCAGGCTCAGGCCCGTGGGGTTGTTCGGGTTGACCACCACCAGCACGTCCAGGCTGTCGAGGAAAAAGTCTACTTCCTGTTCCAGCACCTCACGCACGATGTAGCCGCTGCGGCGCCAGGCTTCGGCGTGTTCGGCATAACAGGGCGACAGCACGCCGACCTTGCCGGCGCGACGCAAACGCGGGAGCAGTTGGATCGCCGCCTGGGAGCCGGGCACCGGCAACACATGGGCGGCGCCGTAGTAGTCACGGGCGGCCTGCTCCAGGCCATCATCGGTTTCCGGCAGGCGCGCCCAGGCCCGCATGCCGATCTCGGGAATCGGCCACGGCCAGGGCGCCAGGCCGCTGGACAGGTCCAGCCAGTCGGCCTCGGCGATGCCGTATTGCTCGGCCGCCTTGCGCAGGCGGCCACCGTGCTCAAGCATAGAACTCAGCTCCCACGCAGAGAATCAGCAGCCATAACCAGACTCCACGCTGTACCAGTTGCCAGCCACGATCGATGGACGAAGCATCGGCCGCCGCCCCCTCGCCCAGCTGCGGCCGCTGGTGCAGCTCGCCGTGATAGATCGCCGCGCCGCCCAGCTCGACACCCAGGGCTCCGGCCCCGGCCGCCATCACCGGCCCGGCATTCGGGCTGTCCCAGGTCGGCCCCTGGCGGCGCCAGCATTTCAGCGCCAGGCGGGTCTTGCCCAGCAAGGCATACGTCAGGGCTACCAGGCGGGCCGGAATATAGTTGAGCAGATCGTCGATCTTCGCCGCCGCCCAGCCGAAACGCTCGAAACGTTCATTACGATAGCCCCACATCGCATCCAGGGTGTTGCTCAGGCGATAGAGCACCACGCCCGGCACGCCGGCCACGGCAAACCAGAACAAGGCAGCGAACACCGCGTCGCTGCCGTTCTCCAGCACCGACTCGGTGGCGGCTCGGGCAACTTCAGTGGCATCCAGTTCGCTGGTCTGGCGGCTCACCAGGTAACTGACCCGCTGCCGCGCCAGATCCAGGTCGTCGCTGCGCAAGGCCTGGGCCACCGGCTCGACATGCTCGCCGAGGCTGCGCAGGCCGAGGGCGCAGTACAGCGCCAGGATCTCGAACAGCCAGCCGATATAGGGCAGCCAGGAAAACAGCGTTGCCAGCAGGGTCAGCGGCAGCACCGCGATGACCCAGGCGGTGACGCCATGACTGCGCCAGCCGCGACCGCCGGAGTTGAAACGTTGCTCGATGCGATCGGCAAAACGGCCGAACGCCACCAGCGGATGCCAGCGTTTGGGTTCGCCCAGCAACGCATCCAGCGCCACCCCGGCGACACTCAGCAACGCCACACTCATTGACTCACTCCCCAGTAGTTTTCATACAGCAACTCACTCAGCGGACGCTCCCGCGCCCAGCCTTCGAGCACCAGCATTGGGGCCGGGTAAAACTCGCCCACCGGGCCCAGGCACAGCACCGCCAGCGGCTTGGCCCCGGCCGGCAGGCCCAGCAGCTCGGCCAGGGCAGCGGGCTCGAACAGAGACACCCAGCCCATGCCCAGCCCTTCGGCCCGAGCCGCCAGCCACAGGTTCTGAATCGCGCAGGAAAGCGAAGCCATATCCATTTCCGGCAAGGTGCGCCGGCCAAAGATATGCCGCTCACGGTCGTCCATCAGCGCCGCCACCAGGACCTCGGCGCAGTCGTTGATGCCTTCGACCTTGAGCTTCATGAACTCGTCGGAGCGCTCGCCCAGGGCCTCGGCAGTGCGCACCCGCTCCTCTTCCACCAGTTGCTGGATCTGCCCGCGCAACGGTCGGTCGCTGATACGGATGAAACGCCAGGGCTGCATCAGGCCGACGCTGGGCGCCTGGTGCGCCGCCTCCAGCAGGCGACGCAAGACCGGTGGCTCGACTGTGCCCCCGACGAAGTGGCGCATGTCACGACGCTCGGCGATCGCGCGATAGACCGCGTCGCGCTCGGCCGCGGAAAAGGCGTTGTCGCTCATGGGCACCGCGCGAGCACGCTCGCTCCTGCCGGCGCCAGCAGGGCCGCCACCGCTTCGGGGTTGGACGGGAAATAGAAATGCACGTAAGAGGCGGTCATCCGCCCTTCACGGTAAACCGCTTCCGCGCCGCGCCCACCATTCGGGCTCAGGCCCCGGGCGATCGGCGCAAGCTCGGTGCTGGTCAACGAGTGGTGGTAGGTATGGCCGCGCAGCGAACCTTCCGGCAATTCCACCGCCTGCAAGGCCAGGGCCGCCAGGCGCTTTTGCATCACCGCATCACCGGGCAACAGGCCCAGCAGTTCGGCACGCTCGCCGTCGACGTCGGTCAGGGAGTCCAGCAGATACAACATGCCGCCGCACTCGGCGAGCAAGGGTTTGCCAGCGGCGTGGTGCGCACGGATCGCGCTGAGCATCGAGCCGTTCGCCGCCAGCGCCCGGTGATGCAGCTCCGGGTAACCGCCTGGCAGGTACAGGCTGTCTGCCTCGGGCAGTACCGCGTCATGGATCGGCGAGAAAAAGCCCAGCTCGGCGCCCATGGCCCGCAGCAGATCCAGGCTCGCGCCATAGGTAAAGGCAAAGGCTTCGTCGCGGGCCACGGCAATGCGTACCCCGGCCAACAGCGGCTCGACGGCAACTGTCTGGGGAGCGGCAAACGCCACGGCCGGCGGCAGGGCCACTTCGCAGCTGTCAGCCAAGGCGGCCGCCGCCGCGTCAAGACGCAGATCCAGATCGTTGAGTTCGCTGGCCTGCACCAGCCCCAGATGGCGGCTGGGCAGTTCGATGCCGGTTTCCCGGGACAGCGCGCCGTACCAGCGCAGGCCTTCGGTCAGGCTGCCTTCGAGCAACTGCGCATGGCGTAAGGTACCGACGCGGTTGGCCAGCACCCCGGCGAACGGCAGGTCCGGCTGATAACGCGCCAGCCCCAGCGCCAGGGCACCAAAGGTCTGGGCCATGGCGGTGCCATCAATCACCGCGAGCACCGGCACCCCGAAATGCCGCGCCAGGTCGGCACTGGACGGCGTGCCGTCGAACAGCCCCATCACGCCTTCGATCAGGATCAGGTCCGCCTCGCCGGCGGCCTCCCACAACAGGCGGCGGCTTTCCTGCTCGCCGACCATCCACATGTCCAGCTGATACACCGGCGCGCCACTGGCACGCTCGAGGATCATCGGGTCGAGAAAGTCCGGGCCGCACTTGAACACGCGTACCTTGCGTCCCTGATTGCGATGCAGGCGGGCGAGCGCGGCGGTCACGGTGGTCTTGCCCTGACCGGAAGCCGGCGCGGCAATCAATACCGCCGGGCAATGACGGGCATCACTCACAGTTCGACGCCTTTTTGCGCTTTGATCCCGGCCTGGAAGGCATGCTTGACCATGCCCATTTCAGTGACGGTGTCGGCCAGGTCGATCATCTCCGACTTGGCGCCACGCCCGGTGACCACCACATGCTGCATTGGCGGCCGCGCCTGCAGGTCGCTGAGTACCTGATCCAGGTCCAGATAGCCGTGCTTGAGGGCGATGTTCAATTCGTCGAGCACCACCAGGCCGATGTTCGGATCGCTCAGCAGTTCGCGGGAAACCGCCCAGGCGGCTTCGGCGGCGGCGATGTCGCGCTGGCGGTCCTGGGTTTCCCAGGTGAAGCCTTCGCCCATGACATGGAAACGCACCTGCTCCGGGAAGCGCCGGAAGAACAATTCCTCGCCGGTGCTGTTGCGGCCTTTGATGAACTGCACCACGCCACATTGCATGCCGTGGCCCATGGCCCGCGCGAGCATGCCGAAGGCCGAGCTGCTTTTGCCTTTGCCGTTGCCGGTCAGCACCAGCAGCAAGCCGCACTCGTTCGGCGAGTTGGCGATGCGTTCATCGATCACGGCTTTTTTGCGCAACATGCGCGCCAGATGGCGTTCGTCACGATCAGGGGATTCAGTCATGGGGCAGCTCTCCGTTGGGGCTGGATAACGGGGGGCAGGAATAGGAATAGACGGCGCAAGCCTGGCATCGCCCACCGTGATGCCGTTGGATGGATCAGGCCGGTCTCCGGGCTTGTGAGTGGCTAGGATGCCCAACTGCGCGCCTTCCCATGTCGACAGTCGACACAGTGGCATCAGGCGCAGTCTTGACTCACTTACCGTTGCGGGGGCAGCGCCGGAATCGTCGTGCGTGCGCCTTCGGCACGCGTACTCACCGGCTTCCCTGTTTCACTCTGTCGACCTGCGGCCACAGAGCACCTGAAACAAGTCGCGAAGGTTAGAGGGTTGGGGGTGGAGCGTCAATTAAAGCCGGGGGGCCGACAGATCGACGAACTGCTGCATATCGGAAATATGACGCCAATCTTGTGCCACACTCAGCACAGTGATATCAAATAGCCATAATCCAGTTAAAAAACTCCAATATCTCAACAATAATAGGAAAAGTCCGATGAAAGGCATGATCGTCAGTAATCCGAAACTGGAATTCCTGCGCCCTGCCCTGGAACGCTGGTTCGATTGCATCGACCGTTACAACGCCGTGCGCGGCGATAACGAAAGCCCTTACTGGTTCGACGAAAAAGCCAACCTGGGATTGCTCTCGGCGGCAGCCTGGATGGCGGAGATGGTCACCCTGGAACACACCCCGAGCAAAAAACAGGTCGAGGACGGCAACCGCAGCGGCCGCACCGACCTGTACATCGCCACGCAGGAGGAACGCGTCTATATCCAGACCACCCAGCGCTGGCCCCGGGTCAACAGCCTGCACCTGACCCAACCGTTGCTGGATGCCGCCAGCGACGCGAAAAAAGCTAGCTACCCCAGCGATCTGAAACTTGGCTGCCTGTTCGTCACGCCACAGAAAACCCAGCACAGCGCCACCCCGGAAGAACTGCAGGACATGGTCGACGACCTGCAAAAGGAACATTGCTGCGCCGTCGCCTGGTACTTCCCCTACGCGTACCGCAAATTGCGCAACGAAGCCGGCAACTATCACCCCGGCGTTGCCGTACTGTTCAAGGAAGCACGCTGAACGGGTTGAACCATCGCCCGTCTGTGCTTCTCTATGACTACACCGACGTCGTGCATTCATAGGGAAATCAGCATGCTCAAGCCTCGATACGCAATCCTTATTACCCTCGCCACAGGCCTTGCCGCCTGTGGCGAAACCTCCACCCTCCAGGTCTCCGACGGCACCGGCCCCTCGCCGAAACTGCCCGAACCGAACAAGACCCTGTTCCCGACCGTGAACATCGCACCCGCGATCGGCTGGCCACAAGGCGCCAAACCGGTGGCCGCCGCCGGCACCCAGGTGGCCGCATTCGCCGAGGGCCTGGACCATCCGCGCTGGTTGTATGTGCTGCCCAACGGCGACGTGCTGGTGGCGGAGACCAACGCCCCGCCCTCCCCCGATGAAGGCAAGGGTATTCGCGGCTGGATCGCCGGCAAGATCATGAGCCGTGCCGGCGCCGGCGTGCCCAGCCCAAACCGTATTACTCTGCTGCGGGACAAGGACCACGACGGCGTGGCGGAAACCCGCACGGTGTTCCTGGAAAATCTCAACTCGCCGTTCGGCATGACCCTGGTGGGCAATGACCTGTACGTCGCCGACACCGATCGCCTGCTGCGCTTCCCCTACAAGGACGGCGACACCAAGATCAGCGCCCAGCCGACCAAGGTGGTCGACCTGCCTGGCGGCCCGCGGAATCACCACTGGACCAAAAACGTGATTGCCAGCAAAGACGGCAGCAAGCTGTACGTCACGGTCGGCTCCAACAGCAACGTCGGCGAAAACGGCATGGATCAGGAGGAAGGTCGCGCCGCCATCTGGGAAGTCGATCGCGCCACCGGCAAACAACGGATTTTCGCCTCAGGCCTGCGCAACCCCAACGGCATGGCCTGGGAACCGCAAAGTGGCAAGCTATGGACCGCGGTCAACGAGCGTGACGAGATCGGCAGCGATCTGGTGCCGGACTACATCACCTCGGTCAAGGACGGCGCCTTCTATGGCTGGCCATACAGTTACTACGGCCAGCATGTGGATGTGCGCGTCACTCCACAGAACCCGGGCCTGGTGGCCAAGGCCATCGCCCCGGATTATGCCGTCGGCCCGCATACCGCCTCCCTGGGCCTGGCATTCGCCGAAGGCAGCACGCTGCCGGCGCCGTTCACCCATGGCGTGTTCATCGGCCAGCATGGCTCGTGGAACCGCAAGCCCCACAGCGGCTACAAAGTGATCTTCGTGCCCTTCGCCAACGGCAAGCCGGTGGACCAACCGGTGGATGTCCTGACCGGTTTCCTCAGCGCCGACGAGAAAGCCATGGGCCGCCCGGTCGGCGTAGTGATCGACAAGCAAGGGGATCTGCTGGTGGCCGATGATGTCGGCAACAAGGTCTGGCGCGTGTCAGCAGCCAAGGCGCAATAGGTTCAGCGCTTGCGGCACAGGGTCAAGCCGTCTCCCAGGGGCAGCAGCGACAGGTCGACACGCGGGTCATCCTTCAAGGCACGATTGAGTGCCTGGATGGCCCGGGTGTCTTCGCTCTGGGGATTCTCCTCCAGCACCCGACCGCTCCACAGCGTGTTATCGAACACCGCCAGCCCGCCCACCCGCAGCAGGCGCAGGGCACTTTCCAGATAAGCCGGGTAATTGGCCTTGTCGGCGTCGATGAAGACCAGGTCGAAACCATCCTCGCCCTCCTCCCGCTCAATGCTGGCCAAGGTCTCCAGGGCCGGCGCCAGACGCAACTCGATCCGCCCGGCGACACCCGCTTCCTGCCAGTAGCGGCGCGCGGTGGCGTTGTAGTCTCCCGGGATGTCACAGCAGATCAACTGGCCATCCTCCGGCAAGGCCGCGGCTATGGACAAGGCGCTGTAGCCGGTGAAAGTCCCCACCTCCAGCACACGCCTGGCACCGATCAGTTTGATCAGCAAGGCGAGGAACTGCCCCTGCTCGGGCGCCACCTGCCAGCGCGCCATGGGCAGCGCCTGGGTTTCGTCGCGCAGACGGCGCAGCAACGGCGTTTCGCGCAGGGAAACGTCGAGCAGGTAGTGATAGAGGGCGTCGTCGAGGTTGAGGGTACGAGCGGTCATGACAACCTCGACGCAGAGATGGAACCTAAGGGTTGTGCGCCAGATGCTCTGGCTGCAGCACGCGCTTGGCGCTCAGGTAGGCTTTTTGCCAATAGGCCTTGGACAGGCTGTCCAGCTTCACCGTACCGCCGGTGGCCGGCGCATGGACGAAGCGGCCTTCGCCGACATAGATGCCCGCGTGGCTGACCTGAGAACCGCCATTGGTGGCAAAAAATATCAGGTCGCCGGTCTGCAAGGCGTTCTTGCCGACATTCGGTGCACGCATGCCGATCATTTCGCGGGTCGAGCGCGGTAGCGAGATACCGGCCGCGTCGCGATAGACGTAACCGATCAGGCCACTGCAATCGAATCCGGAGTCCGGTGTGTTGCCGCCCCAGCGATAAGGCGTGCCCACCAGGCCCAACGCACGAAACAGCACGTCTTCGGCAGCCGGCGAGAAGGTCTGGGGAGTATTGAAAACGGGAGCACGTACCACAGGCGCGGGAGGCGGGGTACGACTGGCGCACGCGCTGAGTAGCGCGGCGAGAACGATCAATGCGAGGCGGGCCGACGTCGACATATGCAGAACAATCCTGATCTGGATGCGGCTTTCTCTGCCGTGAGGCCGAAAACAAAACCGCGTAAGCAGGGCTTACGCGGTTAGTTTTCAACAATAGATCAGGATTCTAGCGTCTACGCGCCAAACTTCAAGTAAGACTTTAACTTCACCTTACAAAAAGTCCGCTTACTTGCGTGCGGTGACCACGGTCGGGGCCATGGCGAGGGCGCGCTTGGCTTCGATGAAGGTCTTGCTCCAGTAGCTGTCGCCCAGGCTGTCCACTCGCACACCACCGCTGCGGCGGCTGCTGGAATGGATGAACTGGTCGTCGCCCAGGTAGATGCCAGCGTGGCTTACACGACCGCGACGGCCATTGGTGGCGAAGAACAACAGATCGCCCGGCTGCAGCTTGTTACGCGCAACCAGCGGAGCGTTAACGTTGATCATTTCACGGGTGGAGCGCGGCAGATTCATGCCGGCTTCTTCACGGAACAGGTAGCCGATGAAACCGCTGCAATCGAAACCGGCTTCAGAGGTACCGCCGAAACGGTAACGGGTACCGATCAGGGACATGCCACGTTCGAGGATACTGTCAGCCAGCACTGGCAGCTGGTAAGGCTTGCTGTCAGCGAACTCGGCGAGTTCTTTTTCGGTTGCCAGCTCTTCCTGGAAAATAGCGGAAGACTGGGCTTTGGAAGAGTTTTGAACCTGTTGTTGCTGCTCTTGTTGGCTCACCGGAGAGTGGGTGGCGCAACCAAACAACAGGGTGACGAGTGCAAGAGGCACGAGGGGTGCGAAGCGCTTCAGCATGGGCACGACCGTGGCTTAAAGTTATAAAGAAGCCGCGACTATGCCTTCTATCGCTCTAATTTGCAAATTCAATCGATTGAAATGTGACTTATCGGTTTCTACTCAACATCTAAGGCCTTAAGCCCATTTTAAACGCACGCGCCTCTGGAACTGCTTCCGAAGCGGGGTTTCTGGCGCCTGAAATATGCCAAAAAGCCACTACTGCCCGCGGTTTACCAGCCCAGGGTTTCTTTGAGGAAGGGAATGGTCAGCTTGCGCTGAGCCTGCAAGGACGCCTGATCGAGGCGCTCCAGCAGCTCGAACAAGGCGCTCATGCTGCGAGTACCGCGAGTCAGGATAAAGTGCCCGACTTCGTCGGTCAGGTGCAGCCCGCGACGCGAGGCACGCAACTGCAACGCACGCAATTTGTCTTCGTCGGAGAGCGGACGCATCTGGAAGATCAGTGCCAGGGTCAGGCGGGATTTGAGGTCCGCCAGCTTCACCGGTAGCTCCCGTGGAGAGGTCGAAGCCGCGATCAACAGGCGCCGGCCACTGTCGCGCAGGCGGTTGAACAGATGAAACAGCGCCTCTTCCCAGTCAGCCTTGCCCGCCACCGCTTGCAAGTCATCCAGGCAGACCAGTTCGTACTGTTCCAGGTTGTCGAGGATTTCGATGCCGCGATCCAGCAATTCCGCCAGAGGCAAATAGACCGCTGGCTCCCCCAACTGCTCGAACCGCAGGCAGGCCGCCTGCAGCAAGTGCGTACGCCCTACCCCATCCTTGCCCCAGAGGTAGATCAGGCTTTCGGTCCAGCCGGCGTCGGCTTCGCAAAGCCGCTCGACATAGCCGAGTGCAGCGGCATTGGCGCCTGGGTAGTAGTTGATGAAGGTGGCGTCATCACGCAGACGCACACCTAGGGGCAGCTGAATCGGTTTCATGCTGACTGAACAGTTCCAAACGAACCGTTAGTGGCCTCTGTGTAAAGTTTGCAAAGTTTATACCCGTGACGCCGGGCGCACAATGCAACAGACCACAAGCAAAATCAAAGGTTTGCGTTAGCCTGGTGAAATCACGGGGGGATCTTTGACGGTGGATGTGACAGCTCTAAAGGCTCTCGCAGGCACCCGCCTGAAACGCGGGCGCCCCAAAAGCACAAACGGTAGGCGTTACTGCTCGGACTCCTCTACACCGCTATAGATGTCCGAATCCTTGTACAAGTCGTGCACATGGCGCACCAGCACCATGATCACAGCCGCCACCGGCAAGGCCAGCAGGATGCCGGTGAAACCGAACAGCTCGCCCCCGGCGAGAATCGCGAAGATCACCGCCACCGGGTGCAAGCCGATGCGGTCGCCCACCAGCAAGGGGGTCAGCACCATGCCCTCCAGGGCCTGGCCGACCATGAACACTGCCACGATACCGATCATCGGGTACAGGTCGCCGCCGAACTGGAACAACCCGGCAATCAGTGCCGCGCCGATGCCGATGACAAACCCCATGTACGGCACTATGGCCGCCAGGCCGGCAATCAAGCCGATCAACAGGCCCAGCTCGAGCCCGACCAGCATCAGGCCGGCGGCATAGATCATTCCCAGAGCGACCATTACCAGCAGCTGGCCACGGACGAACGCCCCCAGCACTTCATGACATTCCCCGGCCAGGGCCACCACCCGCTCCTCGCGATCACGGGGCAACAAGCTGCGGATCTTCGCCATCATCAGGTCCCAGTCGCGCAGCAGGTAAAAACTGACCACTGGAATCAGCACCAGGTTGGCCAGCCAGCCGATCAGCGCCAGGCTGGAGGCCGTTGCCTGGCTCAGGACCACGCCGACGATATCGGTGGTCTGCCCCATGTGCTCGCTGATCGCCGCCTTGACCTTGTCGAACTTCCAGAAACCGTCGGACAAGCCCAGCTTGGACTGCGCCCAGGGCATCGCCGTGTGCTGCAACCAGTCGAGCATCTGCGGCGCCAGTTCGTACAGGCGCAGCAGCTGCTTGGCGAGCATGGGCACCAGCACCAGCAGCAACGCCATGACGATCAGGGTGAACAGGGCAAATACCGCCACCACACCCCAGGTACGTGACAAGCCGAGCTTCTCCAGACGGTCCACCAGCGGATCGAACAGATAGGCCAACAGCAAAGCCACCAGGAACGGGGTCAGGATCGGATGCAGCAGGTACACAAACCCACAGAGCAGGACCAGCCCACCCAACCAGACCCAACGACGCGTATCAGCCATGAACCACTCCATTGCTTCTATATAAAGAAAGAAAACCTACCAGCGAAAACGCAGCTGCGCGGCCGGTGCGGGCGCGGGCGCGGGTGTCGCGCCTTCGACAGCCGGCTGGACAGGCGCGGCGCCCGCCGGGACTTCCTGCAACCGGGCCAGGCTCAGTTGCGCGCGCAATTGCTCGGCGCTGCCGCTGACCCGGTACACCGAGCGATCGCCATCGACGCTCTGCAAACGCCCGCCGAAAGGTTCGAGCAGACGGCCCAACGCCGCATAACGCTCCAGGTTCATGCCCTGCACTTCCAGCAACTGCTCGCTGGATGCCCCCGGTTTGACCACGAAACGCGGCGCCAGGCGCTGGCTGACCGCCAACAGCACGGCATCGGCCAAGGCCGGCACATCAGCTCCCTGGACGCTGCCCTGCTCCTTCTGGTCACCCAGCCACAGGCGCCATTTGGCCTGCCACTGACCGCCGTCTTCACTGGCATGCACCGCCAGCAGGGCGTCCGCACCGTAACGCTCCGACGCGGCGCGCAATGGCGCCGGATCGGAACCTTCGAGATTCGGCGCCGTGGCGACAATCTGCTCATTCAGGTCAGCCAGCGGCAAACGCAGCGGCAAGCCGCGATGCAGGGCCGCACGACGCAATGGCGTAGCGCTGGCCTGGCCATCGCCCACCAGGCTGGAACCTTCGCTGGAGTCGGTCAGCCACCAGCCGAGAATCGATGGGCGATTGCTGCCCCACAGGGACAAGCCAGCCTGGCGCAACGCCCGATCGGTACTGGCCGGATCGAAGTCGACCTGCAGGCTCTCGGGAGGACCGGCATCGTAGCCGTACTGGCTGATGATCTGCTGCGGGTCCTTGCGGATCGCCGCCAGCCCCGGGTTCTGCAGGGCCTTGCTATCGCCTGTCAGGCGCAATACCAGGGTTTCCAGGGCCCGCCGGGTGGCCTGATCGCGCTCGCCAGGGGCCTGGCTGCTGACCGGCTCGCGGACCTGATACAGGTTATTGAGGGTTTCGGCATGACTCGCCAGGCTGACCAATGACAAACAGCCCACAAACAGAAATTTACCCAAACGCATGGAAGATTCCCGACGACAAAAGGCGGCTGGAACAGACCGCATGAACAGGATTGATCCAGGCTGTGACCACAAAGCCCAGGCAAACATTCACCCGATCGATGGAAGTTTTCGTGCTGTCATAACGACAGCGGATACAAGGCTATACCTTATACAGCCCTGTGCGACGCGATCGACACGCGCAATTGCGGTTTTTTTTAAGCGGATATGCCCTACCCGTCGGCCCGAGGATGGCCGCTACACCTCAAGCCTGATAAAATCGCGCGCCTTCGCAGACCGGCAACAGCCGGGGTCGCTGAAATGATTGCGCGGCATTGCCGCCGCGACTGTTTCAATGGCCTCCCTGGACTCGGTCGATACCCCTGAATCCCCCCTAAAGGCCTGGATCATGAGCAAGCAACCCTCCCTGAGCTACAAAGACGCCGGTGTAGACATCGACGCCGGTGAAGCATTGGTCGAACGCATCAAGAGCGTCGCCAAGCGCACTGCGCGCCCGGAAGTCATGGGCGGCCTGGGCGGTTTCGGCGCCCTCTGCGAAATCCCGGCCGGCTACAAGCAGCCAGTGCTGGTCTCCGGCACCGACGGCGTGGGCACCAAGCTGCGCCTGGCACTGAACCTGAACAAGCACGACAGCATCGGCCAGGACCTGGTCGCCATGTGCGTCAACGACCTGGTGGTCTGCGGTGCCGAGCCGCTGTTCTTCCTCGACTACTACGCCACCGGCAAACTGAACGTCGACGTTGCCGCCACCGTGGTCACCGGCATCGGTGCAGGCTGCGAACTGGCTGGCTGCTCCCTGGTTGGCGGTGAAACCGCTGAAATGCCAGGCATGTACGAAGGCGAAGACTACGACCTGGCCGGTTTCTGCGTCGGCGTGGTGGAAAAAGCCGAAATCATCGACGGCTCCAAGGTGGCTACCGGTGATGCCCTGCTCGCCCTGCCGTCTTCCGGCCCGCACTCCAACGGCTACTCGCTGATCCGCAAGATCATCGAAGTCTCCGGTGCCGACATCGAAACCGTCCAGCTCGACGGCAAGCCGCTGACCGAACTGCTGATGGCCCCGACCCGCATCTACGTCAAGCCACTGCTCAAGCTGATCAAGGACACTGGCGCAGTCAAAGCCATGGCCCACATCACCGGCGGCGGCCTGCTGGACAACATCCCGCGCGTTCTGCCAAAAGGCGCCCAGGCCGTGGTCGACGTAGCCAGCTGGCAGCGTCCGGCGGTATTCGACTGGCTGCAGGAGAAGGGCAACGTCGAAGAACACGAAATGCACCGCGTGCTGAACTGCGGCGTGGGCATGGTGATCTGCGTGGCTCAGGAGCATGTTGAAACGGCCCTGAACGTCCTGCGCGAAGCCGGCGAACAGCCTTGGGTCATTGGTCAGATCGCTAGCGCCGCCGAAGGCGCTGCCCAGGTCGAGCTGAAAAACCTCAAGGCACATTGATGCAAGAGCCGATGCCCGCCACCTGTGATGTAGTGGTGCTGTTGTCCGGTACCGGCAGCAACTTGCAGGCCCTGATCGACAGCACCCGGGCCGACGACAGCCCGGTGCGCATCCGCGCGGTGATTTCCAACCGCGCCGATGCCTACGGCCTGCAACGCGCCCAGGACGCGGGTATCGATACCCGCGCCCTCGATCACAAGGCATTCGAAGGCCGCGAGGCCTTCGATGCCGCGCTGATCGAACTGATCGATGCCTTCCAGCCCAAGCTCGTGGTGCTTGCCGGATTCATGCGCATTCTCAGCGCGGACTTCGTGCGGCACTATCAGGGTCGCCTGCTCAATATCCATCCTTCGCTGCTACCCAAATACAAGGGGTTACACACTCATCAGCGAGCGCTGGAGGCCGGAGACACCGAGCACGGCTGCAGCGTGCACTTTGTGACAGAGGAACTCGATGGCGGACCACTGGTCGTACAGGCAGTGATCCCGGTAGAGTTGCACGACTCGCCGCAAAGCCTGGCGCAGCGGGTCCACGTCCAGGAACACCGGATTTACCCGATGGCCGTACGCTGGTTTGCCGAAGGTCGACTCACACTCGGCGAACAGGGTGCTTTACTGGATGGTCAGTTACTGGCCGCCAGTGGCCACTTGATTCGTAATTAGGAGATTTTATGCGTCGCGCCCTGCTCTTCGCTTGTGCTCTGCTCACCCTGCCCTTCGCGCAGGCTGCGGACCTTCAACCCTTCTCCGCCAGCTATACCGCCGACTGGAAACAGCTGCCGATGAGCGGTACCGCCGAACGCAGCCTGGAAAAGAAAGGCGACGGCACCTGGAAGCTGAGCTTCAAGGCCTCGATGATGATCGCCAGCCTGACTGAAGAAAGCACCCTGACGTTCGACAAGGACACCCTGCTGCCGCAGTCCTATCACTTCGAGCGCGGCGGCCTGGGCAAAGCCAAGAAGGCCGACCTGGACTTCGACTGGAACGCCAAGATGGTCACCGGCACCGATCGCGGCGATGCGGTCAAGATCCCGCTCAATCGCGGCATGGTCGACAAATCCACCTACCAACTCGCCCTGCAGCACGATGTGGCCGCCGGCAAGAAAAGCATGAGCTATCAGGTCGTCGATGATGGCGAAGTCGATACCTACGACTTCCGTGTCCTGGGCTCGGAAAAAGTCGACACCAAGGCCGGCCAGATCGATGCGATCAAGGTCGAGCGCGTGCGCGACCCGACACAAAGCAAACGTATCACCGTCATGTGGTTCGCCAAGGACTGGGATTACCTGCTGGTTCGCCTGCAACAGGTCGAAACCGACGGCAAGGAGTACAACATCATGCTCCTGAACGGCACCGTCAACGGCAAGACCGTCAAAGGCAGCTAAGCCGCACGACAATAAAAAAGCCCCGCCGATGCGGGGCTTTTTTTCGCCTGGCGTTTCTAGTTAACCGCTCAAGCACAGCCCTCCTGGCGATCCGAAAGGCTCGCTCGCCAGGCAGGAATGCCCAGCTCGACCGCTGCCCAACATGAAACTTTTGTCATAAAACTCCGGCGCCTGCGACCGAATGTCACAGTTTCCGCGGCCTGCGGGACTGTTGCGAAATCTGCAAAAGATTGTTGCTTTTGAAAGTAATTTACTTAGCCAGCTAACAAAATATATAACGGAGTCCTGCACACGCCTTGCTGCAGATCAATAGAGATTGGAGCTAGCAGATGACTGTAAAAGTAACTGAACGCGACGATTCACACATGTCCCATGAAGGCGTAGCCGCAGGTGTACGGATCTGGGACGTGCATCAACAAGACATGCTGGTGGGAATGTTTCATTCCGAGAGCGATGCCCATAATTACAAGGCCGAACTGGAGAAGCTGGAGCAGAACCGCGCACCGCAAAGCTCCTGATCTCACAATGACTGCCGCGCCCGCCGCCACGCATCGGCAGGCGCTTCAGAAACAACAAACCCCGCTCATGGCGGGGTTTGTTGTTTCTGCGGGTTTACCACATCAGATCGTCAGGGATCTGGTAGGCCGCGTACGGATCGTCCTCGTCCGGCGCCTCGGTCGGCGTGTTGAGCTGAACGATGCGCCGTGGATCGCGCTCCTGGATCTTCAGCGCGGCTTCACGGGGGATGACTTCATAACCGCCGGCATGGTGCACGATGGCCAGCGAGCCGCTGCTCAGCTTGTTGCGCATCAGGGTGTTCACCGACAGGCGCTTGACCTTCTTGTCGTCGACGAAGTTGTAGTAGTCCTCGGTGGTCAGCTTCGGCAGGCGCGACACTTCGATCAGTTGCTTGATCTGCGCGGCACGGGCCTTCTGCTCGGCCTTCTCCTGCTGCTGGCGATTGAGTTCCTGGTCGCGCTTGACCTTCTCGGCCTGCGCCTCCTGGGCCAGGCGCGCCTGGGTATCGTCCGCCTCGACCTGGCCCTTATGGACCAGGCGTTGCTGCTTCTGTTTCTCTTTGCTGACCTGCTTGGCCTGCTTTTGGTTGACCAGCCCTGCTTTGAGCAACTGGTCGCGAAGGGAAAGGCTCATTGGTGCTCACTCACTTAGGCAACAGCCTCAGCCACAGCTGGGCAAATTCTTTTCCTGACGTTTGGCTTCGCCCCACAAGGCGTCCAACTCTTCGAGGGTGCAATCTTCCATGGGTCGGCGGGTATCGCGCAATGCCTGCTCGATAAATCGGAACCGCCGCTCGAACTTGGCATTGGCGCCACGCAGGGTGGTTTCCGGATCGACCTTCAGATGCCGGGCCAGGTTGACCACGGCGAACAGCAGGTCGCCCACCTCGTCGGCGATCGCCTGCGGGTCATTCTCGGACATGGCTTCGAGCACTTCATCGAGCTCTTCGCGGATCTTGTCCACCACCGGCAAGGCGTCCGGCCAGTCAAAACCGACCTGGGCCGCGCGCTTTTGCAACTTGGCCGAACGGGACAGGGCCGGCAGCGCCGCGGGCACATCGTCGAGCAAGGACAACTGCAAAGGCTCTGCCGACTTCTCGGCGCGCTCCTCGGCCTTGATCTCTTCCCAGCGCTGCTTGACCTGCTCTTCATCCAGCCGTGGCGTATCCAGCGGCGCGTACAGGTCCCCGGTAGGGAATACATGGGGATGGCGACGGATCAGCTTGCGGGTGATGCTGTCGACCACGCCGTCGAACTCGAAACGCCCCTCCTCCCGCGCCAGCTGGCTGTAATACACCACCTGGAACAGCAGATCGCCCAGCTCGCCCTGCAAGTGCTCGAAATCGCCCCGCTCGATGGCATCGGCCACTTCGTAGGCTTCTTCCAGGGTGTGGGGGACGATGGTGGCGTAGCTCTGCTTGATATCCCAAGGGCAGCCGTACTGCGGATCCCGCAGCCGTGCCATCAGGTGCAACAGGTCTTCAAGGCTATACATCAGTCACTCTCATTGCCAAACCATGTTTTCTGTAGGAGCGAGGCTTGCCGTCCGCTCGCTCCTACGCTCCGGATTTCAAGGGGTACGGTTACGGCGGGTCTCGATGATGTTCGGCAACTGGGAAATACGCCCCAGCAACCGCCCCAGCGCGTCCAGCCCCGGAATCTCGATGGTCAGGGACATCAGCGCGGTGTTGTCCTCCTTGTTCGAGCGGGTGTTGACCGCCAGCACGTTGATCCGCTCGTTGAGCAATACCTGGGACACGTCACGCAGCAGACCGGAGCGGTCGTAGGCGCGAATGATGATGTCCACCGGGTAGGTCTGCACCGGTACCGGGCCCCAGCTGACCTGGATGATCCGCTCCGGCTCGCGGCCGGCCAGTTGCAGCACCGAGGCGCAGTCCTGACGGTGAATGCTCACCCCGCGCCCCTGGGTGATGTAACCGACGATCGCATCCCCCGGCAGCGGCTGGCAGCAGCCGGCCATCTGGGTCAGCAGGTTGCCGACGCCCTGGATCTGGATGTCGCCGCGCTTGCCTGGCTTGTAGCCGGTGGCCTTGCGCGGGATCAGCTCTAGCTGTTCGTTGCCGCGCTCCGGCTCCACCAGCTGCTGAGCCAGGTTGACCAGTTGCGCCAGGCGCAGGTCGCCTGCGCCCAGGGCGGCGAACATGTCCTCGGCGGTTTTCATGTTGGCCTTGTCGGCCAGCTTGTCGAAATCCACCTGCGGCAGGTCGAGGCGATTGAGTTCGCGCTCCAGCAGGGTCTTGCCCGCCGCCACGTTCTGATCCCGCGCCTGCAGCTTGAACCAGTGGACGATCTTCGCCCGCGCCCGCGAGGTGGTGACATACCCCAGGTTCGGGTTCAGCCAGTCGCGGCTCGGCGTGCCGTGCTTGCTGGTGATGATCTCGACCTGCTCACCGGTCTGCAGGCTGTAGTTGAGCGGCACGATGCGCCCGTTGATCTTCGCGCCCCGGCAGTTGTGACCGATCTCGGTGTGCACCCGGTAGGCGAAGTCCAGCGGCGTCGCGCCTTTCGGCAAGTCGATGGCGTGGCCGTCGGGGGTGAAGATGTAGACCCGGTCCGGTTCGATATCCACTCGCAGCTGCTCGGCCAGGCCGCCGATATCCCCCAGCTCCTCATGCCACTCGAGCACCTGACGCAGCCAGGAGATTTTCTCTTCGTAGTGGTTGGAACCGGATTTGACGTCGGTGCCCTTGTAGCGCCAGTGGGCGCAGACCCCCAGCTCGGCCTCTTCGTGCATCGCATGGGTACGGATCTGCACTTCCAGCACCTTACCTTCAGGACCGATGACCGCCGTGTGCAGCGAGCGGTAACCGTTCTCCTTGGGGTTGGCGATGTAGTCGTCGAACTCTTTCGGAATGTGCCGCCACAGGGTGTGGACGATCCCCAGCGCGGTATAGCAGTCGCGCATTTCCGGGACCAGCACGCGCACCGCGCGCACGTCGTAGATCTGGCTGAACTCCAGGCCCTTGCGCTGCATTTTGCGCCAGATCGAATAGATGTGTTTGGCCCGGCCGCTGATGTCGGCGTCGACGCCGGTGGCCTGCAGTTCGTTCTGCAGCTGGTTCATCACGTCGGAGATGAAGCGCTCACGATCGAGGCGTCGCTCGTGCAGCAACTTGGCGATCTGCTTGTACTGCTCAGGCTCCAGGTAGCGGAAGGACAGGTCCTCCAGCTCCCACTTGATATGGCCGATACCGAGGCGATGGGCCAACGGTGCGTAGATGTCAAAGACTTCCCGGGCGACCCGGTTGCGCTTCTCGTCGTCGGCGTTTTTCACCGCGCGAATCGCGCAGGTCCGCTCGGCCAGCTTGATCAGCGCCACACGCACGTCATCAACCATCGCCACCAGCATCTTGCGCAGGTTTTCCACCTGGGCCTGGGTGCCGAGCACGAGGGATTGGCGGGGGCTGAGGCTGGCGCTGATCGCCGCCATGCGCAATACGCCGTCGATCAGCTTGGCCACCACCGGACCGAAGCGCTGGCTGACAGCCGGCAGCGGGATCTGGCCTTCGCGGACGCCGCGGTAGAGTACCGCGGCCACCAGCGAATCCTGATCCAGCTTGAGGTCGGCGAGGATCTCCGCGATCTCGAGGCCGGTGCTGAAACTCGACATGTCTTCGCCGCTGAGATTCTTCGCGGCGATGTGTTGTTGCTCTGCCTCACGAGCGAACTCGCAGGCTTCTTTCAAGGCTTCACGGTCCAGTGCCATGTCGACGCTGACCGCATGATCGAGCCACGCCTCGAGATTGATACTGCCGTCGGTGTTGATCGGCTGGTGCGCTCTCACCTGTACCATCTTGCTTTACCTTCCCTACGACGCACATTCAATGCGTCAAATCGCTGACCTTCACTGCCAGTATTTCCTCGCTGGGCCGGCGAGTGCTACCTGACGGGCCAACGGATTAGACGAGCCATCCTAGCTCGCTTCAAATAACGCCATGGCCTCGACATGTGCCGTCTGAGGAAACATATCGAGGATCCCGGCACGTTTTAACCGGTAGCCCTGTCTGACCAGTTCGACTGTGTCACGCGCCAGAGTGGCAGGGTTGCATGACACATAAACCAGGCGCTTGGCGCCCAGGCTCGCAAGCTTGCGTACCACCTCGAAAGCACCGTCCCGAGGTGGGTCCAAGAGTACCGCAGAAAAGCCTTCACCGGCCCACTCGGCATCGCTCAGGGGCTGCGATAAATCGGCCTGAAAAAACCGGGTGTTATGCAAATTGTTGCTAGCGGCATTCTCCGCGGCGCGCGCGACCATGGTCGCCACCCCTTCGACCGCCACCACTTCCCGAACCTTCTGCGCCAGCGGCAAGGCAAAGTTGCCCAGGCCGCAAAACAGGTCCAGCACGCGCTCGTCAGCCTGCGGCGCCAGCCACTCCAGGGCCTGGGCCACCATCGCCTCGTTGACCCCGGCGTTGACCTGGACAAAATCCCCCGGCCGATAAGCCAGCTGCAGATTCCACGGCTCCAGGCGGTAACCCAGGGCCTGGTCCGGGTCCACCGGTTGCGGCTCGCCTTCGCCATGCAGCCACAGCTGGGCCTCATGGAACGCGCAGAACGCCTGGAGAATCTCCAGGTCGGCCGCGGACAACGGCGCCATATGGCGCAGCAGCACGGCAATCGCCGAACCGCTGAACAACTCCACATGCCCCAGCGCCTGCGGTTTGCTCAGGCGCTGCAGCATGGCCGGCAAGCGGCTCATGATCGGTTGCAAGGGCTGTACCAGCACCGGGCATTCGTCGATAGCGACGATGTCCTGGCTGCCGGCAGCACGAAAGCCTACTTCGAGTTTTTTCGCCTTGGCGTCCCAGCGCACCGCGACCCGCGCCCGACGTCGGTAGCCAAACTCCGGACCGCTCAGGGGCGCCGCCCACTCCTCTGGCTCGACACCGGCGACCCGCGACAGCTGCTCGGCGAGCATGCGCTGTTTCAGGGCAAGCTGTTCATCGTGGGGCAGGTGCTGCACGCTGCAGCCGCCACAACGGCCGGCATGGGCGCAAGGCGCTGGCCGACGCAGATCACTGGCGCTGAACACCCGCTCGGTACGGGCCTCCACCACTTTGCCGTGGGCACCCAGTACTCGCGCCTCGACCTCTTCGCCCGCCAGTGCACCGACAACGAACCAGGTACGCCCTTCCAGGAAGGCGATACCGCGGCCGTCGTTGGCCAGGCGCTCGATGGTCAGGCGCTGTTTTTTTCCAACGGGTATCTGCGCCGCCCGGCTCCCGCCCGAAGGCTGGAAGCGCAGGCCTCTGACTGGCTTAGCCATCAGTTGGGCGCATCGAAGATGCCGGTCGACAGATAACGGTCGCCACGGTCACAGATGATCGCGACAATTACCGCGTTTTCGACTTCGCGGGACAGGCGCAACATCGCCGCCACCGCACCGCCCGAGGACACGCCGCAGAAGATGCCTTCTTCGCGGGCCAGGCGCCGGGTCACGTCTTCGGCTTCGCTTTGCGTCATGTCGACGATGCGATCGACGCGAGTGGCCTGGTAGATCTTCGGCAGGTATTCCTGCGGCCAGCGGCGAATGCCGGGAATGGCCGAGCCTTCCATCGGTTGCAGGCCGATGATCTGCACGTTCGGGTTCTGTTCCTTCAGATAACGCGAAGTGCCCATGATGGTGCCGGTGGTGCCCATGGAGCTGACGAAATGGGTGATGGTGCCCTCGGTCTGGCGCCAGATTTCCGGGCCGGTGCCGGTGTAGTGCGCTTCCGGGTTATCCAGGTTGGCGAACTGGTCGAGCACCTTGCCGCGACCTTCGGCCTGCATCTTCTCGGCCAGATCGCGCGCGCCTTCCATGCCCTCTTCCTGGCTGACCAGGATCAGCTCGGCGCCATAGGCGGTCATCGCCGCCTTGCGCTCGGCACTGGAGTTGTCGGGCATGATCAGGATCATCTTGTAACCCTTGATCGCCGCAGCCATGGCCAGGGCAATCCCGGTGTTGCCCGAGGTCGCCTCGATCAGCGTATCGCCGGGGTGAATCTGCCCACGCAGCTCGGCGCGAGTGATCATCGACAGCGCCGGGCGGTCCTTGACCGAACCCGCCGGGTTGTTGCCCTCGAGCTTGAGCAGCAGGGTGTTGCTGGTGACGCCAGGCAGGCGCTGCAAACGGACCAGCGGGGTGTTGCCGACGCAATCGGCGATGGTGGGGTACTGCAAGGTCATGGCGTATTCGCAATCCGGACTGCGGGGGCGACTATCATACCGGCAAACGTTCGCAGGCCATATCACGCAAAGTGAGGGTCTTATGGCTTAACGATATAAGGCAGCGAATCAGCCTCGGTCGAAGGCGCTTCCATTGCAACGGCAGCCCGCAGACGCATGTTCAGGCGCAGCCCACGCCCGGCATTTTCCGCCCACAGCTGACCGCCCTGGCGCTGCACGGCGTTGCGCGCAATGCTCAACCCCAGGCCAAAACCGCCATTGCCCGGACGCGAGCCGTCGAGACGGGTAAAGGGATCGAAGATCCGCTGCAGATCGGCATCGGCCACGCCAGGCCCTTCATCCTCCAACCACAGCAGCCAATACTCGCCCTGGCGCTGGCCGTCCAGCAGCACACGCCCGCCCGCGGGCGAATGGCGAATGGCATTGCGCAGGATGTTTTCCAGGGCCTGGGCCAGGGTATTGAGGTTGCCCCTGACCCAGCACGAGGCGTCCAGCGCGCAGTGCAGTTGCGCGCTGGACCAGGCGCTTTCGAAGCAGGCGTTTTCCGTGAGCATTTCCCACAGGGCCTGGATCTGGATGTCTTCCTCGGCCAGCGGCGCCCGCTCGGTGTCGAGCCAGGCCAGTTGCAAGGTGTCATCCACCAGCCGCTGCATGCCATCGACTTCCCTTGCCAACCGCTCGCGCAATGCCGACAAGCTCTGCTCGCCGTCACAGGCCACCCGCAAGCGACTCAGGGGCGTACGCAATTCATGGGAAAGATCGCGCAGCAATTGCTGCTGCAAGGCCACGGTGCCCTGCAGGCGCTCGGACATCTGGTCGAATGCCTGGCCCAGTTCGCCCAACTCGTCCTGGCGACTGGTGGTCTGGCTCGACAGCCGCGCATTCAGTTGATCGGCGCGCCAGGCGTTGGCCTGTTCGCGCAACTGGTTCAGCGGCACCACCAACAGTCGATACAGCCCGACACACAGCAACAGGGTAAACAGGCCGGGAATCACCCCGTTGGTCAGCACCCGCCAGAACACCCGGTAGCGCCCGGGCATGAAGCGCTGGGGTAGCTCGATCACCAGGCTGCCGGCGGACGGGTCGTTGGGAAATGGAATCTTCAGCCAGGGCAAACCACGGGTATGACGGCTGACCGGCCAATCAAGGCCGCGCAGGAAGGTCAGGTGCTGGCTCTCGGCTTCGCTCAGCGGATAACTGCTCAGCGATTGCAGGTCGCGGCCGATGACCCCGACCCAATGGCGCTCGCGCTCGGCCATGCCTTGCAACCAGACATCGACCCCGGCGCTCTGTCCCTGGCTCCAGGCCTGTTCGGCTTCGGCGGCGTAGCCGGTCAGCGTGCCGCGGGCCTCATCGGAGAGGAACAGGTTCTTCTGTTCCATGTAGCGACCCCAGGACCAGCTCAGCCAGATCATCAGCAGGCAGAAGGCGACCAACAGAAAGGCTAGTTTCCAGAACAGCGAATGTCTGCCGGGCAGCTCAGGCCATTTCATCGACGGCACTCAGCACATAGCCCTTGCCCCAGACCGTGCGCACTTCCCGCGCGACATAACCGACCGCCTTGAGCTTGCGGCGGATCTGGCTGATGTGCATGTCCAGGCTGCGATCATGGGGCGCGTAGCCGCGCTGCAACACATGCTGATAAAGGAAGGGTTTGCTCAAAACCTCGTCGCCGTTGCGGTTGAGCGTCTCCAGCAGGCGGTACTCGCTGCGGGTCAGGCCAGCCCACTGCTGGCCGTAATGCACATCGCACAGTTCATCGTCGAAACGCAGCCCCTGGGCTTCCTGCCTGAGCGGTGCCGGGGCGGGCCGGCGATCCAGGGCCACGCGCCGCAGGATGGCTTCGATCCGGACCCGCAGTTCGGCCATGCTGAAGGGCTTGGGCAGATAGTCGTCGGCCCCCAGGCGGAAACCACTGATGCGATCGGCCTCAGCCCCCAGCGCCGACATCAGCAGCACCGGCGTGGAATGGCTCTGGCGAAAATGGGTGAGCACCGTCAGTCCGTCCATCCCCGGCAGCAGGATGTCCATCAGCACCACATCGAAAGGCTGCTGGCGGGCCATCGTCAGCCCTTCCTGGCCGTTCTGGCACCAGGTGACATCAAACCCACAACGGCCCAATTGCTCGTGCACATAGGCACCGAGCACCAGGTCGTCTTCGATGCTCAGGATCCGGGGATGGACGACAGATACGGGATTCATTAGCTTCTGCAAGTAATTCTCAGTTGAGCGATTATTCAAGATTGTCCACTTCCGAGCAACCGACACCAGTCAACAAGGCGCTCGCTACACCGAAGGAAGGCCGAGCGGTTCGACGGCTAATTTTGCGAAGATTGCGGCAAAGCAAATGGCTACACTGCGCAGGTGGTGCGCACCGGATGTGCGCAGGGTTCATTCAAAACGGCGTGGTAGCAGGAGAGTTGCGTGCTTAAGAAATTGGGGATCAAAGGCCGCGTGCTGTTGCTGACCTTGCTGCCAACCAGCCTGATGGCGTTGGTGCTGGGCGGTTATTTCACTTGGATGCAGCAATCGGACCTGCACACCCAGCTTCTGCAACGCGGCGAAATGATCGCCGAGCAACTGGCGCCCCTGGTGGCTCCGGCCCTGGCCCACCAGAACACCACTCTGCTGGAACGCATTGCCACCCAATCCCTGGAACAGCAGGACGTGCGCGCGGTGAGCTTCCTCGCACCCGACCGTACGCCCCTGGCCCACGCCGGCCCGAGCATGCTCAACCAGGCGCCGACCGGTAATGGCAGCCAGATGCTGCAACGCACCGGCAGCGACGCCACCCGCTATCTGCTGCCAGTGTTCGGCCGCCACCGCAACCTGGCCGGCGACCTGATTCCCGACGAGTCCGACCGCCTGCTCGGCTGGGTCGAGCTGGAGCTGTCCCATAACAGCATGCTGCTGCGCGGCTACCGCAGCCTGTTCGCCAGCCTGCTGCTGATCAGCGCCGGGCTGATCTGCACCGGCCTGCTGGCGCTGCGCATGGGGCGCACCATCAACAACCCGCTGAGCCAGATCAAACAGGCCGTCACCCAACTCAAGGACGGCAACCTGGAAACCCGCCTGCCTTTGCTCGGCAGCCAGGAGCTGGACGAACTGGCCTCGGGCATCAACCGCATGGCCGGCACCCTGCAGAACGCCCAGGAAGAACTGCAGCACAGCATCGACCAGGCCACCGAAGACGTCCGGCAAAACCTGGAAACCATCGAGATCCAGAACATCGAACTGGACCTGGCGCGCAAGGAGGCCCTGGAGGCCAGCCGGATCAAGTCGGAATTCCTGGCCAACATGAGCCACGAAATCCGTACCCCGCTCAACGGCATCCTCGGTTTCACCCACCTGTTGCAGAAAAGCGAGCTGACCCCGCGCCAGCTGGATTACCTGGGCACCATCGAAAAGTCCGCCGACAGCCTGCTGGGGATCATCAACGAAATTCTCGACTTCTCGAAAATCGAAGCCGGCAAGCTGGTGCTCGACAGCATTCCGTTCAACCTGCGCGACCTGTTGCAGGACACCCTGACCATCCTCGCCCCGGCCGCCCATGCCAAGCAGCTGGAACTGGTCAGCCTGGTGTATCGCGATACCCCGTTGTCGCTGGTGGGCGACCCGCTGCGCCTCAAGCAGATCCTCACCAACCTGGTGAGCAACGCCATCAAGTTCACCCGCGAAGGCACCATCGTCGCCCGCGCCATGCTCGAAGAAGAACACGAAGACAGCGTGCAACTGCGCATCAGCATTCAGGACACCGGCATCGGCCTGTCGAACCAGGACGTGCGCGCCCTGTTCCAGGCCTTCAGCCAGGCCGACAACTCGCTGTCGCGGCAACCCGGCGGTACTGGCCTGGGGTTGGTGATTTCCAAGCGCCTGATCGAACAGATGGGTGGCGAGATCGGCGTCGACAGTACGCCCGGCGAAGGTTCGGAGTTCTGGATCAGCCTGCGCCTGCCGAAAACCCGCGACGATGCCGAAGACCTGCCCGCCCCGCCGCTGCTCGGCAGGCGGGTCGCGGTGCTGGAGAACCATGAGCTGGCGCGCCAGGCCCTGCAGCATCAACTCGAGGACTGCGGCCTGGAAGTCACGCCGTTCAATACCCTGGAAGCCCTGACCAACGGGGTGACCGGGGTGCACCAGACCGAACAGGCGATCGACCTGGCGGTCCTCGGCATCACCACCAATGACATGCCGCCGGAACGTCTCAACCAGCACATCTGGGACCTCGAGCACCTGGGCTGCAAAGTGCTGGTGCTGTGCCCGACCACCGAACAGACGCTGTTCCACCTGTCGGTGCCCAACCCGCACAGCCAGTTGCAGGCCAAACCGGCCTGCACCCGCAAACTGCGGCGCGCCCTGGCCGACCTGGTCAACCCCAAGGCGGTGCGCAACGAGCCGAGCGAACCGATTGCCAGTCGCCCACCGCGAGTGCTGTGTGTCGATGACAACCCGGCCAACCTGCTGCTGGTGCAGACCCTGCTCGAAGACATGGGCGCCAAGGTACTCGCGGTCGACAGCGGTTACGCGGCGGTCAAGGCGGTGCAGAACGAATCCTTCGACCTGGTGATGATGGACGTGCAGATGCCCGGCATGGACGGTCGCCAGAGCACCGAGGCGATTCGCCAGTGGGAAAGCGAGCGCAACTGCACGCCGCTGCCGGTGATCGCCCTCACCGCCCACGCCATGGCCAACGAAAAACGCGCGCTGCTGCAAAGCGGCATGGACGACTACCTGACCAAACCCATCAGTGAGCGGCAGCTGGCTCAGGTGGTGTTGAAGTGGACCGGTCTGGCCCTGCGCAACCAGGGCCCGGAACGCACGGGCGAACCGTCCGGCAACGGCCTCGAGCTGCAAGTGCTGGATCACGACGAAGGCTTGCGCCTGGCCGCCGGCAAGGCGGACCTGGCCGCCGACATGCTGGCGATGCTCCTGGCCTCGCTGGAGGCCGATCGCGAAGCGATTCGCGCCGCCCGTGCCGCCAACGACCACAATGCCCTGATCGAACGGGTCCACCGCCTGCATGGGGCAACCCGCTACTGCGGAGTGCCGCAATTGCGCGCCGCCTGCCAACGCAGCGAAACCCTGCTCAAGCAGGAAGACGTCAAGGCCTTCGCCGCCCTCGACGAACTCGAACGGGCGATCAACCGCCTGGCCACGGAGGCCCGCATCAACGCCTGACTCAGGGCAACGACCCGGTTGCCCCGAAGGTTCATGCTGGGGGCAACCTCCCACAAGGACGACACCATGCGCACCATTCTCTTCAGCAGCCAGAACTATGACCGCGACAGCTTCCTCGGCGCCGAGCTGCCGCCGGGCATCGAGCTACAGTTCCAGGCCGCGCGCCTGAGCCTGGACACCGCGGCCCTGGCGGAACACCACGAAGTGGTCTGTGCCTTTATCAATGACGACCTGAGCGCCCCGGTGCTGGAACAGCTGGCCGCCGGCGGCACGCGCCTGATCGCGCTGCGCTCGGCCGGCTACAACCATGTCGACCTGGCCGCGGCCAAACGCCTGGGCCTGAGCGTGGTGCGGGTCCCGGCCTACTCACCCCATGCCGTGGCCGAGCATGCGGTGGCCCTGATCCTGGCGCTGAACCGCCGCCTGCACCGCGCCTACAACCGCACCCGCGAAGGCGACTTCAGCCTGCACGGCCTGACCGGTTTCGACCTGGTGGGAAAAACCGTCGGCATAGTCGGCACTGGGCAGATCGGCGCCACCTTTGCCCGGATCATGGCCGGTTTCGGCTGCCAGTTGCTGGCCCACGATCCCTTCCCCAACCCAGAAGTCGAGGCCCTGGGTGCGCGTTACCTGAGCCTGCCGGAGCTGCTGGCCCAGGCACAGATCATCAGCCTGCACTGCCCGCTCACCGCCGACAGCAAACACCTGATCAACCGCCAGAGCCTGGCCCGGATGCAACCGGGGGCGATGCTGATCAACACCGGCCGCGGCGGCCTGGTGGATACCCCGGCGCTGATCGAGGCGCTGAAGAATGGGCAACTGGGCTACCTGGGACTGGATGTCTACGAGGAGGAGGCACAGCTGTTCTTCGAGGACCGCTCCGACCTGCCGCTGCAGGACGACGTGCTGGCGCGGCTGCTGACCTTCCCCAACGTGATTGTCACCGCCCACCAGGCCTTCCTCACCCGCGAGGCCCTGGCGGCGATTGCCGACACCACCTTGCACAACATCGCCGCCTGGGCTGCCGGCGCGCCCTGCAACCTGGTGGAAGGCTGAGCCGACGGACCGGCGGTAAGCGAAGGTCATCTGCCTGCAACCTGAGGTATCGGGGTGCGTGCTAGCATACGCGCCAGATTTGGAGGACCCATGGTCGAACACGATTTCCGCTACAGCCTGATGAACCCGCAACACACCCTTATCGAATGCCGCGCCCTGGTGCCCGGCCGCTATCAGGTCACCGGCAACGGTGGTTCCATCCGCAACGACGACGTGCTGATCGTCACCCTCAAGGGCAGCAAGGACCTGTCGATGCGCCTGACGGTGGAAACCGTGCGGCACCTGATCAATCCGGTCGGCCAGTGGGTCGCCGTGGCCCGCGGCCCGGTATTCGGCGAGCTGGCTATCCATCAGTGGCAAGTCAACTGCGACAGCTGCGCCACCGAACTGAACTTCGAGTTCGCAGTGGATGCCAAGCTGGGCAGCAAGGCGCAAAAGCCTGCGGCCAGCGCGCGGATCGCCGAGCTGGGCTGGATCAGCCAAGGGGAAAAACACCTCTGCCCGAAATGCCAGCGAGCCGCCCAATGAAACGCCTGGCGTTGACCGCCGCGTTCGGCGCCGGCCTGCTGGGTTGCGCGGCGGAGCCGGTGAAACTGCAGCAGGATCGCAGCTACATCCTGGAGTGGATCGGCGAGCGTCCGCTGATCGACTACAGCCACCTGACCATCACCCTCGGCGAAGACGGTCGCGCCTATGGCAACGGTGGCTGCAACCACTGGTTCGCGCCCTACACCCTGGACGGCGACAAGCTCAGCTTCGGCAAGGTCGGCAGCACCCGCAAGATGTGCGCGCCAGCCCTGATGGAGCAGGAACGACGCTTCCTGCAGGCGTTGGAAACCGTCCAGCGCTGGGACATTTCCCCGATCGAGCAAGTGCGCTTCTGGCCGGCCGAAGGCAAGCCGTTGCGCTGGTGGCTCGAGGAAGGTTGATACCGTCCTCCTGTAGCCGCTGCCGCAGGCTGCGATAAGGTCCGCAGGACCTTCAGCGATCCAGGGATCGCAACGGCCTTGCTAGCCGTTCGCAGCCTGCAGCGGCTATCTATCAATGCCCGCGCAGGGCTTCCAGCTTCGCCATCACGCCCGCCGCGGTCTGCTCGCCCATCAGTTGCTCACGCACCTTGCCCTGGTCATCGATGATGTAGGTCACCGGCAACCCTTCGCTGCGTGGCAAATCGAAAATCTCCGCCGGGTTCTGCGCCAGCACGGTGAATTTGATGCCCAGTTTTTCACTGGCGCTTTTCAGCTCTTCGCCCTGTACGTTATCGAAATTGACCCCGAGCACACTCACCGGCTGGCCCTTGAGCCCTTCGGCCAATGCATTGAGCTCGGGAATCTCGGTGCGGCACGGCCCACACCACTCGGCCCAGTAATTGAGCACCAGCCATTGCTTGTCCACGCGCTCGGCGGCGACTTTCTGGCCATATTGATCGACCCCGTAATCGTTACCGCAGCCGCTCAGCAACAAGGTGCCGATGATCGCCAATGCCGCTGCCAGTTGCCTTGCCATGCCTTGATCCTTGTATTGAAAAAAACCAGTCAAACCCGCTTTCTCGTGCGACCCATCGCCTCGCAAGGTTCAGGACTGCCCGTCGCACAGGTAGAATAGCCGCCACCTTACGCAAGATGCGACCCGCCCATGACCGATCTGACGCTTTATCACAACCCGCGCTGCTCGAAATCCCGCGGCGCACTGGAACTGCTGGAAGCCCGTGGCCTGGCCCCGACCGTGGTCCGCTACCTGGAAACCCCACTCGATGCCGCCCAGCTGCAAAGCCTGCTGGGCAAGCTCGGGATCGGCGCCCGCCAGCTGCTGCGCACCGGCGAAGACGAGTACAAGACCCTCAACCTGGCCAACACCAGCCTGAGCGAAGCGCAGCTGATCGCCGCCATCGCCGCGCACCCGAAACTCATGGAACGGCCGATTCTCGAAGTCGGCGACAAGGCCATCATCGGCCGGCCGCCGGAGAACGTGCTGGAGATCCTGCCTTGAGTGCGCCGTACATCCTGGTTCTCTACTACAGCCGCAACGGCTCGACCAACGAGATGGCCCGGCAGATCGCCCGGGGTATCGAACAAGGTGGCCTGGAAGCGCGCCTGCGCACCGTGCCGGCGGTGTCCGCCGACTGCGAGGCCGTGGCCCCGAGCATCCCGGAAGACGGCGCGCTGTACGCCAGCCTCGATGACCTGAAGCATTGCTCCGGCCTGGCTTTGGGCAGTCCGACCCGTTTCGGCAACATGGCCGCGCCGCTGAAGTACTTTCTCGACGGCACCAGCAACCTGTGGCTGACCGGCGCCCTGGTGGGCAAGCCCGCCGGGGTGTTCACCTCCACCGCCAGCCTGCACGGCGGCCAGGAAACCACCCTGCTGTCGATGATGCTGCCGCTGCTGCACCACGGCATGCTGATCACCGGCCTGCCCTACAGCGAATCGGCCCTGCTGGAAACCCGTGGCGGCGGCACGCCTTACGGGGCCAGCCACCATGCCGGCGCCGACGGCAAGAGCCCGCTGAACGAGCATGAGGTCGCCCTCTGCCGCGCCCTGGGCCTGCGCCTAGCCAAGACTGCCCTGCAACTGGAGAGCAGCCGTGGCTAAAAAGCCGAAGATCCTGCCGGCCATCGAATGGCTGGAGCCGCGCGTACGCATCACCCGGGTGCTGAGCCTGATCTGCTTTTTCGGCCTGGTCGGCCTGCTCTGCGGCTACTACCTGTTCGTCGCCGACCTGCACGGCGCCCGGCCCTGGGTGATCCTGCTGATCGAACTGGTGCCGCTGCTGCTGATGGCGCCAGGCATGCTGGTGGGCAGCGCGCGCGGGCATTCCTGGATGTGCTTCGTGGTGAACCTGTATTTCATCAAGGGCGCGCTGGCCGCCTACGACCCGAACCGGCAACTGTTCGGCATCCTGGAGATGCTCGCCAGCCTGGCGGTGTTCTGCTCGGCCCTGCTCTACGTGCGCTGGCGCTTCCAGCTCAACCGCAAGCTGGCGGGTGAAGGCGAGGTCAGCGCCGCCTGACAGCGCGCTATCGCGGGCAAGCCTCGCTCCTACAGAAGCATTGGGTTTTCTGTAGGAGCGAGGCTTGCCCGCGATGAACGATGACGCAGTACTCCAGAGAGCACGTCCAGATCAGTGGTTGACCGTATACGCCAGCATCATCGAGATCTGGCACAGCGGCCGGCCACTTTCGGCATGCCACTGGTTGAAGGCGCCCTGCACGGTGGCCAGGTCCTTGAGGCTGCTGGGCACCTTGTCGATGATCTGCTGCGCATTCAGCGCCGCCACCACGTCATAGCTCGGTACGAAGGTGTCCTTGCCGACCATCCGCAGAAAACGCGGGGCCGACAGGCCGCCCAACTGGTGACCGTGCTTGGCCAGGTACTTCCACAGGCCGACGATGTCGGTTACCGGCCAGTCGGCGATCAAGGCGCCGAAACTGCCCTTCTCCTTTTCCACGTCCAGCACCATCTGCGCGTTGCGCGGCACGCTCTTGAGCTTGCCCAGGTGGCGAATGATCCGCGCATCGTGCATCAGCCGCTCGAGGTGCTCGGCGCCCATCAGCACCACTTTCTCCGGATCGAAACCGAAAAAAACTTCTTCGAAGGCCGGCCACTTGGCGTCCACCAGGCTGTGCTTCAAACCGGCGCGGAATACCCGCAGGGCCAGGGTCGAGAGGTAACGGTCATCGCTGATCTTGCGCAATTGCGCCGGGGTTTTCGGCACCGGCAGATGGGCTTCCAGCTCGGCCGCCGAACCGAAGCGGTTCAGACAGTATTCGTGCAGCCACTTGTAATCGCGCATGCCCTCTCCTAATGACGATAAAGAAACGGCGCTCAGAGGAGCGCCGTGATTCCATGATACAGAGCCGCGAAACGACTCAGAGGTTCACCACATTGACGAAACGCGAGGCCGCGGTTTCGTCGATCTTCAGGCTGGTGAAGTCGAACAGGTTGCGGTCCGCCAGCTGCGACGGCACCACGTTCTGCAGGCCGCGGAAAATGCTTTCGGTACGACCCGGGGTCTTGCGTTCCCATTCCTGGAGCATTTCCTTGACCACCTGGCGCTGCAGGTTTTCCTGGGAGCCGCAGAGGTTGCACGGGATGATCGGGAACTGCTTGAGGTCGGAATAGGCCTGGATGTCCTTCTCGCTGCAATAGGCCAGCGGGCGGATCACCACGTTGCGCCCATCGTCGGCCCGCAGCTTGGGCGGCATGGCCTTGAGCGAGCCGTTGTAGAACATGTTGAGGAAGAAGGTCTCGACGATGTCGTCGCGATGGTGACCCAGGGCCATCTTGGTCGCGCCGATCTCGTCGGCGAAGGTGTACAGGGTGCCGCGACGCAGGCGCGAGCACAACGAGCAGGTGGTCTTGCCTTCCGGTATCAGCTCCTTGACCACCGAATAGGTGTCCTTCTCGACGATGTGGTACTCCACACCCAGTGTCTCGAGGTAGGCCGGCAGCACGTGCTCGGGGAACCCGGGCTGCTTCTGGTCCATGTTCACGGCGACGATGTCGAACTTGATCGGTGCAACCTTCTGCAGGTGCATCAGCACGTCGAGCATGGTGTAGCTGTCCTTGCCGCCGGACAGGCAGACCATGACCTTGTCGCCATCTTCGATCATGTTGAAGTCGGCGACCGCTTCCCCGGCCTGGCGGCGCAAGCGTTTCTGCAGTTTGTTCTGGTTGACCGTAAGAGTGCCCATGGCGCTTGAAATCCGCGGTGTGTGACGAAAAGCCGGTCATTTTACGCAAAAACCGCGCGCGGGCGAAGCGCCGGGCGCCAGCCGACCGATCAAATCGCCGAATGCGATTACCAGCCGCGCCGACAGCGCGATTTGCTCTAACGCCTGCGCCTTTTGCAAGTCAGTCCTTTCTATACTGCGACATAAGGTCGCACGCATATTCAGACCTTTACTTACTTGGCCGCTGGCCCGTAGGCGCTCCGTTGGGGGGCGATGGCAATAACAAAGGAGTGACTGACTATGATTCATCATGTCGTGGGACTCTTCACCCACCCCGATCAGGAATGGCGAGAAATACGTGGCGACGAAGAGGAAAGCATCAGCCACATGTACCTCACCCACACGCTGATTCTCGCGGCGATTCCGGCGATTTCGGCATTTATCGGCACCACCCAGGTCGGTTGGGTCATCGGCAATCGAGCGCCGGTCATGCTGACCATGGAAAGCGCGCTGTGGATGACCATCATGTCGTACCTGGCGATGCTTGGCGGGGTCGCGGTCATGGGCGCCTTCGTCCACTGGATGGCCCGCACCTACGACGCCAGCCCGAGCCTGGCGCGCTGCATCGCGTTCGCCACCTATACCGCGACGCCCCTGTTCATCGGCGGCCTGGCGGCGCTGTATCCGCACATGTGGCTCGGCATGATCGTCGGCACGGCCGCTATCTGCTACACCGTCTACCTGCTGTATGTCGGGTTGCCGACCTTCATGAACATTCCCTCGGACGAAGGTTTCCTGTTCTCAAGCTCAGTACTGGCCGTTGGGCTGGTGGTGCTGGTCGCGATCATGGCATTCACCGTGATCGTCTGGGGTCTTGGCGTCGGCCCCGTTTACACCAACTGACGTCGCTCAAAAAACAAACACAATCTGCCAACACAGGCCGCCGCAAGGCGGCCTTCCAATCTGCGCAACGACCATTCGGCGCCTGGACGATTCGGAATGCATCAGCTTTGCGGCATACTCACTCGCTCTGGAGAGCCGTTAAGCATGCCCGAGCAACTCAATACCCGCGTCGAAGACTGTTTCCAACTCGCTGAATCCTTTTTCAAACGACCTTTCAAACGCCCGGTGGTCAGCCTCAAATTGCGCGGCCAGAAAGCCGGTGTCGCCCACCTGCACGAGAACCTGCTGCGCTTCAACCCGCAGTTGTACCGGGAAAACACCGAAGACTTCCTCAAACAGACCGTGGCCCATGAGGTCGCGCACCTGATCGCCCACCAACTGTTCGGCGAGCGCATTCAGCCCCACGGCGAAGAATGGCAACTGATCATGCGCGGCGTGTACGAACTGCCGCCCAATCGCTGCCACACCTACGAGATCCAGCGTCGCAGCGTGACCCGCTACATCTATCGCTGCCCCTGCGACAACGACTTCCCGTTTTCCGCCCAGCGCCATCGCCTGGTCGCCCAGGGCCGGCGTTATCTGTGCCGGCGTTGCCGACACACCCTGGTGTTCAGCGGCGAAATGCGGGTCGAGTGAGCCCGGTCCAGGCGCTTACAGGATGACCCGGCCCTGGCGTAACTCAGCGATGCGCTGCGCGCTGTAACCCAGCTCGGCCAGCACCTGGTCACTATGCGCCCCCAGCTCCGCCCCGATATGCCGAGGCTCCGGCAGCCCCTGGGAAAACTTCAACGGACAGGCCATTTGCGCCTGGTAGCTGCCATCGCCACGCGGCACCTGGCTGACCAACTGCCGTGCCTGCAACTGCGGATGCGCCACCGCCTCCGCCAGGCCCAGCACCGGCTCGACGCAGGCATCGACTGCGGCAAACAGCTCTCGGAGCTCGGCAAAATCGCGCTTCTCGAACTCGACCTGCAGGGCCAGCTTGAGCGCCTGCTGTTGTTCCGGCTGCGGTGACAGCCCCTGGGCCGCCAGTTCCGGACACCCAAGCGCCTTGCACAGCGCCTGCATGAACGGCGGCTCCAGGCTGCCCACCGACAGCCAGCGGCCATCCCGACTGCGGTAATAGTCATAGAAGCTGCCGCCATTGAGCACCTGCTGCTCCGCCGCGGGCTCGATCCCGCACGCCAGGTAGCCGGCCCCGGCCATGGCGTTCAGGCTGAACACACAATCGGTCATGCTCACGTCCAGGTGCTGCCCCAGGCCGCTGTGCTGGCGGGCAATCACCGCCGCCAGCAGGCCGATCACCCCATGCAGCGAACCTCCGGCGATGTCCGCCGCCTGGATGCCCAGGGGCAGCGGCCCGCTATCCTTGCGCCCGGTATAGCTGGCCAGGCCCGCCAGGGCCAGGTAATTGATGTCATGGCCGGCGCGATCCCGGTACGGGCCGGTCTGGCCATAACCGGTGATCGAGACATAGATCAGCTTCGGATTGAGCGCCTTCAACACCTCGTAGCCCAGCCCCAGGCGCTCCATCACCCCGGGACGGAACTGCTCCAGCACGATGTCGTACTCCAGCACCAGTTGGCGGATCACCTCCAGCGCCTCGGGTTGCTTGAGGTCCAGCGCCAGGCTGCGTTTATTGCGATTGAGGTAGGCGTGGCTGGCGGACACGCCCTGATCGTGGGGCGGCAGTACCCGCAGCAGGTCCATGCGGGTCGGCGACTCGATGCGCAGTACCTCGGCGCCCATGTCCGCCAGCAGCAAGGAGGCGAACGGCCCCGGCAGCAGCGTGGAGAAATCCAGTACCTTGAGTGACGCCAGTGGCCCTTGCATGAGCACCCTCCCTTGCCGATTGATTGCCCACAGAGTAGGCAGCGTCTCGCGGCCCGGCAATCACCGCAAGCGCCACCCGGGCTGACCGTTGCGCTCAAACGCCGGGCATGAAAAAACCCGCCGGAGCGGGTTTTTCATCAACGCGGTGAAGTTACTTCACGGTCGTCGGGGTTGGGCCTTCGGCGACGCCCAGGTCATCTTCTTCGCGGGTGTCGGAAATACCACGACCACCGGAAGCCAGCTCGACCTGCAGCTTGTCTTCGTCCAGTTCCTTGACCCACTTGGCGACAACCAGGGTGGCCACGGCGTTACCCACCAGGTTGGTCAGCGCACGGGCTTCGGACATGAAGCGGTCGATACCCAGGATCAGCGCCAGGCCGGCCACCGGCAGGTGACCCACGGCCGACAGGGTCGCCGCCAGCACGATGAAACCGCTACCGGTCACGCCCGCGGCGCCTTTGGAGGACAGCAGCAGCACCAGCAGCAGGGTGATCTGGTGGGTGATGTCCATGTGGGTGTCGGTCGCCTGGGCGATGAACACGGCCGCCATGGTCAGGTAGATCGAAGTACCGTCGAGGTTGAAGGAGTAACCGGTCGGGATCACCAGACCCACTACCGATTTCTTCGCGCCCAGGCGTTCCATCTTGATCAGCATGCGTGGCAGGGCCGATTCCGACGAGGAAGTACCCAGTACGATCAGCAGCTCTTCACGGATGTAGCGGATCAGCTTCAGCACGCTGAAACCGTGGGCGCGGCAGATACCGCCCAGTACCACCAGCACGAACAGCACGCAGGTGATGTAGAAGCAGATCATCAGCTGGCCCAGCTGCACCAGCGAACCCACGCCGTAGGCGCCGATGGTGAAGGCCATGGCACCCAGCGCACCGATCGGCGCGAGCTTCATGATCATGTTGATGATGTTGAACATCACGTGGGCGAAGCGATCGATGAAGTCCAGTACCGGCTTGCCGTAGGCACCCAGGCGGTGCAGGGCGAAACCGAAGATCACCGAGAACATCAGCACTTGCAGGATGTCGCCGTTGGCGAAGGCGCCGACGATGGTGTTCGGAATGACGTTGAGGATAAAGCCGACGATGCTCTGGTCCTTGCCGGCGGTGACGTAGGCCGCCACTTTCGAGGCATCCAGGGTGGACACATCGATGTGCATGCCGTTGCCCGGCTGCACGACGTTGACCACGACCAGGCCGATCAGCAGGGCGATGGTCGAAACGATTTCGAAGTACAGCAGCGCGTAGCCACCGGTCTTGCCCACCGATTTCATGTTCTGCATGCCAGCGATACCACTGACGACGGTACAGAAGATGATGGGCGCGATGACCATTTTGATCAGTTTGATGAACCCGTCACCCAGGGGCTTGAGGGCCACACCGGTCTGCGGGTAGAAGTGACCGAGCAGGATGCCGATGGCGATGGCAACGATCACCTGGAAATACAGGGATTTGTACAGTGGCTGACGAGTCGTCATTGCAAAGTTCCTCAAGAGCGCCGTTGCACACCATCCATCGATGCACACGACGCCTAAAGTGCGAACCCTCCTGCGCTGGAGGGATTTGTTGTGTTGAGCTGCGGGGAACACCTCTGGTTGCTCCCTGCTCCTCGCTATCGCAAAGCTCGTGCCAGCTTGCCGAAAAACCCTGAAGGCCTTTGGACATCAGGGGTTGCGCCCGCCTTTGGTTATCCCGGCTCCCGGGTGAAGTGGCGGATTTCCGCCCATCACCCGACGCTCGTCCTACAATTTGGCGGATATCCGCCTTGTCCAGTCGTTGGCGGCTGTTAACATCCGCCACTTAATGGACGGATCAACCTTCATGCGCGAACGCACCATCGCCAGTCATTTCGCCCGCGCCGCCCTGGGCGGGGCCCGCCGGCGGGGCTACGACTATTCGGAGTTGCTGCAGACCCTGGGCATCAGCCTCGAACTGCTGAACGAACCCAAGGCCCGTATCGCCCCCGAGCAGTTCACCAGCCTGCTGCAACAGCTCTGGCAGGTCCTGGATGACGAGTACCTGGGGTTCGGCGACGGCCCGAGCAAGCGCGGCACCTTCGCCATGATGTGCCACGCCCTGATCCACTGCAGCAACCTGGAGAAGGCCCTGCAGCGTGGCCTGCTGTTTTACAGCCTGTTCCCCCAGGCACCGCGGCTGAGCCTGACGCGCGAAGGGGAAATGACCCGCCTGAGCCTGGACGACGCTGCGCTGTGGGACCCGGACCACTTCCTCAGCGAGAGCCTGCTGGTGATCTGGCATCGCCTGGGCAGTTGGCTGATCGGCCAGCGCATCCGCCTCGAACAGGCCTGTTTCAGCTACCCGAAACCCGAACACGGCAACGAATACGACCTGCTGTTCCCCTGCCCCCTGGTGTTTTCCTGTGACCGCAGCAGCCTGCTGTTCCACAGCCGCTACCTGAGCATGCCGCTGCTGCAGGACGAACGAACCCTCAAGCACTTCCTTGAACGCTCCCCCGCCGACCTGCTGGCCCGCCCGGACGACGGCGACAGCCTGAGCAGCCAGCTGCGCCGCCTGCTCAGCCGCGACAGCAACCATTGGCCGGACCTGGAAAACATCGCCCAGCACCTGCACATCAGCCCGCAGACCCTGCGCCGGCACTTGCGCGAAGAAGGCACGAGCTTTCAGGAATTGAAGGATCAGTTGCGGCGCGATATCGCCATCTACCATCTGCGCCGGGCCGACCTGTCATTGCAACAGATCGCCGAGCAGACCGGCTTTTCCGAACCCTCGGCCTTTCACCGCGCGTTCAAGAAGTGGACCGGGCTGACGCCGGGCGCCTACCGCGCCCAGGAAACCTGAACGCGTCGGTCAAATCGCCGGGAAGTGAATGCGGAACGCCGCCCCGCCCAGGGTGGAATCCCCAAGGGTCAGCTGGGCGCCGTAGCTGTCGATGATGTCCTTGACCACCGCCAGGCCGATCCCCTGCCCCGGATGCTGGCGATCCAGCCGTTCGCCGCGCTGGAGAATCCGCGCCCGCTGGTCCGGCGGCACGCCCGGCCCGTCGTCCTCGACACACAACTGCGCGCCGTGGAGGTCTTGGCGGACACTGATGCGCACTTCGCTCAGGCACAGGCGATAGGCGTTCTCCAACAGGTTGCCCAGCAATTCGAGCAAGGCCCCATGCTCGATCGGCACATAGCAGCGCTCCGGCAGGTCGAACGAGACCCGTACCTGTTTGTCGCGATAGACCTTGTCCAGGGTGTCGCACAGGCTTTTCAGCACCGGACGCAGGCGCACCTGGTGACGCACCAGGCCGCTCTTGCGCAGGCTGGCACGCTGCAACTGGTAGCTGATCTGCTGGCTCATGCGTTCGATCTGGGTCTGCAGCACCCAGGCCTGTTCGCGGTCCTGAGGACGCAGGGCCATGTCCTCGCTGACCCCTTGCAACACCGTCAGAGGGGTTTTCAAGCTGTGGGCCAGATCGTCCAGGGAATCGCGATAACGGCTGCGCTGCTCGCGCTCGCTGTGCAACAGGCGGTTCAACGAACCGGTCAAGCGCAACAGTTCGCGCGGATGTTCTTCGCTGAGGCTTTCCCGGGTGCCGCTTTCGATTTCGTCCAGCTCCTGGCTCAGCCGGCGCAAGGCCTGCAGACCCCAGGTCAGGCCAAGCCAGAGCAGCGCCAGGAGCACCAGCAACGCGGCGCCGAAACCGAGGTAGAGGTTTTCCCGCACGCCCTCCAGGGTCAACTGGTACTCACGTACTGGCTGCAGGGCGACGATGCTGAACGCCGCGCTCTTACCGCCCAGCAGCTTGACCTCGACGTCGTAGACGAAAAACTCCTGGCCGTTGACTTCGCGGATACGCGCGAACTCGTTGCCGCGTCCGTCATAACGCGGCTTGTAGTTGATGTTCTCTTCCTGAGTCGCCCTGGAACGCCAGACCAGCCGCCCCTCCCGGTCATAGATGTAGCCCAGGAGGCGACTGTCGGTCAGGTTGAAGCGCTCGTCCGGCAGTTGCGCCGGCATTTGCAGGTGATTGTTCTCGACCCGGGCCGCCGAGATCAGCGTGGTCACATCGGAGGCCAGGCGCTGCTCGATGGAATCCTGCAACGCCAGGCTGAACGCGCCTTGCATGGCCGGCAACAGCGCCAGCATGAACAGCACTGCCAGCGTCGTGGCCGCCAGCATCAGGCGCAGGCGTAACGATCGGATCATCGGCAGCGCTCGTTGAACAGGTAACCCAGGCCGCGCACGGTATCGATGGGCTTGAAGCCCGAAGGGCCTTCCAGCTTGCGCCGCAGGCGGCCGACCAGCACTTCGATCACGTTCGGATCGCGCTCGTCATCGTCCGGGTACAGCTGTTCCATCAACCGGTCCTTGGCCACCACCTGCTGATGGTGGCGCATGAGGTACTCGAGAATCCGGTATTCGTAGGCGGTCAGCGCCAGCGGTTGTTCGTCGAGCGAGGCCTGCTTGCGATTCAGGTCGAGCAGCAGCGGGCCGGCGATGATGGTCGATTGGGTGAACCCGCTGGAGCGGCGCAGCAGCGCATTCAGACGCGCGTCCAGTTCCTCGAACTGGAAGGGCTTGACCACATAGTCGTCGGCGCCGGCAGCCAGCCCTTCGACCTTGTCCTGCCAGTTGCCGCGAGCCGTCAGGATCAGGATCGGAAACGCCTTGCCCCGCGAGCGCAGCTGACGGATCAGGTCCAGCCCACCCATGCCCGGCAGGCCCAGGTCGATCACCGCCAGATCATGGTTGAACTGCTCGGTCTGATACAGCGCCTCCTCGGCATTGGCCACGGACTCGACCACATGGCCGCTGTCCGTGAGGCGGGTTTGCAAGTGATGGCGCAGCAGCGCCTCATCTTCAACGACGAGCAGTTTCATGCAGCTCTCCCAGGCAAAATTCGACATCTCCAAGGGCGCTCAGGCGCCCTGATCGTATATATGGCAACGCCGGATCCTGCCTTGGCAGATCCGGCGCGGTCAGAACCAGGACGATATTTTAGAAAGCGTAGTTGGCCGACAGGTAGGTCTGGGCGCTGCTGGTCAGGCTCAGCGAACCCTGCTTGCTGCCACTGCGCTCGCTCATCTCGGTGCTGGCATTGCTGCGCAGGTAACGGTAACCCAGTTCGACCGAAGTGTTCTGTGAAACCTGCTGCAGGACGCCGGCCTGCACGCCGACGGCATAACCGATATCGCTGTCGCGGCTGAAGCCTGGGGAATCCTGGGTCAGCTTGGTCAGGCCCGCGGTACCGCCGCCGAACAGCTTGGTGCTGCTGGTCACTGGCAGGAACACATCGTAGCTGCCGAGCAGGTTTTCCTGGCGCAGTTTAATGCCATTGTGGGAACCGGAGACATTGTCGTAGGTGGCGTAGTAGCGGTGCTGGTCATTCTGCTGACCCAGGCGCACGCCCCAGGTGTTGTCCTTGCCGATCACACCGTCGGCGTTCGGATGGTTCAGGTTGCTGTTGAGCAGGCTGGACTTCTTGACCTTGTCGCTGGTCTGGCCGTAGGTAAGGCTGGCGAAGTTGCTGTCGGCGGCCTGGACGACAGCGCTGGCGCCGAGAACAGTGAAGGCCAGGATCATCTTCTTGAAAGTAGTCATGGGGGTATTTCCTCATTCGCTATGTGTTTTTGGGTACGGGGCCAGACTACCGACCCCGCCCTGAACTCCCCCTGAACACACTCTGAACCTCGGCTGAATCAAATCGACTAGGCTGTTTGGCAGTCTTTTAAAGGAGAACGGACCATGCGCGCGCTTTTCGCTTGCTTGTTGTTGGCTTTCTGCGGCTTGAGCCAGGCGGCCATCAAGACCCAGGAAATTCCCTACCAGGGCCCCGACGGCATTCGCTTCATCGGCTACTACGCCTATGACGACGCCCTGCAAGGGCCACGTCCCGGAGTCGTGGTGGTGCATGAATGGTGGGGCCTGAACGACTACGCCAAACGCCGGGCCCGGGATCTCGCGGCCTTGGGCTACAGCGCCCTGGCCATCGATATGTACGGCGACGGCAAGCACACTGAGCACCCGAAAGACGCCATGGCCTTCATGCAGGCCGCCTCGAAAGACAGTGCCGCCGCCAACGCGCGCTTCAAGGCCGGGCTCAACCTGCTGAAGAAGCAGCCACAGACCAACCCGGACAAGCTGGCCGCGATCGGCTACTGCTTTGGCGGCAAGGTGGTGCTGGACGCGGCGCGCCAGGGCCTGCCGCTGCTCGGGGTAGTGAGTTTCCATGGCGCCCTGGTCACCAACACCCCCGCCACTCCAGGCAGCGTCAAGGCGAAAATCCTCGTCGAACACGGCGCCCTCGACAGCATGGTCACCGCCGATAACGTCAGCGCCTTCAAGGCGGAAATGGACAAGGCCGGCGCCGACTACCAGTTCGTCAACCTCGAGGGCGCCAAACACAGCTTCAGCAATCCGGATGCCGACCGCCTGAGCCACGGCGAACATGGCGGGCTGGACATCGGCTACAACAAGGCCGCCGATGAACGCTCGTGGGCGGACATGCAGGCGCTCTTCAAGAAACTGTTCGACTGACTCCGCGCCGACCGCCCCGGGCCCTCAACTCCCGGGGTGGCGGCATCAAGGCCGACGGTTGCCAGGCTACCCTCCAGCCTTACAACCCGGCAAAATGCCTGGCATGAATCTCATCCCTACCCTCCCCGCCTGCTGCTCCCCACTCGACGACCAGTGGCCGCTGCCCGATGCCCTGCCGGACACCGTCCTGCTCGGCACCCATTTCGATGCTTCGCGCCTGGCCAGCGACGACTTCCAGCTCAGTGCCATCGAGCCGCCCGCAAGCATTCAACGTTCGGTGGCGAAACGGCAGGCCGAGTTTCTCGCCGGGCGCTTCTGCGCCCGCGCCGCTCTGCAACGCCTGGACGGCCTGGACTGCATTCCACCAATCGGCGAAGACCGGGCACCAGTCTGGCCAGCGCACATCTGCGGCTCGATCACCCACAGCACCGGGCGCGCCGCGGCGATCGTCGCGCGCAAGGAGCATTGGCGCGGGCTGGGCATGGACCTGGAGAACCTGCTCAACATCGAACGGGCGGAACGCCTGGCGGGGGAAATCCTCATCCCGGCCGAAATGCAGCGCATGGCCGCCGCCCCGCGCGAGCAACTGGCGCTCTGGGTCACCCTGACCTTTTCGGTGAAGGAAAGCCTGTTCAAGGCGCTGTACCCGATCGTCCAGCAACGCTTCTATTTCGAACACGCCGAAGTGCTGGAGTGGACAGGCAGTGGCCAGGTCCGCCTGCGCCTGCTGACCGACCTGTCCAGCGAGTGGCGCAGTGGCAGCGAGCTGGATGCGCAGTTCGCCGTGCAGGACGGGCACCTGCTGAGTCTGGTCAGCATCCGGGCTTGATGCCCGGACGAACCTGATCGAAAGCCCTCAACCTTTATCCTGATGCCGTGGCCAGCTCAGGCTGAAACAGGCACCACCGAGGGTCTTGCTCCTGCTGATCAACGCCCGGCCGTCGTGCCAGTGAATGATCCGCCGCACGATCGACAAGCCCAGGCCATGACCGCCCGAAGCCCGGGTACGGCTGTCATCCAGGCGCAGGAACGGGGTGAAGATCCGTTCCCAGGCGCTTTCCGGAACCCCCGGGCCATCGTCCTCGACGTCGACCCGGCAACGCATCTGCCCCACCTGGTAACTGACCAGCACCTGCGACTCGGCGTGGCGCATAGCGTTGCTCACCAGGTTCTGCAACGCCCGATGCAGGTAGCGCGGCTCGGCCTCGACCCAGGCGCCATCGCAATCCGCCGCGGACAGGCACGAACCGCGCTGCACCTTGACCTGCGCCCGCAACGGCGCCAGTTCGCTGATCACCTGGTTGATCAGAGCGTCCAGATCGATGCGCTGGAAGTTCAGCGCCGGCGAGCCCTGCTCCAGCCGCGCATAGGTGAGCATTTCGTCCACCAGCCGGTCGAGGTCCTGGATATCGTTGTCCATACCCTCCATGTACTTGTCCCGGGCCTGGGGCGTCGTCGCCGAGCCGATCATCTCCAGGCCGAAGCGCAGGCGCGCCACCGGTGTGCGCAACTCGTGGGACACCGCGCGCACCAGCTCGCGCTGGATCGCCAGCAAGCGCTGCAAGTGCTCGGCCATGCCATTGAAGGCCGCCGCCAGCCGCCCCACGGAGTCGGCGCCACCGGCCGGCACCCGGGCTTCCAGACTGCCTTTGGCAATGCGCGTGGCCGCCGATTCCAGGCCACGCAAGCGTCGCTCCAGCTGGCGCACCAATAAATAGACGATCAAACCGATCAGGCTCAAGCCCAGCACCGCGATCAACACCAACCATTGCGGCGGGTAGGGATTCATCTGGTACAGCGGGCCAATTTCCAGCACCCAGGGGGTGCCCACCATGCCCGCGAATACACGGATCGAGTCGCCGCCCTTACCCAGGGCCATCACCGTGTCGCCTTCGGAAACTCGGCGGCGCTGGTCCTCGTCCATGTCCGCATCGTCCTGGGTGACCAGGTGCATGTCGAAACCGAAGCCCTTGTCCTTTTTCAGCGCCGCCAAGCGTTCCGGCTGCTCGGCCACCGGAAAGCGCACCAACTCGTCGGCCAACAGATAAATAGTCGCCCGCGCCAATTGTTCGCTGATCTGCTGCACCTCACCGGTCAGCAGCAGTTGTTCCGACTCGCTGACCAGACGATAGACCCGCGCCGCGTAAGGCCCGGTCTGCTCCACCAGGGCCTGGCCGCGCAGCACGCGGTTGCGCTGCCCGAGGTCGAGGCCGGTCTGGGTGAAGGTTTGCAGGGTCAGCGGGATGCCCAACAGGCGCTCCCACACCGCCAGGGCGCGGCGGCGCTCGATTTCGCTCATGGGTTGCAGGTTGTCGGCCATCAGCGAGAACGTGCCGTGGGCCAGGCGCTCGCGGTATTGCTCGCTGCGCACCTGGTTGAGCAGGTGCAGCGCCAGCACGCCCAACAGCGCCACCAGAATCAGGGCGGCGCACATGCCGCCGTAGATGCGCAGGAATATGGAGTTCACGACGACAGGTCGGCAGCGGCTTCGGGGACGAACAGATAACCCTTGCTGCGGATGGTCTTGATCAGCCGCGGGTGTTCCGGGTCGTCGCCGATTTTCGGGCGGATTCGTGAAATGCGCACATCGATGGAACGGTCCTGGCCGTCATAGCCGATGCCGCGCAGGGCGGTGAAGATTTCCTCGCGGGACAGAATGCGCCCGGCGTTGGCCACCAGCAGCCAGAGCAGGTCGAACTCGGCGCTGGTCAACTCGATACCGGCATCGTGCAGCCAGGCTTCGCGCAAGGCGCTGTCCACCACCAGAGGGCCGAATTGCAGGCGCCGGGACTTCTCCGGTGCGACGCCTTCCACGGGTTCGCTACGCCGCAACAGGGCCTGGATCCTGGCCAGCAACAGACGCGGACGGACCGGCTTGCACACGTAATCGTCGGCACCGGTGTCCAGCCCCAGCACCTGGTCCATGTCGTCAGTGCGCGCGGTCAGCATCAGGATCGGTCCGTCGTAACGGTCGCGGACCTTGCGGCAAATGCTCAGGCCATCCTCGCCGGGCAGCATCAGGTCGAGGATCACCAGATCGGGTTGTTCGGCAATGATCCGCGCCGCGGCCAGGGCGCCATTGCCCTCGATGGCGACGCGCAGTCCGTTGCTCTGCAGATATTCACAGGTCAACTCGGCCAGTCGCTGATCGTCCTCGACGATCAATATCTGCCACGTTTCTTGCTCCACAGTGACCTCTGCTTGCCAGATACGGGCTCAGGAAGAATCCGCCCGTCTTTTTGTAATGTGAGATGGATAAAACAATCTCTGGAAGGCCCGATTGTAGCAACGGCAAAGGCCGTGAACACAAGGCGCTGAATGCACTCGGTAAAGGCGTTTTTTTGTGATAGGGTTCGCGCCCGCAAAAATCCGCCCCGGGCAGTTTTGCAGGGTAAAAAACAGTGACAAACGGTAGGATCCAGCCCTGCTGCGGCCTGCGTGAGGTTTACCTGCTTCATACACAATTTACGCACAACCTTATCCACAGGCTGTACGTTGCAATCACCCCCAAAAACGCATTATCTTGTAGCTCGGCCGCAAAAAAACCCTACATCTAGGGTTTCAGGCCAAAAACCAAACACAAATCAGACAAGAAACTCAAGCGCTTTTCTTGCACTCGTTTGGTGGAACCAATCGGATTTTCAGAAGCCAAACCGCGCGTGCGGATGGCTGCGGTTTTCCAGCCCACGGCAAGGAAAACGGTACGGGTGTTGCAGTACATGACTGTCACCCACCAGGAATACGGTCACGAGCCACTGGCTCGCGGCCTATGACTTCGGCATGGAAGCGGCGCCAACAGCCCCCTTCCTGAACTGTCCCGAAGTCGTTATGCCCGGCGTGCGCCGGTTGTAGTGCTTCAGGACGGAACGGTGGGCACCCAAAGGGTGCCCAAACAAACATAGAGAACGTGGAGACACCCATGCAAACCGACACAACTCGCGAGAACCCGCAGGCCAAAGCGCCGCAGGCTGCCGATTCCAACCTGGATCTGGCTGCCACCGCGCCTGGCCAACTGCGAGTGATCAAGCGTAACGGCACTGTCGTTCCTTACACCGATGACAAAATCACCGTCGCCATCACCAAAGCGTTTCTCGCAGTTGAAGGCGGCACCGCTGCCGCTTCGTCGCGAATCCACGACACCGTCGCTCGCCTGACCGAACAGGTCACCGCCACCTTCAAGCGTCGCATGCCTTCGGGCGGCACCATCCACATCGAAGAGATCCAGGACCAGGTCGAACTGGCCCTGATGCGCGCCGGCGAGCAGAAAGTTGCCCGCGACTACGTGATCTACCGTGACTCGCGCGCCAAAGAGCGCGCCACCCGCACCCCAGGCGAAGAGCCGGTGCAGGCTCACCCGTCGATCCGTATCACCCGTACCGACGGCAGCTTCGCGCCTCTGGACATGGGCCGCCTGAACACCATCGTCACCGAAGCCTGCGAAGGCCTGGAAGAAGTCGACGGCGACCTGATCCAGCGCGAAACCCTGAAGAACCTCTACGACGGCGTAGCGCTCAAGGACGTCAACACCGCCCTGGTGATGACCGCGCGCACCCTGGTAGAGCGCGAGCCGAACTACTCGTTCGTGACCGCCCGCCTGCTGATGGACACCCTGCGTGCCGAAGGCCTGAGCTTCCTGGAAGTGGCCGAGAGCGCCACTCACCACGAGATGGCTGACCTGTACGCCAAGGCACTGCCGGCCTACGTCGCCAAAGGCATCGAGTTCGAACTGCTGAACCCTGTGCTGGCCGACTTCGACCTGGAAAAACTCGGCAAGGCGATCAACCACGAGCGCGACCAGCAGTTCACTTACCTGGGTCTGCAGACCCTGTACGACCGTTACTTCATTCACAAGGACGGCGTGCGCTTCGAACTGCCACAGATCTTCTTCATGCGCGTGGCCATGGGCCTGGCGATCGAAGAGAAGCAGAAAGAAGACCGTGCCATCGAGTTCTACAACCTGCTGTCGTCCTTCGACTACATGGCTTCGACCCCGACCCTGTTCAACGCCGGTACCCTGCGTCCACAGCTGTCGAGCTGCTACCTGACCACCGTGCCGGACGACCTGTCGGGCATCTACGGCGCCATCCACGACAACGCCATGCTGTCGAAATTCGCCGGCGGCCTGGGCAACGACTGGACTCCGGTGCGTGCGCTGGGTTCCTACATCAAGGGCACCAATGGCAAGTCCCAGGGCGTCGTGCCGTTCCTGAAAGTGGTGAACGACACCGCCGTAGCCGTGAACCAGGGTGGCAAGCGCAAAGGCGCTGTATGTGCCTACCTGGAAACCTGGCACATGGACATCGAAGAATTCATCGAACTGCGCAAGAACACCGGTGACGATCGTCGTCGTACCCACGACATGAACACCGCCAACTGGATCCCTGACCTGTTCATGAAGCGTGTCTTCGATGACGGCAAGTGGACCCTGTTCTCGCCATCGGAAGTGCCGGACCTGCACGACCTGACCGGCAAGGCCTTCGAAGAGCGCTACGAGTACTACGAAGCCCTGTGCGAATACGGCAAGATCAAGCTGTTCAAGACCATCCAGGCCAAAGACCTGTGGCGCAAGATGCTGTCCATGCTGTTCGAAACCGGCCACCCTTGGCTGACCTTCAAGGACCCGTGCAACCTGCGCAGCCCGCAGCAGCACGTGGGCGTGGTCCACAGCTCGAACCTGTGCACCGAGATCACCTTGAACACCAACAAGGACGAGATCGCCGTTTGCAACCTGGGCTCGATCAACCTGCCGAACCACATCGTCGACGGCAAGCTGGACACCGCCAAGCTGCAACGCACCGTGAACACCGCCGTGCGCATGCTCGATAACGTGATCGACATCAACTACTACTCGGTACCGCAGGCGAAGAACTCCAACTTCAAGCACCGTCCGGTCGGTCTGGGCATCATGGGCTTCCAGGACGCGCTGTACCTGCAGCACATCCCTTACGGTTCCGATGCCGCCGTCGACTTCGCCGACAAGTCCATGGAAGCGGTGAGCTTCTACGCGATCCAGGCTTCCTGCGACCTGGCCGACGAGCGTGGCGCCTACGAGACGTTCCAGGGTTCGCTGTGGTCCAAAGGTATCCTGCCGCTGGATTCGCAACAAATCCTGATCGAATCCCGTGGCCAGAAGTACATCGATGTCGACCTGAACGAAACCCTGGACTGGGCACCGGTGCGCGCCCGTGTACAGAAAGGTATTCGTAACTCCAACATCATGGCCATCGCTCCGACCGCGACCATCGCCAACATCACCGGCGTGTCGCAGTCGATCGAACCGACCTACCAGAACCTGTATGTGAAATCGAACCTTTCGGGCGAATTCACCGTGATCAACCCGTACCTGGTTCGCGACCTCAAGGCTCGCGGTCTGTGGGACTCGGTCATGATCAACGACCTGAAGTACTACGACGGTTCCGTGCAGCAGATCGAGCGCATCCCGCAAGAACTCAAGGAGCTCTACGCGACTGCCTTCGAAGTGGAAACCAAGTGGATCGTCGACGCCGCCAGCCGCCGCCAGAAGTGGATCGACCAGGCTCAGTCGCTGAACCTCTACATCGCCGGCGCTTCGGGCAAGAAGCTCGACGTGACCTACCGCATGGCCTGGTACCGTGGCCTGAAAACCACTTACTACCTCCGTGCCCTGGCCGCGACCAGCACCGAGAAGTCGACCATCAACACCGGCAAGCTGAACGCTGTTTCCAGCGGCGGCAACCACGGTGACGACTCGGTCCTGGCGGCTCCAGCCGGTCCTGCTCCAGTGCCGAAGGCTTGCGCCATCGACGAGCCGGATTGCGAAGCTTGCCAATAAGCTGAGCCGATAGGCGCCTCCCGGCGCTTATCCGAACCCCCGACAGGCCCCTGGCCTGCCGGGGGTTTTCTTTTGCCTGGGAAAAATCCACAGCACCACCAAAGCAACAGGACGGCACTCGAGGACGAAACCCTCCCACAACCTGTTGCAGGCGACTTGCCAGAAGTTCCCATCGTCAGTTTCACGGGAATGGACCAGCCGAACAGCCCTGCGGACCAGGCAGCCGCGGCAGGACCGATACGCCTCCTCCGCATGCCATATCCCTCATCGCGAGCAAGCTTCGCTCCTACAGAAGCGGGCCGTGGTCGATGAACCGTGCAGGCACAAAAAAGCCCCTGCGGTGAGGGGCTTTTTTTAGCGCTGTCAGCCAGCCATTATCAGGTCATCTGAATAATGGTCTGCATGATGGTGCTCTGGGTGGAGATGGTCTTGGCGTTCGCCTGGTAGTTGCTCTGGGCCTTGATCAGGTCCACCAGCTCGTTGGTCAGGTTGACGTTCGACTCTTCCAGGGAGTTGGACACGATCGAACCCAGGGTGCCGGTTTCAGGAGCATCGTAGCCCGGTACGCCCGAAGCGTAGGTTTCTCTCCAACTGGTGCCGCCTACCGGCTGCAAGCCTTGTTCGTTGGTGAAGCTGGCCAGGGAAATCTGGCCGATGGCCTTGTTCTGGCTGTTGCTGAAGTTGGCGAACAGAGTACCGGTGCCGTCGATGGTCAGGTTGGTGATCTGGCCAGTGGCGTAACCGTCCTGCACCGGCAGCGAACGCGCGGTATCGGCGTTGAACTGAGTGGTACTGGTCATGGAGATGGTCACGCCGCTGGCATTGGCGCTGGCACCGTTGGCCTTCCACGTACCGTTGGTCACAGTGCCAGGTACCCAGCCCGCCAGGGTCAGGTTATTGCCCGGATTAGGCGTAGTGGCAGGCGGAGTGATGACCGAAACCAGTTTGCCGGCGGAGTCAAAACTCATGGTCGATGCGACTGGAGCCGTAGCGCCGGTGGTGGTCGGAGCGGAGCCATCGAGGTTACGACCATCGACCAGGGTGTAGGTCTTCCAGGTGTTGGCACCGGTTTTCACCATGTACTGGTCCAGCTTGTGCTCGTTGCCCTGGCTGTCATAGATCGGTGTGCTGAACTGCTTGGTGTAGGTTTCCACCTTGGTCGGATCGAAAGCAAAACCTGTCACGCTCTGGTCAATGACCTTTTCGGTGGAGTTCAGGTTGATGGTCGAGGACACCGAACTGGTGGACTTCGGCGACAGGTTCGAGGTGTCGATACGCAGGTCGGTCAGCACGCCGTTGACGATCTTGCCATTGGCATCGACCGCATAACCTTGCAGACGGGCAGTGCCATCGGTGTTGGTGATGTAGCCGTCCTTGTCGGTCTTGAAGGTACCGGCGCGGGTGTAGGTCAGCGAGCCGTTGTCGCTCAGCACGAAGAAACCCGAACCCTGGATACCCATGTCCAGTACGTTGCCGGTGTTGTTCACGTCGCCCTGGCCGAACTGCTGGGAAACGTTGGCCAGGCGCACGCCATTACCTATGGTCTTGCTGCCGGAGCCCAATTTGGTGGCCGAGTAGACGTCGGCGAATTCGGCACGGGACGATTTGAAGCCGGCGGTCGCCACGTTGGCAATGTTGTTGCCGGTCACGTCCAGTTGCTTGTTGGCAGCATAGAGACCGCTAAGGCCAATATTAAAAGACATATTCCACTCCTTGTGCCGCGTTAGTCGGCTCTAGATACCAATGGTTTGAACTTTGGAGAGCGCCACGGGGCTGCTCAGTCCTGCGAGGTTCAACATCAGCTCACCGCCGGTCTGGCTGATGGTGACGCTGTTGACCGTCGCAGGCAGGTAAGTGACCAGGTCGGTCGCCTTGCCATCGATCTTTGTGCTGGCCTTGAAGGTATAGTTGCCCGGATCGGCCTTGGTGCCGTCGGTCTTGGTACCGTCCCAGACGAAGCTGGTGCTGCCGGCCTTCTGACTCCCCAGGTCGATGGTCTTGACCGCCTTGCCATCCTTGTCGGTGATGGTCACGGTGACACCGCTGACGCCGGTAGGCACAGTCACCGAACCGGTCATGCTCTTGGTGGTGTCGACCTGGGTGGTACCGGTCTGGACGATCACCGAACGCCCCACCAGGGACGAAGCCTGCAGGGCCTGGGACGACTTGTAGTTGCCAGTGATGGAGTTCACCGAGGTATTGAGGGTGGTGATCCCTTCCAGGGTGGAGAACTGCGCCAACTGGGCAACGAACGCACTGTTGTCCTGAGGGTCCAGCGGGTTCTGGTTTTTCAGCTGGGTCACCAGCAGCTTCAGGAACGCGTCCTTGCCCAGCTCATTTTTGCCCTTGACGCTATTGGTGGCCGCCGCCAGGCCATCATTGCTGGTGGTCGGGGTCTTCTTCGCGGAGTTCGCAAGGATCTCCTTGAGCGTCAGGCCACTGGTGGTATCGGTAACACTCATCTGAGTCGCCCCTTATCACTGACCGAGGGTCAGGACCTTCTGCATCATGGTTTTGGCGGTGTTCATCATTTCTGCGTTGGTCTGGAACGAGCGGCTGGCGGAAATCATGTCGGCCATTTCTTCCACCACGTTGACGTTGGGGTAGTAGACATACCCCTTGGCGTCGGCGGCCGGGTGGTTAGGCTCGTAACGCGCCTCGAGGTTGCTCTGGTCCTCGACCACGCCCAGCACCTGAACGCCCTGACCGGCCGCGTCCTGGTTCTGGAACAGCGACTCGCTGCCACCGCTTTGCGCACCCTGGAACATGGTGGCGAACACCGGATGGCGCGCACGGTAGGTCTGATCGATGCTCGAAGAGACCGTCTCGGCGTTGGCGATGTTACTGGCGACGGTGTTCAAGCGAGTGGTCTGGGCACTCATGCCGCTACCGGCAATATTGAAAACACTGGCGAGGGACATGGATTACTCTCCGCGCAGGGCTGACACCAGCCCTTTGAATTTGCTGTTGAGCAGCGTGAAGCTGGCCTGGAAGTTCACCGAGTTCTCGGCATAGTTCGACTGTTCCAGTTGGGCATCCACGGTGTTCTGGTCGATCGACGGCTGCATCGGCGTGCGGTACAGCAACGACTCGTTGCCGCTGCTCAGGCCTTCGGCTTCGATGTGCCGGCTGTTGGTCATGTTCAGGGCAAAGGTGCCGTTCTTGGCTTTCTCGTTCTGCTCGGCGAGCACGGCGGAGAAGTCCAGATCCCGAGCCTTGTAGTTCGGGGTGTCGGCGTTGGAGATGTTGTTGGCCAGCACCTCGGCACGCTTGGCGCGAAAGCCAAGGGCCTGCTCATGAATGCCGAGCGCTTTATCGAAGCTGATGCTCATATCGGGAAACCTTCGACCAGATTTTTCGTAAGCTGGACATAGCAAGCTGCGTGCCAAGTGCTCCAGCCCCGTAAATCAAGGCTTTGCCGGCAGCGGCAAAGCGGCAATGCCAGAAAAGCGGCAAGGCATTTCCGCGAAACGTCAGCAAAGCGGCAATGTCGTCATTGCCGCCCTGCGCTGCCGGCGGAATCTCGGGCACAAAAAAAGAGGCCCGAAGGCCTCTCTTTTCAACAGCGACAATCTTACTTCGCCTGGTAAATGATCCCAGGGCTGCACTGGACCATCTGGTAGTGGTCGGGCAATCCATTGAGCGCTTCGGAAGCCCCAAGAAACAGGTAACCACCTGGTTTCAGAGTGCTGTGAATGCGCATCAGGATGTCCTTCTTCACCTCGGCGGAGAAGTAGATCAGCACATTGCGGCAGAACACGATGTCGAATTTGCCCAGGCTGGCATAGCTGTCCAGCAGGTTGAACGAGCGGAACTCGACCCGGCTCTTGATCGGCGCCTTGACCACCCAGCGTCCCGGCCCCTTGGGGTCGAAATAGCGCTGCAGGCGGTCGGCCGACAAACCGCGACCGATCGCCAGGCTGTCGTACTCGCCGGTCTTGCAGTTGTTCAGCATGGTCCCGGACAGGTCGGTGGCAACGATCTGCACCCCCATCTTCAGTTGCCCCATGTTGGCCTTCTCGAACTCGTCGATCGACATGGACAACGAATAGGGCTCCTGCCCCGAGGAACAGGCCGCCGACCAGATGCGCAAGCGCTGGTTCGGGCTGGCCTTGATCGCCTCCGGCAAGACCTTGTTCTTCAACACCTCGAATGGATAGGTGTCGCGAAACCACAGGGTCTCGTTGGTGGTCATGGCATCGACCACCATCTCCCGCAAACCGCTGCGCGGCTGGGTCTGAATGCGCTGAACCAGCTCACCGAGGGATTTGATGCCTTGCTGTTCCATCAGTTTGTTGAGACGGCTCGACACCAGATATTGCTTGTTCTCGCCCAGCAAGATCCCACAGGCTTTTTCCAGGAACACCCGGAACTGTTCGAAATCCAAATTACCCGTAGACAATGATGCCGCCTCTTAAATCGTGTGACCGCCAGGGACGGATATCCCTAGCTGTTATCTGCTGCTTTGATCCGGTCGACAACCCGGGATGCCAGGTCATCAGGACGAAACTTGGCAAGGAAGTCATCGGCACCGACCTTCTTCACCATCGCCTGATTGAATACACCTGACAACGAAGTATGCAGGATGATGTGCAGCTTTTGCATGCGTGGATCGTTGCGTATTTCGGCCGTGAGGGTGTAGCCATCCATCTCCGGCATCTCGATGTCGGAGATCATCATCAGAAACTCTTCTTCAGGTTTCTTGCCCTCGTCGACCAACTTGCGCAGGTAGTCCAGCGCCTGTCGGCCGTCGTTCAGGGCCACCACTTCGACCCCCACGGTCTGCAGGCAACGCGTGACCTGCTTGCGCGCCACCGACGAGTCATCGACCGTCAGCACCCGCAGCGAAACGGCCTTGTGCTGAGTCTCGACATCCACCACGCCCACCGAAATGGTCTCGGGCGTCGGCGCGACCTCGGCCAGCACCTTCTCGACGTCGATGATTTCCACCAACTGATTGTCGACCCGCGTCACCGCCGTCAGGTAGTGATCGCGCCCCGTCCCCTTGGGTGGCGGATGGATCTCCTCCCAGTTCATGTTGACGATGCGCTCGACCGAGCGCACCAGAAACCCCTGGGTCTTGGTGTTGTACTCAGTGATGATGACAAAGGGGTTGCTCAGATCCTGCAACCCGCCCGAACCGGTGGCCATCGCCAGGTCCAGGATCGGAATGGTCGCCCCTCGAATATTCGCGACACCGCACACCACAGGACTGGATTTGGGCATCAACGTCAGTTTGGGGCATTGCAGCACCTCCCGAACCTTGAACACGTTGATCCCATAGAGCTGCTGCCCGTCGAGACGGAACAACAACAGCTCAAGGCGATTCTGCCCTACCAGTTGCGTGCGCTGGTTCACCGAATCCATTACACCAGCCATGCCCAGACTCCCCAAAGCTTAAGATCCGACGCGCGCTCATCGCTAAACGGCACGGCGCTTGCTTTTTAACTGTTATGAACGCCAAAACGACATTTTCCCGACGCCTGACATCAAACTACCGCAGATTGCTGTACGGGCTGTCGGCTTTGTTTTTTGTAAACCCTGGCCATCCTGCCGTTGCTGACTCGGTAACCCTGCCTGATCTACTTATCGGCGTCACTCAGGGGTTTCTTGAATTCACCGTAGAAGACTATCTGGCAACCAGTCAAACGCCTGGACGCTACGAGATCCAGGTCAATCAGCTCGACCCGCGGCTGCGCATGCCGCACTGCGACAAGGAATTGACAGCGACCCTGGAAAGCCCGGCGCAACCGCTGGGACGTGTGACCGTTCGTGTCCGCTGCGACGGCGCCTCGCCCTGGACCGTGTTCGTGCCCGCCCAGGTCAAGCTGTTCCGCGAGGTGGTGACCACCACCCGGCCACTCAAACGCGCCGGCATCATCAGCCCCGAAGACGTGATGCTGCGCGAGCGCGATATCGGCCAGATCAACCAGGGCTATCTGACTTCGGTGGACCAGGCCATCGGGCAGAAGCTTGTCCGACCAATGGTCGCCGACCAACTCGTCACCCTGGTTCACCTGGAACAGGCGGAAGTGGTGCGCAAGGGCGATCAGGTGGTGATCTCTGCCCGCAGCGGCACGCTGAACGTGAAAATGCCCGGCGAAGCCTTGTCCAATGGCGGCATGAGCGAGCAGATACGGGTCAAGAACCTCAATTCACAACGGGTCATCAAAGCGCGGGTCACCGCGCCGGGACAGGTGGAAGTCGCGATGTAGACGACTGGCGCTGTGCACTGTTGCCCCCTAAACTGTGGCCCATGCAGGGCAACAGCGGCGCGTGCGGGCTTATCGATATTTGAGCCTAAAGTTTTCCGGGGTATTGCCGAAAACAAGTCAAGCGTCCAAATACCCAGAGGTTTTTTTACCATGGTCATCGATTTCAGCCGTTTAAACAGCTCTCCCTCACTCACCGGCAGCACGCGCACCAGCGCCAGCAAGGAAACCGGCGACGCCGACAAGTCCGCGCCGCTGAACGCTCCAGCCGAACAGGCCAGCACCAGCGGGGAGTCGGTACACCTCAGCAATGAGGCTCAACAGTTGCAGAAGATCACTGACAAGCTGCGCGACCAGCCTGCCGTCGACAACGCCCGCGTGGCCGAGTTGAAGCAAGCGATTGCCGATGGCAGCTATAAAGTCGACAGCAACCGTGTAGCCAGCAAACTGCTCAATTTCGAAGCCCAGCGCTAGCCAATAAGGCCTGCGCCAGTTTTTTGGACGCTTAACACCCAAGGCCATACATGCACGACACTAATTTGCTGCAACTGATCACTGACGACTTTGCTCCAGCTCAACAATTGCTGGAATTGCTGGGCACAGAATCCCTCGCCCTGCACGGCCGCGACATGCCGCTGCTGGAAGATATTCTCGCGCAGAAGCAAGCCCTGATCATTTTGCTCGAGCAGCATGGCCGCAAACGCAGCGAAATCCTCGCCAGCCTGAATCTTCCTGTCAGCCGCACCGGCCTGGAACAACTGGCCAGCCATTCTTCGATTGGCGACCAGTTACTGGCCCAGAGCGACGTGCTGACCCAGATGCTTGCCGATTGCCAGGCAGCGAACGAACTCAACGGTCGTTCGATCCAGGTTCAACAGGCCACCACCGCCAATCAATTGAAAATCCTCACCGGTGGCGAGCCTCCAGCCCTCTATGATGCCCGCGGCTCAACCGCCAAGCTGGCCAAGCCTCGCCCGCTTAGCCAGGCTTGACCCCAGAGATGAGCGCGCCCTATCAAGTCGCGGAACATGCTGGCAAAATGCCGGCTCTTGCGTGTAGTCGTATTTTGTCTGGAGATTGATGAACCGTGTTCAATGCCGTAAACGCAGAAGATGCGCCGCAGCCACCCAAGGTGCTCACCACCCCCTTGGAAATCAACTCCACGCTGCGCTTGCTGCAAGACAGCCATGACCCGCTGATCATCACTTTCCACGAACGCAGCCAGCGCTTCCAAAGCTATCTGGTCGAGGTCGACCGCGACAGCAACATGATCGCCCTGGATGAAATGATCCCCCGCGACGGCGAACGCTTCATGCTCGCCGGCGAACCGTTTCGCGTCGAAGGCTTTCACGAGGGCGTGCGCATCGCCTGGGAAAGCAACGGCATCCCGACCATCGACGAATCCAATGGCGGGCGCTGCTACCGCGGCACCCTGCCGGACGAAGTGGTCTATCACCAGCGCCGCAATGCCTTTCGCGCCGCCCTGAAGCTGGCCCAACTGGTCAACATCGAACTGGGTGGTGAAAAACTCAAGGCGCCGATCGCCGGCAAACTGCTGGATATCTCCGCCACCGGTTGCAAGCTGCGCTTCGAGGGCGACATCTCCAGCCGCCTGCAACTGGGCCAGGTCTACGAGCGTTTTATCGCCGCCCTGCCCTTCGGCAGCATGACTGCGCCAGTGGAGCTGCGTTACCTGCACCACGAAGAGAAGATCGACACGACTTTCGCCGGCGTGCGCTTCCATAACATGAGCGGCCTGGTTCAACGCCAGGTCGAGCGCTTTGTCTACCAGCTGCAACGTGAAGCCCGGCGCTTCGACAAAGACGACCTCTGAGATTCGCGGGTCGATAAAAAACGGGCAGCCCCTTGCGGAGACTGCCCGTTTTTTTATTTCTAGGGCCTGGCCCCACTGAACTGATCCTGCCCTGGCTCATCCGGCTTCACCAGCGGCTCCTCAACCTCATCCGCAGCATCTTCGGTCGCGACCGGGGCCTCGGCTTCCGGCGTGCTGCTCTGCTGCATCTGATCCTGCACCACCTGCTCGTCGACCCGCGGGTCGAGCGCGGCCACCAGCGGCGAACTGGACATGCTGTCCGGCATCGCCACGTGATGCAGCGGCGCATCATCGACCTGATGCAGGTTGGTCACGGCTTTCGGCCGGATGCGCCAGACCAGTACCAGGGCAAAAAAGCTGAAGAATGCATAGAGCATCTGGCTGCCGAACAGCTTCATCAGCACCCCCGCCACCAACGGCCCGACACTGGCCCCGACGCCATAGGTCACCAGCAGCATAGCGGTCAACGAGACCCGTCGATCGCCTTCGACATGGTCGTTGGAAAACGCCACCGCCAGCGGGTACAGGCAGAACTGCACCAGCGAACACAGGAACCCCAGGGCGAACAACACCTCCAGCGGCACCTGAGGCAGAATCGCCAACGGCAAGGCTGCCACTGCCAGGAAACAGGCAAAGCAGCGAATCAGCAGGGCCCGATCATAACGGTCGGACAGCCACCCCAGCGGCCACTGCACCACCAGCCCGGCAAAAATGCAGCAGCCCATGAACAGACCGACCTGCTCGGTACTCAAGCCCTGCTGGGATGCATACAGCGGCGCCAGACCATAGAACGAGCCGACAATCAGCCCCGACCCGAGCACCGTGCTCAGTGACTGCGGAACGCGCTTGATAAAGAAGCGCGGCTCCATGGGCGCAGGATGCAAAGGCGCCGGGTGAATACGCCGGGTCATGGCCACCGGTACCAGGCACAGGGCAAAACACAGGGCCACCAGCATCAGCAATTCAAGCCCGAGGGCCGGGTGCATGACCAGAATCAACTGCCCCAGGACCAACCCCAGATACGAAGCGATCATGTAGCCGCTGAACACCAGCCCGCGCTGCTTGACGTCGGCCTGCTCGTTGAGCCAGCTTTCGATGACCATGTACTGGCACATCATGCCCAGGCCGACAATCATCCGCAGCACCAGCCAGGCCGGCAACCAGTCCACCAGGCCATGCCCCAGCACCGCCGCGCCGACGATCCCGGCACAGGTGGCGTAGGCGCGGATATGGCCGACCCGGGCAATCAGGCGGTGGCCGATTTTGCCGCCCAGCACCAGGCCGAAATAGTTGGCCGCCATCAAGGCGCCCACCCATAACCCGTCGACATGATCGGCGGCCAGGCGCAACGCCAGGTAGGTACTGAGTAAGCCCGAGCCGATCAACATCATCAGCGAGGCGAAATAAAGCGCTCGAAAGGATTTCCAGATTTGGCGCATCGGCGTTCCGAGCGGCTCCTTGAATTGAGTGTCGGGCGATCTGGACGATAGCCCGACTGCGACGGTTCGGTTAAGCCTGGGCCGCTAAAACACGCCGCTCCCAGGGAGTTATTTCATCAAAGAAACTGGTCAACTCCATGGTCTTCGAAGCGAGGTAACCTTCGACGAACTCATTGCCAAACAATTCCTTGGCCAACTGGCTACGTTTCAGACGCTCGAGAGCGGCATGCAAGGTACAAGGCAAAGATAAACTGTCCGGCACGGCAAATTCACCCTGAATCGCCGGCGTCGGTTCCAACTCGTTTTCGATGCCGTGCAAACCGGCCGCCAGGCTCGCGGCGATCGCCAGATACGGGTTGGCGTCGGCGCCTGGCAAGCGGTTCTCGACCCGCCGCGCCACCGGCGAGCTGGCCGGAATGCGCAGACCCGCCGCCCGATTATCATGGGACCAGCAGGCGTTGTTCGGCGAGGCGTAAGGATGGCACAGGCGCTGGTAGGAGTTGACGTTCGGCGCGAACAGCGCAGTGAAATCCGCCATGCCCGCCTGCAGCCCGCCAATGAAGTGGCGGAACATCGCGGTCGGTTCTCCGGCCTCGTCGCTGAACACGTTACGTCCGCTGGCCGACTCGACCAGGCTCTGGTGAATATGCATCGAACTGCCTGGCGTGTGCGCCAGCGGCTTGGCCATGCATACCACGGTCAGGCCATGCTTGAGCGCCACTTCCTTGAGCAGGTGCTTGAACAGGAAAGTCTGGTCGGCCAACAACAGCGGATCGCCGTGCAGCAGATTGATCTCGAACTGGCTGACGCCCATTTCATGCATGAAGGTATCGCGCGGCAGGCCCAGTGCCGCCATGCAGGCATAGACCTCACTGAAGAACGGCCGCAAACCGTTGTTGGAGCTGATGCTGAACGCCGAATGCCCGTCTTCGCGACGACCGTCCAGGCCAATAGGTGGCTGGAAAGGCTGGGTCGGATCGGTATTGGGAGCAAATATGAAGAATTCCAGCTCGGTCGCCACCACCGGCGCCAGGCCGCGGGCGGCGTACCGCGCGATGACCTCTTTGAGCTGGCCGCGGGTGGAAAGGCGCGAGCTTTCACCACTCAGCTCGTCCGCGTCGCAAATCGCCAGCGCCCGTGGCTGCGAACTCCAGGGCAGGCGATGAATCTGTTGCGGGTCGGCATTGAGCGCCAGGTCGCCGTCGTCACTACCGTAGAAACGCGCGGGGGGATAACCGCCCATGATGCATTGCAGCAGCACCCCGCGGGCCATCTGCAGACGCCGACCTTCGAGGAACCCCTCGGCGGTCATCACCTTGCCCCGTGGCACGCCGTTCAGATCCGGAGTGACACATTCAATCTCGTCAATGCCCGTCAATCGCTGCGCGAGTGAACTGCGGCCATCGGTTGTCATGACTCAATCCTTGTTGTTGTACGAGCCGAGAACGGCGACCCGTACAAAATAGGCTCCGGCTGTTCGGAATTTCAAGCAGCCTCGAACAAAAAGCCCTCGGGATCGAACACACCGCCGAAATACGGCGCAGCCCCTACAAGGTCGACAACCGCTTCAAGGCGGATCTCAAGGCAGATAGAGACTGAACATGCCACCACCCAGAGGCCCGCCATTACGGATCTCGGTGCGCCCGCAGACACCGTTGCGCTGATGCAGCGCGGCAATGCGCCCGGCGAAGTACAACCCCAGGCCGGTGCTGCCGCTGCTGTGATTGATGCCTTGCACGTAGTCGGCCTGGTTATCGATCATTTGCTGCGGATACCCCTCGCCATCGTCGTTGATGGTCAGCACCGTCTGCCCGCCTTCATCGTGCACGCTGACCAGCAACGCATGGCGCGCATAACGAATGGCGTTGTTGATGCAGTTGGCCAGCACCGAGGCGATCAGCTCCCGATCGAAAAAACCCAGGGGGGTCAAAGGATCGACTTCATAGGTCGCGGCAATGCCACGACTGACGAACACGTCCTGATGGCTGACCAATTGCGCTTCGATGAAGTCATCCAGTTCGTGGTAGCCCGGCTGCACCGGCAACTGGTTGACCCCCAGCTTGTAGAGCCCCAGCAGTTGCACCAGCATGCCGTTGAGATGGGCGAACTCGAACTCCATCACGCCCTGCTCCGGCGTGCCCTGCTGCGCCTGCGGCAGTCTTGCCAGCCACTGGGCATGGGCCTGCATGAGCAGGGTCAGGGAGTTCTTCATGTCGTGCACGGTAGAGGCGATCACCGTGGAAAAGTCGAGAGCCTGTTCGTGGGTATTCATTCGCCAAACGCCTTGCTTCGCAGCTTTTGATAACGCGGATAACGCGCGTCGGTATCGGGCATCAGGCCGACCATTTTCAGGCAGGTCCGGCACTCTTCCAGCAGCGCCGCATCCTGGGTGATGTCGGTGCCGTGCAATAGCGACTGCGCCATGTTCAGGGCAATACTGATGTTCTTCGGTTGCATGGCCAGGGCCCGACGGAACAGATCCCGTGCCTCGCCCAGCGCGCCAGCCTTGTAACTGCGCACGCCCTGACGGTTCATGTCTGCCGCGGCATTGGCGGAGTTGAGGATCGCCGGGTCATCGGTGAGCTTGGAGATACCCTCCATCACCTTCGGGTCGTCGCCGTAGATTTCCGCGCAGTTTTTCAGCATCGATGCGCCGGCATCGGCCTGCCCCAGCATCTGCAGTTGCTTGGCCACCAGCAGCGCCGCTTCCGGGCTCATGAACTGCTCCATCCCGTCCAGGCGCAACATCGCCTGCTCGGTGAGCTTTTCCGCCGTTTCAGCATCGTTGAGCAACAGGCTGGTGGCCTTCATCAGGCGCGCGCGAATCTGCAACCCTGGATCGCTGGGGTTTTCCTTGGCCACCGCACTCAGGGTGCTGTTGATTTCCAGGCGCGTGCGGGTATCCAGGCCCCTCTCGCTGCCCTTGCTGATCAACGCATGCGCCAGGCCAAGGTTGCTTTCCGGGTCCTTGAAACGCGATTGCGCGCCCTGGGATACCGCCTGGCGATAGGCCCTGGAGGCAGTCTCGAAGTCTTCGTTGGTCATCGCCAGCTTGCCCAGCAGCGCTTGCCGGCGCACAGCCAGCGGCGACAGGCGCACGGCCTCCTCCAGCACACTCTGGGCGCGCCTGGAGTCACCCTCGGCGAGCAGCACCTCGGCCATGCCATCGTAGAGCGCCGGCATCATCGGAAAAGCCTTCAAGGCCTTTTCATAGATGGCCTTGGCCTGGGTCACCTGGCCACGCTTGAACAGCAGGCGCCCCAGGCCGACATAGGCCCACGGCAACGGGCGATCCGCCAGAATGCTCTCGTACAACCGCTCCAACGCTTCGTTCTGGTTCAGGTCACGCAGGGCATCGGCCCGGTAGCGCAGGCACAACGGCGAATAGCGCGGGTCCTGCTTGCACAGGGCAATGCAGGCATTGAGCACCTCAAGCGGCTTGCCGCGATCGAGCGCCTGCAGGATTGGCTTGAGCAGCGACTTGCGCTGCTGCAGCCGCTCCAACCGCTGAGCCAGGCTGGAGCGGTTGAAAGGCTTGGTCAGATAGGCGTCCGGCTCGTGCTCGAGGGCGCTGAGCACCATCGACTGGCTGGTCTCGGCGGTGACCATCAGGAATACGCTTTCATGGCTGATCAGCTTGTCGGTCATCAGGTCTTCGAGCACCTGCTGCCCGTTCTTCTTGCCGTCGCCCAGGTGGTAATCCTGCAGGATGAAGTCATAGCGCTTTTGCGCGCACATGCGCAGCGCCTGCTCGCCTGTATCGGCAGTGTCTACGTCCTTGACGCCCAGCTCACGCAGCATGGACCGGACAGAACTGCGGAAATCCGAGAAATCATCGACGATCAAAAAGCTTTTTTGGTGGTACGCCAGCATCGAAGATTCCAGACCCGTAAAAAAGATGAAGCCCGCGGCAACAGCAGGACAGGCTCAAGGTCGTCAGCCTTGCTGCACCCGGACAACGATAATGGCCAAAGGCCATCAATGCATTCTACATCAACCCGCAATGGTGCCCGTCTGCTCGCCGGGCGCCCGGCCCATGGCCCAGCCATTTGACCTGCAACAACATCCATGGGGTTATCGGCCGATTCTGGCGTTCCCTTATAGATAGTTGGCAAAAGCCTTCGATATCCTTGCTCGCGCCGCCCACCAGCTCCGGTTGCGGCAAACTCCATCGGGAATATCAGCCGGGCGGCATCAACTTTAGGCCAGCCACGCCGATACCTTGCAGACAGACAGCAACAGTCAAAAACGAGCGCAACATGCAAACCTGTATCCAAAACCTCATCGACCAGGGCGCCCACATCTTTGGCGAGATCCTGGACGCTGACCGCACGCAGGCGCTGTACCGCGAAATGATCGCCGCACGGGCCTTCGGGGCCGGGCTGTTCATGGACGAGGCTGAGTACCTGGCCCAGGAAAACCACCTCAACGCCAACCCGAACAAGACCTTCAACTTTCTCAATGCTTTCGAGCCGCAGTTGCAGTTCATCGAACAGGACCCGCGCCTCACCGCGGTCCTCGATGAAGTGCTCGGCGCCGACTATGAGGTGGTGATCAAGAAAGCGGTGTGCGGGGTACCGGATTCGTGGCTACCGGACTGGGTACGGGAAAAGATCCGCGATGTGAATGTGGCGAACCTGGGGCCGTACATCAAAAAGCCCTTTCGCGACATCACCTACTTCCGCGGGATCGACTTTCACCAGGACATCATCGACTGGCCCCAAGGCCGGGTGGAACTCGACCCTTCGACCTTTCTGACCCTCTATGTGTACCTGCATGAGGTCACCGAAAACGACTCGCCGCTGCACCTGATGCCCGGCACTCACCGTTTTGGCGCCACGTTGTTCCCTCATCAGTTGGAACATCAGGAGCACGACCAATGGACCTACGCCGACGATCAGGGGCAGCAGATGGCCTGCCAGGATTACCGGCTGACGGGCGGGCCGGGTTACGTCGGGCTCTGGCATAACTGCACCTTGCACGGTACGCGGCCGGTGGCCAATGAGTCGGAACAGTTCCGCCTGTCGCTTCGCTATCTGCTGGGCAAGTCCCGGAGCAACACCGGCAAGACCGCGATTGATACCATCAACGCCGCGATCCAGGGCGAGCTGCAACCGATAAGGACCCGACGCGACCTGAACGCCAAGGGTATCGCCCAGATCAAGGGCAACATCATCAATAACAATGGCTAGCGTCACCGCCTTTACCGAGCGGGCGAACCGCTCGGGTGACGATCTACCACCGGCAGCACCAGCAAGACGAGGTCAATGTGTCGACAGGGTTTGGACAAAAAGCGCGGGTGCTGATATTCGGTACCGGCGCCGGTGGGGTCAACTTCTACAAGTACAACCGCCGCCGCTACCGGGTGATCGGCTTCGTCGATAACAACCAGCAGAAGCAGGGCCAGCGCCTGTTCGGCAAACTGATCCACGCGCCTCAACAATTGAGTTCGCTGGCTTTCGACAAAATCATCATCGCCAGTGATTACTACCGCGAGATCCATCCGCAGCTCACTGAGAAGCTGGCCATCAACGAGCAAAAAGTCGAAGTCTTCCATGGCGCGCAGATCAGCTCGCAACTCCCATGGTTCCAGCGTATTGGCAAACGCCTCGAGCAACTGGGCTATGAACGGCTGTGCAGAAAGCCGGGATTGATCAGCGACCTGCTGTATCGACTGTTTTTTCGACGCCAGGATACCCGGCGCCTGGCCTTGCGCTGGCTGGATGAAAGCGACGAGCACAAGGTCCATGTCTTTCGCCCGAGCCAACCGGGCACCAGCCAACCTCCACGGTTCATCCATCAATCGACACCAGCGATCACCCTGGAGTTACCCGAGATCGCCCTGTATCACTTCCGGCAGGGGCAAGTCTGTTCGGTGTCGCGTTCGGTGATTCTGCCCGGCGGGCAATTGGTGCTGGAGCGAGTGCCCACGGCGAAATCCCTGCAGGCCGACTATAGTGCTGCGCACCTGCTCTACCACGGCCAGCGCCTGGCCCTGGTCAGGACCGGCACACCTGTAGAGCTGGAAAAAGGCCTGCTGATCAGCGGCTGCAACGAGCAGAACTATTACCACTGGACGGTAGAAGTCTTGTCGCAACTGCAATTCGTGGCCGAACTGCCGCCGCAATATGCGGACTATCCACTGCTGATCTCCAAGAGCAGCCAGAACATTCCTTCGATCAAGGCCCTGATCGAGGCGATCGGCGTTGAACGCCCGCTGGTGCTCCTGGAAAACATCACCAGCTACCAGGTGGCCGACCTGCTGCTGATCAGTGCCCCCAACAATATGATCCCGAACTTCAAAGGCCCGGCACAGAACAGTGCCAGCAGCGGTTTCGTCCGCCCGGAGTCGATCAATTTCCTGCGGGAAAAGGCGCTGCATCTGGCCCGTGACATTCCCATCAGCGAACTCCCCAAACGAGTATTCCTGGCCCGCAAAGGCTTTCTCCGGCACTACAACCAGGCCGAGATCCTCAAGCTGCTGGAACCCTATGGGTTTACCTGCGTGTACATGGAGGAACAAGACATCAACCATCAGGTGGCGATCATGGCCAATGCCGAAGTCATAGTCGGCCCCACCGGCGCGGCCTGGACCAATCTGATTTTCGCCTCGAAAAACACCCGCGCACTGTGCTGGATGGCCGAGGAATACGCAGAGCTGTCGTGCTTTTCCAACCTAGCGGCGGTCGTCGGCGTGGAAATGGACTACATCGCTTACCGGGTAGGCTCGACCGACTCCCGAGAACTGTATTACCGGAATTATCGGGTCGACGCCAAGAGCGTTGAAAACTGGCTGCAACAGCATTTGTCGAAACGGCTCGAAGAGGAGACGCGATGAAGATTCACATTCTGCCGCTGCAGACCCACGGCGATGACCGCGGCTCGCTGATTGCCCTGGAAGAAGGGAAGAATATCCCCTTCCCGGTGAAGCGCGTGTACTACATGTTCAATACCGGTGAAGGGGTTCGCCGCGGCTACCATGCCCACAAGACCCTCAAGCAGGTCGCAATCGCCGTACGCGGTTCGTGCCGTTTTCTGCTGGATGACGGCCGGGAAAAGATCGACATCACCCTGGACAACCCTTGCCAGGGCCTGCTGATCGAATCCTTTATCTGGCGTGAGATGTATGACTTCTCTCCAGACTGTGTGCTGATGGTTCTGGCCGATCAACTCTACGAAGAAGGCGATTACGTTCGAGACTATGCCCAGTTCATGGATATGCTCGGACAATGACTCAGATGATGAATATTCCGTTTCTGGATTTGAAAGGCATCAATCACGAATATGCCGATCAGCTCAAAGCCGCTTGCAGCCGCGTGATCGACTCCGGCTGGTACCTGATGGGGCGCGAGCTTGAGCGATTCGAGGCCGCCTTCGCCGAGTACTGCGGCAGCCAGCATGCCATCGGCGTCGCCAATGGCCTGGATGCCCTGACCCTGATCCTGCGTGCCTGGAAAGAGCAAGGCAAGCTTCAGGCCGGCGATGAAGTGATAGTGCAGAGCAACACCTTTATCGCCACCATCTCGGCCATTCTGGAAAACGATCTGGCGCCGATCCTGGTGGATGTGGACCCTGCGACCCACAACCTGGAAATCGAGGCCGTCAAACGGGCCATCTCGGAAAAAACCCGAGTGATACTGCCGGTGCATCTTTATGGGCAACTGTCGCCGATGCCGCAGATCATGGCCTTGGCCCACAAGCATGGCCTGCTGGTACTCGAAGATGCCGCCCAGGCCCATGGCGCCGAGCTGGCCGGGCGCAAGGCCGGCAACTGGGGCGATGCCGCGGCGTTCAGCTTCTACCCCGGGAAGAACCTCGGTGCCCTGGGCGACGGCGGAGCCATCACCACCAACGACGCCGAGCTGGTAACCCTGGTCCGGGCGCTGGGCAACTACGGCTCGCGCATCAAGTACCAGCACGATTATCAGGGGGTGAACAGCCGCCTCGATGAAATCCAGGCCGCGATGCTGGGGGTGAAACTGGCGCACCTGGACAGTGATACTGCCCGTCGACGCAGCGTCGCCCGCTACTACAGCGAACACATCCGGCACCCGGGTATCACCCTGCCCTCGGTCACAACAGCGAGCGCCCATGTCTGGCACCTGTATGTCATTAGCTGCCCATGGCGCGATCAACTGAAGGCGCATCTGGCCGAGCGTGGCATCCAATGCCTGGTTCACTATCCACTGGCGATCACCGAGCAGCGGGCCTACAGCGACCTGGCCAAGACCTCCAAGGCATCTCGGGCACCGCTGCATGACTCGATCCTGTCATTGCCGATCTACCCGACATTGGGCGAGGAACAACAGCAATACATTGTCACTGCTATCAACCAGTTCACAGCCCACTGATGCGCCTGTTGCGGGGTGCCTAGAAAGCACCTCGCAACTGAGCGAACTGCTCATCGCTCACATAGTCGGCGAGCGCCCGACCGGAATAGTCGGCAGCCTCAAGCCTCGCGCCCTTGCGCAGCAACAACGGAAAGGTTCTACGGCAACGCCCGGCCAGGAAAGCATCCTTGGCATACATCAAGGGTGTCGTGCCCTTATTGTTGGTCCGCTCCGGGTCGGCACCTTGCTGCAACAGCCAGTCAACCACCTCATAGGCGCCCGCATAACTGGCGACGATCAGCGGCGTCCAGCCTTGCTGGTTGGCATCGTTGTAACCGGCAATATTGGCCTGCAGTGCCACCACCGCCTCCAAATCGCCCCGTTCACAAGCCTCGAGCATCTCCGGCAATCGATCAAAATTCAGCCGGATGTCGTAATCGATGGTGCAGAGCTCGACATAATCCTCGGTTGCGTTGATCAGGGTCCCGGCCTTGAATTGTGAACGCCCAGGCAGAATCGTCGCCGAGACCACCGGTTTTCCGTCCCAGTGCAAGAACTGATATTCACGAAAGGCGAACGCCCTGATCTTGTTGCGTAGCGCCCAGGCCGTCGACAGAGGATCGATTTTCAACGCCCCATAGTCGATGGCGTCCTTTGAGAAGTAGCTGGACCCCACCGCACTCTGCGGCTGCGCCCTGACGTCACCATCGACCAACCTGGCAAACCACTGCTCCAGCAACTGGCCGGCATGCTGGTTAAAGGCGAAATAGAGATCGCGACAGGTCCACCAGGACGGGATCGAGAACACCTGTTGCGCGACGATGTCCCCGGTGTCGATACCCCGGTCGATGAAATGCAAGGTCACACCCGCCTCGGCCCTGGACTCCAGCAACGGCCAGACCGAGGTAAACATGCCCTTGTATTCCGGCAGCTTCGAGAAATGAATGTTGAACACGCGGCTGATGGAGAAGCGCTCAGGCACGACGATCCGGTCGAACTCCAGGGAAATGAACGCGACAGACGCTACTTCGTAAGCCGTCTCCAGGCTGATCTCACGCACGCCATACTTTTGCGCGGCCGCCCGCAACGAACGCTGCCAACCATCGACACCCGTATCGTTACGGTTGCAGACCACGGCAATTTCGTTAGGCGAAAACTGTCGCAGAGCCCGTTCCAGGCCAAACACCGAAATATTGTTTTTTCCAGCAATGACAATCATGGGTGACTCCACAGCATCGAGAACTGCGTCAACCAAACGTAGCCGTACTGCGAAATAAGGACGAAAACCACGTTTGGACTGAAAGCCCGGAAGTAGATGGTGTCCCAGGGCAGGTTCGAACTGCCAACCTTCCCCTTAGGAGGGGGATGCTCTATCCAATTGAGCTACTGGGACAAATTGACTGCCGCGTGTGCTGCCGCGGCGCAAAGGACGGCGTGCATGTTAACGGCCAGCCCTGATTTTGTCATGTTGTGAGTAGGGCTTTTTAACCGGTGGCCACCTCTGGTCATCAGGCAACTTGCCAGAGTCGCCGTGCAAATTGCATCACTGCAAAAAGCCATCATTGCAGAATGCAATCCTCCGCCTTCTAAAGCCCCTATCAAATCATTGTTTTTAAAGGGTTTATTAGAGGTTAGACTCTTGGCATGAGCGCTGCTTCATCTCTATGAAAGAACAATGGAGATCAAGCCCATGAACAGCGCCCTTCTTCTATCGAATGCCATTGCCATCGCCGTACTGGTGGTCTTCCACTTTCAGCCTGATGGCAGCGCTGATCAGAGCACCCAGTACAGGACCCACTACGCGCAACACCAGGCCCCGCAATTGGCTGTGATGAGCAGCGCATTGGAGAATCCTGGCTTGGCGCGGGTCGCCGATGACCCGGAAGCCGTTGTTCTACCTGCCAATCCAAGACCCGAAAGCTGGGTATTTTGAATACGACCCTATCAGGAGCCTGTTAATGTCCCGACTTGCCAAAGGCCTTCTCATCCTGGCAGTACTCAGTGCCACACTGGGTTGCTTCACCACTGAAAATACCCTGGGTGATGCGCCCTTGATTGCTTGTGGTGTTTTTTCCGGCTTGTTCCTGCTGGCGCTGGCGTTGGGACGCAAAATCAAGTTCGACCCAGTGCTGCGCTGATCCCCTGATCTCTCAACAGCTTCAGAAAACGCTCAAGCGTCACGGACAGCTCGCTCGAGTTGTCCAGAAAAAACACGGACTCTCCCAGCACAGGTCCGTCCTCAGCGGAAAAAAGAGCGCTTCTCTTGAGTCTCGCCTCGATCTGCATCGCACTTTCGCGACCGCGGTTCATCAGTCTTTGCCGCAGCACGTCGATGTCCACCGTCAACAGAATCGCCAAAAGCTCCGGATAACGTTGGCGAGCCTGATCCAGGTACACCCTGGAGCCATTGACCAGGACATGACGCCCACTGGTCAGCCATTCGTCGATCTGCACGGGAATTCCGTAGGCTAGGCCATTAGCCCGCCAGCACAAAGCAAAGGCGCCCTGCCGCTCCAGGCGCTCGAACTCATCAGCACTTACCCCATGGGCCTCTTCCCCCACGGATTCCGCGGAACGGGTGATCACCCGCCGCACCACATCACAACCGAGTTGTGCCAGAGGCCGGCGCGCAGCCTCTATCAGGCTGTCCTTGCCCGACCCGGATGGCCCTATCAAATAAATCAGTCTGCCTGACATTCAGAGACTCCATGGTGCTCGCAGCCTAGTAAATCGGCAATTTGCCACTATTCTGTATAGAGTAGGGAACGATGATCGGATCCGCATAGATGCCCACCTGGCGACACTCAAACGCCGCCTATCAGGCAACAGGACGCTGGCAGATAGGCGGACCAGGCAATCTTTTCAAACCAGTCCGCATTTCTGATAATTGGTGCTGGCATAACGCCTTTACCCAGTTCAATATTTGTCACAGAATTGACGCCAAGGATATGGCTATTTTGAGGCATGATGCGGGCCTCTTAACAATTCAGGTTGAACATTTGGCAGCAACGCTTGTCCTAACTGACATCCCGCGGCCAATTCCGAGAACCGCTCCCCTGAACTAACCGGTTAAATATATGCGCCCATTGAAACAGGCAATTTATTCCAGCCGTACGGCTGACAAGTTCGTCGTACGTCTACCCGACGGGATGCGTGAACGCATTGCCGAGGTGGCTCGCAATCATCACCGCAGCATGAACTCCGAAATCATCGCGCGCCTGGAACAGAGTCTTATTCAGGAAGGCGCCTTGGGTGAAGAGTTGAGCATGCGCCTGGACAGCCCAGAGCTCTCCTTGCATGAACGCGAACTGCTTCAACGTTTCCGTCAACTTTCCCACCGCCAGCAGAACGCTCTCGTTTCGCTGATCGCCCATGACGCCGAAATGGCCGCAGACGCTTCCTGATTCGACCTCGAAAGCTAGAGCCAGCCTTGTGCTGGCTTTTTTTTACCCGAAATTTGCTGCTCGAGCGCTACAAAAGCGCTAAGCCTGGATCGCAAGGGAATGGAGAAAACGATACAGCCCCATTAGAGGGGCTGTATGCAGGATCAAAGCAGGAAGATGGTGGCTAACCCAAGGAAGATAAAGAAGCCGCCACTGTCGGTCATCGCCGTGATCATGACGCTGGCCCCCATTGCCGGGTCGCGCCCCAGGCGCGCCAGCGTCATCGGAATCAGAACCCCCATCAGCGCCGCCAGCAACAGGTTGAGCGTCATGGCCGCCGTCATCACCACACCCAACGACCAGCTGCCGTAGAGCAGGTAGGCCACCACACCAATCACTCCTCCCCAGACCAGGCCATTGATCAAGGCCACCGCCAACTCCTTGCGCATCAGGCGCGAAGTATTACCGGTGCTGACCTGGTCCAGCGCCATGGCGCGAACGATCATGGTGATGGTCTGGTTACCCGAGTTACCGCCGATACCCGCCACGATCGGCATCAGGGCCGCCAGGGCCACCAGCTTTTCGATAGAACCTTCAAACAGGCCGATCACTCGCGAAGCGACAAATGCGGTGATCAGGTTGATTGCCAGCCAGGCCCAGCGGTTACGCAGGGAACGCCAGACCGAGGCAAAAATGTCTTCCTCTTCACGCAGACCGGCCATGTTGAGGACTTCGGTCTCGCTCTCCTCACGAATCAGGTCGACCATTTCGTCGATGGTCAGACGGCCGATCAATTTGCCGTTCTTGTCGACCACCGGCGCCGAAATCAAGTCGTAACGCTCGAACGCCTGCGCAGCGTCGTAGGCATCTTCGTCCGGATGGAAACTTACCGGATCGCTGGCCATGACTTCCGAAACCTGTTTCTCCGGATCATTCACCAGCAACCGCTTGATGGGCAGCACACCCTTGAGCACGCCGTCATAGTCGACGACGAACAGCTTGTCGGTATGGCCTGGCAGCTCTTTGAGGCGACGCAGATAACGCAGAACCACTTCAAGGCTGACATCCTCACGGATGGTCACCATCTCGAAGTCCATCAACGCACCGACCTGCTCCTCGTCATACGACAAGGCGGAGCGAACGCGCTCACGCTGCTGGCCGTCCAACGCTTCCATCAGCTCATGGACAACGTCTCGCGGCAGCTCGGGAGCCAGGTCAGCAAGTTCGTCGGCGTCCATCTCCTTGGCGGCCGCCAGGAGCTCATGATCGTCCATGTCGGCGATCAGGGTTTCACGTACGGAATCGGATACTTCGAGCAGGATGTCGCCGTCGCGCTCGGCCTTGACCAACTGCCAGACAGTCAGACGCTCGTCGAGCGGCAAGGCTTCAAGGATGTAGGCAACGTCGGCAGAGTGCAGATCGTCGAGTTTGCGTTGCAGCTCGACGAGGTTTTGCCGGTGGACCAGGTTCTCGACCCGATCCTGATGATGACCTTCCTGACGATGGGTCAGGTCTTCGACCACCCGCTGGCGCTGCAGCAGCTCAACGACTTGAGCGAGGCGATCCTGCAGGCTGTCTTGTGTTTTCTTTACTTCTACTTCGGTCATAGGCGAACTCCACTCCCAGCAGAGGAGCACGCCGGAAGGATCAATCAGTCAATTCATGATTGTAAAAACGGGATACTGAGTAACTACTGGGTAAGTCCATGGAGGTATTCCACAAGCCCCGGCGGGGCTGACGGGCGCAATCATACACCGCTTGACGGCTTTAAACGTTAAAAAATCATGGCAAGAACAAGCGCTTGCGGCGCAAAGCTGAAGAAGCGCTGAATCTATAAAGCTGCGACGCACCATCCGAAAAAGAAAACACACCCCAGACGAAAAAACTGCATCCGGGACTCGCCCCTGCTATCAATTCACAATTGCCGGGAGCTTTCGAAAGACCGCATCAAAAAAGACAGGTACACGCTGAATACGACGCCAGGATGATCGCGACGTTCAAAGAGAGGAATCAATAAAGAAGGGAGAAAACCCAAATGACAGAAAGCAAAAAGCCCGCAATGAATGCGGGCTTCTTGGTATATGGTGCACTCGACAGGATTCGAACCTGTGACCGCTCGGTTCGTAGCCGAGTACTCTATCCAGCTGAGCTACGAGTGCAATTTGTGTTTTTAGACCAGACCACAACTGGTTGAAGCCAAGTTATCCGCATTACTGCAAACAACTCTTAAATGGTGCACTCGACAGGATTCGAACCTGTGACCGCTCGGTTCGTAGCCGAGTACTCTATCCAGCTGAGCTACGAGTGCATTTGTTGCCGCGCATTATAGGCCGTTAAATCTTTTTGTAAAGCACTTTTTCTAGTAATTTCAACAACTTACAGAAGAAGCCAGATTACAACGAACTAAGTAAATAATGGCGGAGAACGGGGGATTCGAACCCCCGACACCCTTTTGAGGTGTACTCCCTTAGCAGGGGAGCGCCTTCGGCCACTCGGCCAGCTCTCCGCAACACGGGGCGTATATTAACCAGCTTTCTCCCCGTTTGCAAACAAAAAAAACGATAAAAATTAATGGCTTGGTTCTTCGTCCTTCTCTTTCTTTATCCGCAGGTAAATTTCTTCACGGTGCACCGCTACCTCTTTAGGGGCGTTAACACCGATACGCACTTGATTTCCTTTGACGCCAAGCACGGTCACAGTGATTTCGCCATCACCAATAATCAGGCTTTCTGCGCACCGACGAGTCAGAATCAGCATACCTTTCTCCTCACGCATTTCATTTCAGGGACAACAGTCTGCAAAAAAAAGGGTATCGACCTACAACCAGGACGGCCGTAGCCCTACACGCCTAAGTATTGACTAGCGCGAGCAAAAGAACAGTTTTCTGTCACGCCGATCAAAAAAACAAAGGGCGCGGTATACCGCGCCCTTCGGGCAACGCATCACTCGCCCTGTCGGGCCGGAGCGTCCAGTTCGAAAGCCGTGTGCAGAGCGCGCACGGCCAGTTCCAGGTACTTCTCTTCAATCACCACGGAAACCTTGATTTCCGAGGTCGAGATCATCTGGATGTTGATGCTTTCCTTGGCCAGCGCTTCGAACATGCGGCTGGCAACGCCCGCGTGGGAACGCATGCCGACACCAACGATCGAGACCTTGGCAATCTTGGTGTCGCCCACCACTTCCCGGGCGCCGATTTCACGGGCAGTGTTTTCCAGCACTTGCTGGGCTGCCAGATAATCGTTGCGGTGCACGGTGAAGGTGAAGTCGGTGGTGTTATCGTGCGAAACGTTCTGCACGATCATATCGACTTCAATGTTCGCGGCGCTGATCGGGCCGAGAATCTTGAAGGCCACGCCGGGAGTGTCTGGCACGCCACGGATGGTCAGCTTGGCTTCATCGCGGTTAAAAGCGATGCCGGAAATGATCGGCTGTTCCATGGATTCCTCTTCATCAATAGTAATGAGGGTACCCGGACCCTCCTTGAAGCTGTGCAGTACGCGCAGCGGAACGTTGTACTTGCCGGCGAACTCGACCGCGCGGATCTGCAGCACCTTGGAACCCAGGCTGGCCATTTCCAGCATTTCTTCGAAGGTGATCTTGTCCAGGCGCTGGGCCACGGACACCACGCGCGGATCGGTGGTGTAGACGCCGTCGACATCGGTGTAGATCTGGCATTCGTCAGCCTTCAGGGCTGCCGCCAGCGCCACGCCGGTGGTGTCGGAACCGCCACGACCGAGGGTCGTGATGTTGCCGTGCTCGTCAACGCCCTGGAAACCGGCGACCACAACCACGCGACCAGCCTTCAGGTCACCGCGAATTTTCTGATCGTCGATCTGCAATATGCGCGCTTTATTGTGCGCGCTATCGGTCAGAATCCGCACCTGGTTGCCGGTATAGGAGACTGCCGGCACGCCGCGCTTGATCAGCGCCATGGCCAGCAGTGCGATCGTCACCTGCTCACCGGTGGAAACGATCACGTCCAGCTCGCGAGGAACCGGCTGACCGTCGCCGCTGATTTGCTTGGCAAGGTCGATCAGACGGTTGGTTTCGCCGCTCATGGCCGACAGTACAACCACCAGGTCGTCACCGGCTTCGCGGAATTTTTTCACCTTGTCGGCGACCTGCTCGATTCTTTCGACGGAACCGACCGAGGTACCTCCAAATTTCTGTACGATCAAAGCCATTTCTAAGCCGCCTCAGCCCGTAAAGGGGCGCCCATTAATCAATCAAACTGCGCAGCTCCAAAGCCCGCCACTAGACGACGGGCTCGGCTTGGAACCTTAAATCCCCTGCTCGACAAACGGAACGGTCAGGGCCAGCGCGGCATCCAGCGCAGCGGCATCGACGCCACCGCCCTGCGCCATGTCCGGACGACCACCGCCCTTCCCGCCCACTGCCGCAGCGGCTTGCTTCATCAAATCACCGGCTTTGAGTTGGCCAGTCAGGTCCTTGGTTACGCCCGCAACCAGTACGACCTTTTCCTCATGGACACTGCCGAGCAGGATCACTGCGCGACCGAGTTTGTTTTTCAACTGATCGACCAGCGCCAACAGCGCCTTGCCATCCTGACCGTCCAGGCGCGCCGCCAGCACTTTCGCGCCTTTGACGTCCAGCGCCTGCGCCGACAGGTCGTCGCCAGCGGCACTGGCCGCCTTGGCCTGCAGCTGCTCGAGCTGCTTCTCCAGCAGGCGGTTGCGCTCCAGCACGGCCGACAGCTTGTCGATCAGGTTGTCACGGCTACCCTTGACCAGGATCGCCGCTTCCTTGAGTTGCTCTTCCGCAGCGTTCAGGTACGCCAGTGCCGCGGCACCGGTGACTGCTTCGATACGACGTACGCCCGAGGCCACGCCGCCTTCGCTGATGATTTTCAGCAGGCCGATATCGCCGGTACGGTTGGCGTGAATACCGCCACACAGTTCAACGGAGAAGTCACCGCCCATGCTCAGTACACGCACGCTGTCGCCGTACTTCTCGCCGAACAGCGCCATGGCGCCCTTCTGCTTGGCGGTGTCGATATCGGTTTCTTCGGTTTCCACCGCGGTGTTCTTGCGAATCTCGGCGTTGACGATGTCTTCCAGGGCCTTGATCTGCTCAGGCTTGATCGCTTCGAAGTGGCTGAAGTCGAAACGCAGGCGCTGACTGTCCACCAACGAGCCCTTCTGCTGCACATGCTCGCCCAGCACCTGGCGCAGAGCGGCGTGCAGCAAGTGGGTAGCCGAGTGGTTCAGCGAAGTGGCGTGACGCACTTCGGCATCAACCTGGGTTTGCACCGGAGCGCCAACGGTCAGGCTGCCACTGGCCAATACGCCGTGATGCAGGAAAGCACCGCCGGTCTTGGTGGTATCGCGCACGTCGAAACGCGCGTTACCCGCTTGCAGGTAACCGCAGTCGCCAATCTGGCCGCCCGACTCAGCGTAGAACGGTGTCTGGTCGAGAATGACCACGCCCTCTTCGCCTTCGCTCAGCACGTCGACCGATTGTCCTTCCTTATAAAGGGCAACCACCTTGGCCGAACCGCTGGTGGTGTAGTAACCGGTGAACTCGGTAGCCACATCGACCTTGACCAAGCTGTTGTAGTCCATGCCGAAGGAGCTGGCGGAACGGGCACGTACGCGCTGGGCTTCCATCTCGCGCTCGAAACCTTCCTCATCGAGGGTCAGGCTGCGCTCACGGGCGATGTCGCCGGTCAGGTCCATCGGGAAACCGTAGGTGTCATACAGTTTGAACACCACATCGCCCGGCACCACAGTGCCTTTGAGCTCAGCCAGGTCCTGCTCGAGGATCTTCAGGCCCTGCTCCAGAGTCTTGGCGAACTGCTCTTCTTCAGCTTTCAGCACGCGCTCGATATGCGCCTGCTGGGATTTCAGTTCCGGGAAGGCTTCGCCCATCTCGGCGACCAGCGCGGCCACGATCTGATAGAAGAAGCTGCCCTTGGCGCCCAACTTGTTGCCGTGACGGCAAGCGCGGCGAATGATGCGACGCAGGACATAACCGCGACCTTCGTTGGAAGGCAGCACACCGTCAGCGATCAGGAAGCCGCAAGAACGGATGTGGTCGGCCACGACTTTCAGCGACGCCTGGGCGTCGTTGGTGCAACCGATGGCCTTGGCCGCCGCGTTCAGCAGGCTCTGGAACAGGTCGATTTCATAGTTCGAGTGAACGTGCTGCAGGACCGCACTGATCCGCTCCAGGCCCATGCCAGTGTCCACCGACGGCGCTGGCAACGGATGCAACACGCCATCGGCGGTGCGGTTGAACTGCATGAACACGTTGTTCCAGATTTCGATGTAACGGTCGCCATCCTCTTCCGGCGAGCCAGGTGGGCCGCCCCAGATGTCGGCGCCGTGATCGTAGAAAATCTCGGTGCAAGGACCGCATGGGCCGGTATCGCCCATGGTCCAGAAGTTGTCGGAGGCGTAGGGCGCGCCCTTGTTGTCGCCGATACGGACCATGCGCTCGGCCGGAACCCCGACTTCCTTGGTCCAGATGTCATAGGCCTCGTCATCGCTGGCGTAGACGGTGACCCAGAGCTTTTCTTTCGGCAGGTTCAGCCACTTGTCGGACGTCAGGAAAGTCCAGGCAAAGGTGATGGCGTCACGCTTGAAGTAATCGCCAAAGCTGAAGTTGCCCAGCATTTCGAAGAAAGTGTGGTGACGGGCGGTGTAACCGACGTTTTCCAGGTCGTTGTGCTTGCCGCCGGCGCGCACGCATTTCTGGCTGCTTACAGCGCGGGTGTAGGCGCGCTTTTCCTGGCCCAGGAAGCAGTCCTTGAACTGGTTCATCCCCGCGTTGGTGAACAGCAGGGTTGGGTCGTTGCCCGGAATCAAAGAGCTGGAGGCTACACGGGTGTGGCCTTGCTCTTCGAAGAAGCGAAGGAAGGCTTCACGGATTTCTGCGCTTTTCATTAGGTTCTTCCACGGAGACTGCGGCCAAAGGCCTGTGCGAAACGTCATCAGACGAAACGACGGCAAAGGGCCGCATTATATCGGCCCTGAGCTTGGGGTACAGCGTGTTTATACGATAGAGACGGTCAATTGGACGGCTAACACTGTCAGTTGCGGGAAAAATCGATAAAAGTCCCGATGACTTGCTCGATTTGTGCACGACTGACGTCCATATGAGTGACCATCCGCAGCCGCGATGCGGCGCTCAGCCTGATCCCACGCTCGCCGGCGAAGGCCTTGAGGGCCTCTGCCCTGTCGCCCATCGCCACATAGACCATGTTGGTCTGCACCGGCTCGACCTCATAGCCCGCCTCACGCAACCCCTCGGCCAGCAACTGGGCATTGGCATGGTCGTCGGCCAGGCGCGTTACATGATGATCGAGTGCGTACAAGCCCGCCGCGGCCAGGATCCCGGCCTGGCGCATGCCGCCCCCGACCATCTTGCGCAGGCGTCGGGCCTTGCCGATCAGCTCCGCCGAACCGCACAGCACCGAGCCCACCGGTGCGCCCAGGCCCTTGGACAGGCACACCGAGACCGAATCGAAGTGCTGGGTAATCTGCCGCGCATCGACACCCAGCTTGACCGCCGCGTTGTACAAGCGCGCGCCGTCCAGGTGCAGGGCCAGGCCATGCTCGCGGGTAAAGGCCCGGGCCTGCGCCAGATAGCTCAACGGCAGCACCTTGCCCTGCATGGTGTTTTCCAGCGCCAGCAGGCGGGTACAGGCAAAGTGGAAATCATCCGGCTTGATCGCCGCGGCGACCTGGGCCAGGTCCAGCGAGCCGTCGGCCTGGACTTCCAGCGGCTGGGGCTGGATCGAACCCAGCACCGCCGCCCCGCCGCCCTCGTACTTATAGGTATGCGCCTGCTGGCCGACGATGTATTCGTCGCCACGCCCACAATGGGCCATCAAGCCCAGCAGGTTGCTCATGGTCCCCGTTGGCACGAACAGCGCCTCGGCGAATCCGAGGCGCTGCGCCAGTTCGGCTTCCAGGCGGTTGACCGTTGGATCTTCGCCGTAGACGTCATCGCCCGTGGCCGCTGTGGCCATTGCCTCCAGCATGCCTGCCGTGGGTTGGGTAACGGTGTCACTGCGAAGATCGATAACGCTCATGAATCAGGCCTCGGCAAAGGGACGCGAACGTCGCTGCGAATAAGGAAATTCTTTCGAACTGAATTACTACGGGCACAACCGCGATTTATCAAGGCCCGCTCGGGAAAAGCCCGTCGACGGGCAGGAAAAACCGATGCTTATCATCCAAAAGCCGCAATGCATCGCCGAAAAATATGTGTTACAAACTCACCGCCGCCGCAAAGCCCGGTGGCAACGTTCTCAGGGCGGGGTGTAATTCCCCACCGGCGGTAATTGCGCGCAATGCGCATAGCCCGCGAGCGCTTGGCGACAGACACCGCTTCGGCGGCGAATGACGGCAAGGTCAGCAGACCCGGTGTGATCCCGGGGCCGACGGTCATAGTCCGGATGAAGAGAGAACGGGATTGGCGCCAAAGGGCCGTCCACAGACCTGCGCGCGACTGCTTGTGCGCCTGGCCCGTACGTACCCTTAAATCCCTTTCGATTCATAACGCCCTGTTTTTCACACAAACAGGAGTCAGAACAGATGCAACCCACCGCAATCGATAGCAAAAGCAAACAACATCACGGCGAACGCGTGGCGTTTATCCAGGCCTGCTGGCACAAGGAAATCGTCGACCAGAGCCGCAAAGGTTTCGTCAGCGAGATGCTCGCCCAGGGTTATCAGGAAACCGATATCGACTTCTTCGAAGTCGGCGGCGCCTTTGAAATTCCACTGCACGCCAAGCTGCTGGCCAAGTCCGGCCGTTATGCCGGCATCGTCGCCGCGGGCCTGGTGGTGGACGGCGGCATCTACCGCCACGAGTTCGTCGCCCAGTCAGTGATCAGCGGCCTGATGCAGGTCCAGCTGGAAACCGAAGTGCCAGTGTTCTCGGTGGTCTTGACCCCGCACCACTTCCACGCCGGCGAAGAACATCAGAAGTTCTTCTTCGAGCATTTCGTGCACAAGGGCCAGGAAGCGGCGAAGACCTGCGCCGATACCCTGCACAAGACTCGCGCCCTGCGCCGTCATGAGCAGCGGGTAGCGGTGTAAGCGTCAGACGCTGAAAGCAAAATCGCGAGCCAGCTCGCTCCTACAGGGATCGAGCTGGCTCGCGATGTTTTTGTAGCCGCTGCCTCGGGCCGTGATATCAGGCCAGGCCGTCAGCCGTGGTCGGCACGATCAGGATCCCGGCACGCAGGCCGTTTTTCACCTTGGGGTTGGGGAAAATGATCCGCGCGCCCTCCTCCTCGACTATCCAGCGGGTCTGGGCAATGTCGTCGGCCAGCAGGTAACCCACTTCCAGTTCGGAGAAATTCTCGATATCCGCCGGCAGATGCAGGTGGAAGGTATCGCTGTGCTTGATGATTTCCCGAGCGACGCTGAACAGCTGCAAGCCATCCAGCTTCTCCTCCGCCATGGGCGGTTCGCGGCCTTCGATGATCTGCTTGAGGCGGGTTTCCAGACGCTCGACATTCACCCCCTGGTTCTGCCCAAACGGCCGGGCCTTGCCCAGTTCCAGGGTGAAAGACTCGGCGTCCAGCTTGTCGTAGGTATAGGAGCTGAACACGATGGACGGCTTGTTCTGCAGCAGCACCGCCTCCATGCCCGCGGCCCGCAGGCGCACCAGCTCCCGGCGCGAGTGCTGGCGACCTTCCTTCCACGGATACAGGGCGAACTGTTCGATCTTCGAACCGCGGATCGCCGTGTGCAGGTCGTAGTGCAGGCGGGTACGGTCCGGCAGGCTGAAGAAACTCGCCGCCAGGCGCTCCAGCTCGCAGGCGCGCAAGGCTTCGTTGCCACTGCTTTGTTCGTGACGGCCGTTGAACAGCCGGTTGATGTCCTGCTCGATGAAACGCTCGCCGCGGCGCATGGCCTCGGGGTTGCCGAACAGAAACAGAATGCGTGCGCACGGCTTGAGGTCGCCGCGGGCGATGTCGTGCAACAGACGGTCGAGCAACTCGATCGGTGCCGTCTCGTTGCCGTGGATGCCGGCCGACAGCAGCAGGTCCATGCCATTGTCACGTGCCTGAGGTGGCCGGACTTCCAGCGCACCTTCGCTCAGCCAGCGCATCCGCACGCCGTCGACAGTCAGTTGAGTCTTCTCCGCCGGTTCACGACCGGCGAGGGTCAGTTCAAGCAGTTTGCCGAGGGCGAGCATAGAACGTTATTCCTTAATGGTCGTGCTGACAGTCAGGGCCGTGCACGTGATCGTCGTCACCAGCGTCGGCCGGTTCCATTTCCAGTTGCAGACTTACCAGATTAGTCGCCAATGGACGCAACAGCAGGTTGGCGTACTCTTCGTCGCCTTCCTCGACGTCCACGCCGATCAGCAGTTGGCCGCGGCCGTCCTGCTGGATCCACAGTTCCTTGCCTTGCCACATCACGGCAACGCGGGTGCAGGAAGTTTCCAGTTGAGTGCCGTCGGTGTCTTCAAGGATCAGCTGCAGGGTATCGCTCATTTATTACGCTCTCATCTGGAGGTAAAGCGGCGCGCCTGGATCAGCGGACTCAGGCGCGGGCTTTTAATTGATCTGGAATGGATAAACCGCGCCCAGTTTAAGGATTTGCGTCAGTTCATCCAGTGCCGTCCGGCACTCAAGCAGCAATTGCGGGTCCGCCAGATCGTTTTCGCTCAGGCGGTCGCGGTAGTGCTTGTCGACCCACTGGGTCAGCGTGCCGTACAACGGCGCGGTCATGATAACCCCTGGGTTGACCGCCGCCAGTTCGGTTTGGTTGAGCGCGACCCGTAGCCGCAGGCACGCCGGGCCACCGCCGTTCTGCATGCTCTGCTTGAGGTCGAAGACTTTCACTTCGCGAATAAGGCCGCCGGAGCTGGTCAGGCCTTGCAGGTACTGCCAGACGCGCTCGTTGCCGCGGCACTCTTCCGGCACGATCAGCAGCATCGAGCCATCGGCGCGGGACAGCAGCTGGCTGTTGAACAGGTAGGAGCGCACCGCGTCTTCCACCGTGACCTGCGAGCGCGGCACGCAGATCGACTGGAAGTTGCCGCCACGCTTGCCCAGCTTGGCCTGCAGCTCGGCGAGCATCTTGTCGGTCTCGAGGAACGCGTCCTCGTGGTAGAACAGCACTTCGCCGTTCCCCACCGCGATCACATCGTTATGAAACACGCCCTGGTCGATCACCGACGGGTTCTGCTGGGCATACACCACACCGTCGTCGCTCAGGCCGTGCAGCCGGGCGACGGCCTGCGAGGCTTCCAGGGTCTGGCGCGCCGGGTACTTCTGCGGTGCCGGGTAGCGGGTATCGAAGGCGCTGCGACCGAAGACGAAGAACTCGACACCGGCCTGGCCATAGTCACGGCAGAAACGAGTGTGGTTGGCCGCGCCTTCATCGCCGAACTGCGCCACCGCCGGCAGCGCCGCGTGATGGGCGAAGTGCTTCTGGTCGGCGAACATCGCCCCCAGTACGCGACTGGTGGTCGGGTGTTCGATGCTGCGGTGATATTTGCAGTTCAGGTTGGCGGCGGTGAAATGCACGCGACCATCAGCGGTGTCGGCGCTCGGGCTGACCGTGGCGGCGTTGGCCACCCACATGCTCGACGCCGAGCAACTGGCGACCAGCAGCGGCATCGCATCCTTGGCGGCGCGCTCGATGACCTGCGCATCGCTGCCGGAAAACCCCAGGCGACGCAGGGCGGCCACATCCGGGCGTTCCTGTGGCGCCAGCACGCCTTGCTGGAAACCCATTTCCATCAGCGCTTTCATTTTCGCCAGGCCCTGCAGCGCGGCTTCCTTGGGGTTGGAAGACTGCTGGCTGTTGCTCTGGGACGCGACGTTGCCGTAGGACAGGCCGCCGTAGTTATGGGTAGGCCCCACTAGACCGTCGAAATTGACTTCATAGGATTTCATCAGCGAGGCTCCACGAATCTGTTTTTTATATGTGACATCTGCAAGGCTGCGGCGACAGGGATCATCTCCTGTCACCGCGGCGCACTGCGACAAGGCCCGCAGGGCCTTCCAGCGCATTCAAACCACCTGTTACGACAGGCGTACACCCGGCGTCAGCGCGCTCGGCAAGGTCAGGCTCGCGGTTTCCAGCGACGCCACCGGGTACGCGCAGTAATCCGCCGCGTAATAGGCACTGGCGCGATGGTTACCGGAGGCGCCCACGCCGCCGAACGGCGCGCTGCTCGCGGCACCGGTCAGCTGCTTGTTCCAGTTGACGATGCCGGCCCGGCTTTCCAGCCAGAACTGCTGGTAACGCGCCTCGGAATCCGACAGCAGGCCCGCTGCCAGACCGTATTGGGTGTCGTTGGCTTCGGCGATCGCTGCTTCGAAATCGGCGTAGCGAATCACTTGCAGCAAAGGGCCGAACAGTTCTTCGTCCGGGCGCTCGGCCACGGCGGTCACGTCGAGAATGCCCGGGGTCAGCAGCGCGGCCTGATCCTGCGGCTGGGTCATTTCCAGCAACGCCACGGCGCCATTGGCCAACAGGTTTTCCTGGGCCTGCATCAGCGCGCGGGCAGCACCAAGGGAAATCACCGAGCCCATGAACGGCGCCGGCTGCTGGTCGAACGCACCGACCTCGATGGTCGAGCTGACCGCTACCAGGCGCTCCAGCAACTGGTCGCCCCAGGCGCCTTGCGGCACCAGCAGGCGGCGGGCGCAGGTGCAACGCTGGCCGGCGGAAATGAAGGCCGACTGAATGATGGTGTAGACCGCCGCGTCCAGGTCCGCGATCTGATCCACCACCAGCGGGTTGTTTCCGCCCATCTCCAGCGCGAGGATCTTGTCCGGACGGCCGGCGAACTGCTGGTGCAGGTGATTGCCAGTCCGGCTGGAGCCGGTGAAGAACAGACCGTCGATACCCGGATTGGCAGCCAGGGCGATACCGGTTTCCCGCGCGCCTTGCAGCAGGTTCAACACACCCGCCGGCAGGCCGGCTTCGATCCAGCACTTGACCGTCAGCTCGGCGACTTTCGGGGTCAGCTCGCTGGGCTTGAACAGCACGCTGTTACCCGCCAGCAGGGCAGGAACGATGTGGCCGTTAGGCAGATGGCCCGGGAAGTTGTACGGGCCGAACACCGCTACCACACCGTGAGGCTTGTGCCGCAGTACCGCGGTGGCGTCGCCCAGCGGGCCGCTCTTCTCGCCGGTACGCTCACGGTAGCTCTGCACCGAGATCGCGACCTTGTTGACCATGCTGGTCACTTCGGTGGCGGCTTCCCACAGCGGCTTGCCGGTTTCTTCACCGATGCAACGAGCCAGTTCGTCGGCATGGCTTTTCAGGCTGGCGGCAAAGGCTTCCAGCACCGCGATACGCTCGTCCAGCGAACGCTTGGCCCAGGCCGGGAATGCCTGGTGCGCGGCCTGCACCGCACTTTCAACCTGGGCGACGGTGGCACCGTTGCCCGACCACAGCACCTGCTGGGTCACCGGATTCAACGACTCAAAGGCTTCGCCCTGGCCTGGCAGCCATTGGCCTGCAATGTACAGCGTGTTCATTATTTCGACTCCCGGGAAGCAGACAGCGCAACGGCACGGACCTGATCGCCCGCATTGAGTTGCAGGCGTTTGGCGGTCAGCGCATCAACCACCAGGGTGCCCGACGCGAAGCGCGCGGGTGCGGCGGTGATCCGGCAGTCCTCGCGCTTGCGGTTGTGAATCAGGAAAGGCGTGGCGTCGTCGCCCGGGGTGCCGATGGCCAGCACCAGCGCCTGGCTGTCGCGCACCGCGCGGATCTTGGAGGTTTCACACTCCACTGCCGGGCCAGCGTCGAAGATGTCGACGTAACCCTGGTAGCTGAAACCCTCGCTCTTGAGCATGGCCAGCGCCGGCTCGGTATCGGTGTGCACCTTGCCAATCACATTGCGCGCGCCCTCGGAGAGGAAGCAGGTGTACAGCGGAAACTTCGGCATCAGCTCGGCGATGAACGCCTTGTTGCCCACGCCGGTCAGGTAGTCGGCCTGGCTGAATTCCATCTTGAAGAAGTGCCGGCCCAGGCTTTCCCAGAATGGCGAGCGCCCGGCTTTATCGGACATGCCACGCATCTCGGCGATGATCTTGTTGCCGAACAGCTGCGGGAATTCGGCAATGAACAGCATGCGCGCCTTGGCCAGCATGCGACCGTTGAGGCCGGTGCGGTAATCGGCGTGCAGGAACAGCGAGCACAGCTCGGAATTGCCGGTCAGGTCGTTGGCCAGGAACAGCGTCGGAATCTCGCGGTAGATGTTCAGCTCCTGGGAGGCGCTGACGGTCAGGCCGACCCGGAAGTTGTACCAGGGCTCACGCAGGCCGACCGCGCCGGCAATCGCGGAAATCCCCACCACGCGGCCGTTGTCGTCCTCGAGCACGAACAGATAATCCGCGTCGCCCCGCTCGGCTTCGCCACGGAAGGTCTTTTCCGCCCAGCCCACGCGGTGTTTCAGGCGCTCTTCGTTGGCCGGCAAGGTGGTAAGGCCGGTGCCGGTGCTGCGGGCCAGGTCGATCAGAGCGGGTAAGTCGCTGCTGCGTACGGGACGAACGATCATGCTATCTCCTCAGACGGGCGCCGCTGCCGGCCCCCGCGAAACTCGCTTAAGGCGTTAAACCGCCACCAGGCGCACGCTGGCACCTTCGCCGACGCCCAGGGCTTCGGCCGCTTGCAGATCCAGGGTCACCGGTTTGCCCGGCGCGTAATCCAGCTCCAGCATCACCGCTCGGTAATCCTGCAACTGCGCGTTGGCGACCAGGTACTGGCGTCCGCCGCCCTTGGCGAGCTCACCGATCTTCACCGGTACCACACGGCTCTGGGCGATCGAACGGATCCCCGAGACCCGGGCGTGCAGGGTCGGGCCACCGTCGAAGATGTCGATGTAATGGTCGGTCTCGAAGCCTTCGCGCATCAGGATGTCGAAGGTGATCTGCGCCCGCGGGTGCACCTGGCCCATGGCTTCCTGCGCGGCATCCGGCAGCAGCGGCACATAGATCGGGTAGTGCGGCATCAGTTCGGCGAGGAAGGTGCGGCTTTTCAGCCCGCACAGACGCTCGGCGGCGGCGTAGTTGAGGTCGAAGAAGTTGCGGCCGATGGCGTCCCAGAACGGCGAGTCGCCGTTTTCGTCGCTGTAGCCGACGATCTCGGTCACCACCGAATCGGCGAAACGCTCCGGGTGGCTGGCGACGAACAGCAGGCGACCGCGGGAATTGAGTTCCGACCACGGCGAACCCACCAGCTCCGGGACCACATAGAAGCTGGTCAGCAGGCTATTGCCGGTCAGGTCGTGGCACTGGGAAAGCACGTGGATCTTGTTGTGGATCTTCAGCTCGCGGGAGGCGTGCACGAAGGTCTCGTTACGGAAGCTGTAGAACGGCTCGGAGTAACCGGCCGAGGCGACGATGGCCGAGCAACCGACCAGCTTGCCGGCTTCGGTGTCCTCGAGGACGAAGAAGTAGCTCTCCTCGCCATTGAAGCTCACCTCGGCGGCGAACGAAGCCTCGCTTGCCGCGATCTTGTCGCTCAGGCGTTCCACGTCATCCGGCAAGGAAGTGACACCAATCGGGCTGTCCGCAGCCAGACGCTGTACCTCGCCCAGATCAGCCATTTGCGCGGGGCGCATCACCAGCATGGTGTCACTCCTTACTCGAAACAGGCCGGCCAGGAGGCCGACTCAGGGAAAAAAATGCCGGGACAGCCCGGCACCGAAAATTAGGCTCGGCGCTTGCCCTGAAGACAAGCGCCGAGGAGTACCGCGGCCCGAATCAGGCCTGGGTCAGCTTGGCTACCGCGCGCTCGAAGCGCTGCAGGCCTTCTTCGATGTCCGCTTCCTCGACCACCAGGCTCGGGGCGAAACGCACCACGTCCGGACCGGCCTGGAGGATCATCAGGTTTTCTTTTTCAGCGGCGTTGAACACGTCCTTGGCCTTGCCTTTCCAGGCATCGCTGAGCACGCAACCGAGCAGCAGGCCCAGGCCACGCACTTCGGTGAACAGGCCGTACTTCTCGCCGATCTGCTGCAGACGGGTCTTGAAGCGATCGTGCTTGGCCTTCACGCCGTTCAGCACTTCGGGCGTGTTGATCACGTCGATCACCGCGCCGGCCACCGCGCACGCCAGCGGGTTGCCGCCGTAGGTGGTACCGTGGGTACCGACCACCAGGTGCTTGGCCAGCGCCTCGGTGGTCAGCATCGCAGCGATCGGGAAACCGCCGCCCAGGCTCTTGGCGCTGGTCAGGATGTCCGGGGTCACGCCGTAGTGCATATAGGCGAACAGCTCGCCGCTGCGGCCCATGCCGGTCTGCACTTCGTCGAACACCAGCAGCGCGTTGTGCGCGTCGCACAGCTCGCGGGCGCCTTGCAGGTAAGCCTTCTCGGCTGGCAACACACCGCCTTCGCCCTGGATCGGCTCCAGTACCACCGCGCAGGTCTTGTCCGAAATCGCTGCTTTCAATGCCGCCAGATCGTTGTAAGGAACGTGGGTGATACCGGTGATTTTAGGACCGAAGCCGTCGGAGTACTTCGACTGGCCGCCCACGTTCACGGTGAACAGGGTGCGACCGTGGAAGCTGTTGAGGGCAGCGATGATTTCGTATTTTTCCGCGCCGAAACGGTCGAAAGCGACACGACGGGCCAGCTTGAAGGCGGCCTCGTTGGCTTCGGCGCCGGAGTTGCAGAAGAACGCGCGCTCGGCAAAGGTGGCGTCGACCAGCTTGTGGGCCAGACGCAGGGCCGGCTCGTTGGTGAAGACGTTGGATACGTGCCACAACTTGTTGGCTTGTTCGGTCAGTGCGGCGACCAGCGCCGGATGGGCGTGGCCCAGTACGTTGACCGCGATCCCGCCGGCAAAGTCGATCAGCTCTCGGCCCGACTGATCCCAGACTCGGGAGCCCGCGCCACGCACAGGAATGAAGGCCGCAGGTGCATAGTTGGGAACCATGACCTGATCGAAATCGGCGCGTTGCACCGGAGCTTGCTCAACGGACATCGGAGTCTCCTGAAGAGGAACGCCTGCCTGAAACTGGCGAGCGATGGGGGGATTGTAAGGACAGTTTTCTGCCCGGCCTTGTCGCCAAGCGACAACTTCTTATAGCGCCAACCCCGGTTTTACGCGGGTTTACGGCAATGCGACAAATAGCGTCGCAAAGGCGCAGTTTAAACTGCTGGAGGCTTTAACGGCAGGATTGGACAAGGGATTTACGCCCGGCGTGACGACGCCATCGCGAGCAAGCTTCGCTCCTACACGGAACTCATTCTTCCGTAGGAGCGAAGCTTGCTCGCGATAGCAATTTGACAGGTAAAACGAAGAGGCGAATCAACCGCGCTCGGAAGGCACCGAAGACAGCTCGAACGGGCTGCTGCTGCGACGCTGGTTGCGGTCTTCCCGCGGCGTGGCGCCGAAGAAGTTGCGGTAGGCGCTGGAGAAATGCGGGCCCGAGGAGAAACCGCAGGACAGGCCGATCTGGATGATCGACTTGCTGGTCTGCATCAGCATCTGCCGCGCCTTGTTCAGGCGCAGTTCCAGGTAGTACTGGCTCGGCACGCGATTGAGGTATTGCTTGAAGATCCGCTCCAGTTGCCGACGCGAGACGCACACATGCTGGGCGATTTCGTCGGTGGTCAGCGGCTCCTCGATATTGGCCTCCATCAGCAGCACCGCCTGGGTCAGCTTCGGGTGGCTGGAGCCCAGGCGGTTCTGCAATGGAATGCGCTGGCGCTCGCCGCCTTCGCGGATACGCTCCACCACCAATTCTTCCGAGACCGCGCCGGCCAGCTCCGCGCCGTGGTCACGAGCCAGCACCGCCAGCAACAGATCCAGCACCGACATCCCGCCGCACGCCGTCAGGCGATCGCGATCCCAATCGAACAGGTGGCTGGTGGCGATGACCTTGGGGAAACGCTCGGCAAAATCGTCCTGCCAGCGCCAGTGCACCGCAGCCCGATAACCGTCGAGAAAACCCAGCTGCGCCAGGGGATACACACCGGCGGACAAACCGCCGATCACACAGCCGGCACGCACCAGTTGCTTGAGCGCGCTGCTCAGGGCCGGTGCCAGGGTGGCAGGCGGCTCATCGGCCAGCAGGAACAGTTTCTGGCAGCCTTCGAGCTTGCCCGACCAAGGCTCGCCCGGCAGTTGCCAGGCGCCTTCGGCCGGCGCTTCGGCCTGCAGGAAGGCCAGTTCGTAGACCACTTCCGGATGCACGCGCTGAGCGACACGCAAGGCCTCCTCGGCCAGCGCCAGCGTCAAGGCTTTAGTGCTGGGCCAAATCAGGAAACCAATTCGATGGGCAGTCATGGCGGGCAATCCGAAACGAAACAGTGTTAGAGGCCAAAGGCGGCTGCAACCAAATTAGACCATCTGGCGCGCGGTGCGCAGCATGACCTAATTTGGTGCATTACGGGAGTGATTTACTTCAGGCTGCCCGAGAGGAATTGTTGCAAACGTTCCGATTGCGGATTGACCAGCACTTCGCGCGGATTGCCGCTCTCTTCCACCAGGCCCTTGTGCAGGAATATCAGCTGGTTCGAGACTTCACGGGCAAAGCCCATTTCGTGGGTCACCACCACCATGGTCCGGCCTTCCTGGGCCAGGGCCTGCATCACTTTCAGCACGTCGCCCACCAGCTCGGGGTCGAGCGCCGAAGTCGGTTCGTCGAACAGCATGACTTCAGGCTCCATCGCCAGCGCACGGGCGATCGCCACACGCTGCTGCTCACCACCGGACATATGGCCCGGGTAGGCATCCTTGCGATGCGCCACGCCAACCTTGGCCAGGTAGTGCTCGGCCTTTTCACGGGCCTCGGCCTTGGGCACACCGAGTACATGCACCGGCGCTTCCATGATGTTTTCGATAGCGGTCATGTGCGACCACAGGTTGAAGTGCTGGAACACCATCGACAGGCGCGAACGCATGCGTTGCAGCTGTTTTGGATCCGCCGCCTTCAGCGCGCCGTCCTTGTTCGCCACCAGCTTCAACTCTTCGTTGTTCAGCAGGATCTTGCCGGCGTGCGGCTGCTCCAGCAGGTTGATGCAGCGCAGGAAGGTGGATTTGCCGGAGCCACTGGAGCCGATGATGCTGATCACATCGCCAGCCGCCGCTTTCAGGGACACGCCCTTGAGCACTTCGTGACTGCCATAGCGTTTATGCAGGTCTTGGACTTCAAGTTTGTACATGCTGTCGGTTCTCACAAAAGCAGTCAGTCGTTGAGCAAGCGCCCGTGCCGCAGCGCTTCGCGCCCCGCCACCTTGGCCAGCCAGAAACCGGGTTGGGCGTAACGCAGCCGCTCAACGGCGAACAACACGCCGCTGGTGCCAGCACACAGGGTGCTGACCCGATCGGATAAGGGATCAATCACTTCAAAAATCGGCTCGCCCTTCTCCACCCAGCTACCGGCCGGACGCAGAAAACTCACCACGCCGGGATGCGGCGCAAACAACAATTCGGTTCCTTCGAAAGGCATGGCTTCACACGCTTCATGCTGCGCCGCCGGCCACTCGCCCGCAATCAGTCCTTGCTCGGCGAGGAACGCCAGGATGCCATCAGCGTGCGCCTCCGCTTGCGGGCGACCGGTGTCGGCCTGACCGCCCAGCTCGAGGGTGGTCGCCAGGCAGGCCAGCGGGATCTGCGCCTGCGGGAACTGGCGCGACAGACGCAACCAGGGCAGCGAACAGGCTTCGTCGAACGAGCTGCCGCCGGAATCTTCCGCCAGCAGGCCAACACGCACATTCAGATGGGCCGCCAGGGAACGCCACTGCGGCCAATGCTGCGGCAAGGCGTACATATGCAGCGCCGCTTCCGTATCGCAGTGCAGGTCCAGCACCACGTCCGCGGTGCAGGCGTGGCTCAGGAGAATGCGCTGCATGCCTTGCAGCTGGCTCGATGGCGCCGGCAGTTCGGCCAGCACATCGCTCATGGCCTGGCGAATCATCTGGATATTGGCGTGCGGATCATCTCCCAGGCACCCTTCCAGACGGGCCGCGACCGGCGCGCTCAGCTCGACGAAATCACGGTTGAAGTTCTTGCCGCTGCCGGCCTCGAACCGCCCCTGGTGATTGCCTTGCAACAGCTGGCCCAGGCCCATCGGGTTGGCCACCGGCACCAGTTCGATCACGCCATTCAGCGCGCCCTGGGCTTCCAGTTCGGCCAGGCGCTTTTTCAGCTCCCAGGCAGTGCGCATCCCAGGCAGTTCGTCCGCATGCAGGCTGGCCTGGATATAGGCCTTGCGCTCGCCGTGGCCGAAACGGAACACCGAGATCTGCCGCTCGCTGCCCAGGTGGCTCCACGGCAATGCGTGGTCAATGCGTTCCATATCAGTGCTTCCGCGGCGCCAGGTAGCGCAGCCAGCGGCCTTCGGCCAGCTTGAACAGGCGCACCAGGATAAAGGTCAGGCACAGGTAGAACACGCCGGCGGTGATGTAGGCCTCGAACGGCAGGTAGTACTGCGCGTTGACCGTACGGGCCGCACCGGTGATGTCGATCAGAGTCACGATGGAGGCCAGACTGGTGGTCTGCAGCATCATGATCACTTCGTTGCTGTACTGCGGCAGCGCCCGGCGCAGGGCCGACGGCAGCAGGATGCGGGCATACATCTTGTAGCGCGACATGCCCATGGCCTTGGCCGCCTCGATCTCACCGTTCGGCGTGGCCTTGAGGCTGCCGGCGATGATTTCCGCGGTGTAGGCGCTGGTGTTGATGGCGAACGCCAGGCAGGCACAGAAGGTCGCGCTGGACAGCCATGGCCAGAGGAAGCTCTGACGCACCACATCGAACTGCGCCAGGCCGTAGTAGATCAGGAACAGCTGCACCAGCATCGGCGTGCCGCGGATCACGTAGGTATAGAGCCAGGCGCTCAGGTTGACGATCGGCTGCTTGGACACCCGCATCAGTCCCAGAGGCAGCGCCACCAGCAGACCGAAGAACAGCGACAGGGCCAAGAGTTTCAGGGTGGTCAGCAAGCCACTGAAATACAGCGGCAAGGCCTCATAGATGACGTTGTAGTCGAAGATCATAGATCAGCCGCCCTTACGCCTACCGAGTAGCGCTTCTCAAGGTGACGCAATGCCAGCAACGAGACACTGGTGATCACCAGGTACATCGCCGCCACCGCGAGGAAGAAGGTGAAAGGCTCGCGGGTGGCGTCAGCCGCCTGCTTGGCCTTGAACATCATGTCTTGCAGGCCCACCACCGAAATCAGCGCGGTGGCCTTGGTCAGTACCAGCCAGTTGTTGGTGAAGCCTGGAATCGCCAGACGGATCATCTGCGGCACCAGCACCCGGAAGAACACCTGGAAGCTGTTCATGCCGTAGGCCATGCCCGCTTCCGCCTGCCCCTTGGGAATCGCCATGAAGGCACCGCGGAAGGTTTCCGACAGGTAGGCACCGAAGATGAAGCCCAGGGTGCCGATACCGGCAGCCAACGGGTTCAGATCGATGTAGTCGTCGTAACCCAGCATGGGCGCGACACGGTTGAGCAGGTCCTGGCCGCCGTAGAAGATCAGCAGGATCAGCACCAGGTCGGGAATCCCGCGGATCACCGTGGAATACAGGTCGCCCAGCCACGCCAGCCAGCGCACCGGCGAGAGGCGCAGTGCGACCCCGATCAGACCCAGAACGATGGCCAGGGCCATGGACGACAAGGCAAGCTGAAGCGTCAGCCAAGCGCCATCGAGGATGACAGCCCCGTAGCCTTTCAACATGATTCAGGTCCTCGAAAATTGGGATGAAAAAATGGCGCAAACTTCAGAGATTCTGCTGCTTGCGCCATCTCGGACTTGCTGACTCGACGTTTTACTTGCCGTAAATGTCGAAGTCGAAGTACTTGTCCTGGATTTGCTTGTACTTGCCGTTCTCGCGAATGGCAGCGATAGCACTGGTGATCTTGTCTTTCAGCGCATCGCCCTTGCGTACGGCGATACCCACGCCGTCGCCGAAGTATTTGGTGTCGGTGAACGCCGGGCCGACGAAGGCGAAGCCTTTGCCGGCGTCGGTTTTCAGGAAGCCGTCATTCAACAGGGTAGCGTCTGCCACGGTGCCGTCGAGGCGACCGGCCGCCACGTCCAGGTAGATCTCGTTCTGCGAGCCGTATGGCTTGATCTCGGCACCCAGCGGAGCCAGTACTTCACGGGCGAAACGCTCGTGGATCGAACCGCGCTGCACGCCGATGTTCTTGCCCTTGAGCTCGGCCAGACCGTCGCTGACCTGGGTACCGGCCTTCATGACCAGACGCGCAGGGGTGTTGTAGTACTTGCCGGTGAAGTCCACGGACTTCTTGCGGTCGTCGGTGATCGACATGGACGACAGGATCGCATCGATCTTGCGCACCTTGAGTGCAGGGATCAGGCCGTCGAACTCCTGCTCGACCCACACGCACTTGACCTTCATTTCTTCGCACAGGGCGTTGCCGATGTCGTAGTCGAAACCGACGATGCTGCCGTCCGGAGCCTTGGAGGCGAATGGAGGGTAAGCCGCTTCGATACCAATTTTCAGAGGCTTTTCATCGGCGAACGTCGGCAGGGAAAGCACGGAGGACAGTGCCAGGGCGCCAAGAAGCACGAGTTTCTTCATCTTAGGACTCCATCGGTAAAGAGCGAAAACGGCAGAGTGAGCGACAGCCCAATATGCGAATGGGTGGAACCTGATAGCGGTGCTGCGTCCTTGAGGACCTGGCCATGAACCCCATGCGGGTTCCTCGGCAGGCAACGACGAGCGAGTGATCGGCATTCTAACGACAGGCCCGAAGCCGATATTTCCTCAATGCGACAACAAATTACAGAAGCACTGAGAAACCAGGTCGAGCACATTGACAGCTCTTCAAGTTTATGCAAGAGCAAAAGACGGTAAACCAATCTACGTTGCAAATTGCGGGCCTATTATTCGCAAAGCCTTCTATTCCGGCAAGCGCAGCGTTATGACTTATTTTTTATCGACCCCGAAAAGACCCTGAAACGGGGCCTGGCGTTTCTCATTGCCCCGAATCCGGGCAGCGGGTTACACATTCCCTCCCGCCGGTAACATTCAGATACGCCTGATGGACATGCCGATATTTATTCGATCAAAAAGCCGCTGCCTGTAGCCGCTGCCGAAGGCTGCGATAAAGCCCGAAGGGCCTTTCAGGACCTTCAAGAGCGCGTCTCCTGCGGAGCCGATCGCAGCCTTCGGCAGCGGCTACAGAAGCCCCCGATAGCGCTCACAAAAAAGCCCCGCCCGGTACAAGGCCAGGCGGGGCTTTCGCTGACATGGATTCGTCTTAGGCGACGTTCATGGTCTTGTGGGTATCGACCAGATGCTGCACCACGCCAGGGTCGGCCAGGGTGGAGATATCCCCCAGGCTGTCGTATTCCGCCGTGGCGATCTTGCGCAGGATACGGCGCATAATCTTCCCGGAACGGGTCTTCGGCAGCCCTGGCGCCCACTGGATGACATCCGGCGAGGCGATCGGACCGATCTCCTTGCGCACCCAGTTCTTCAGCTCCAGGCGCAGCGCTTCGCTCGGCTCTTCGCCACCGTTGAGGGTGACGTAGACATAGATGCCCTGCCCCTTGATGTCATGGGGCACACCAACCACCGCCGCTTCGGCGACTTTCGGGTGAGCGACCATCGCGCTTTCGATCTCGGCGGTCCCCATGCGGTGGCCGGAGACGTTGAGCACGTCGTCCACCCGCCCGGTGATCCACCAGTAGCCATCTTCATCGCGACGGGCACCGTCACCGGTGAAGTACATGCCACGGAAGGTCTTGAAGTAGGTATCGACGAAACGATCGTGGTCGCCATACAGGGTGCGCGCCTGGCCCGGCCACGAATCGAGGATCACCAGGTTGCCTTCGGCGGCGCCCTCGATGATGTTGCCCAGGTTGTCCACCAGCGCCGGCACCACACCAAAGAACGGACGAGCCGCCGAACCCGGCTTGAGGGCATGGGCGCCCGGCAGCGGGCTCATCAGGGTCGCGCCGGTCTCGGTCTGCCACCAGGTATCGACGATCGGGCAGCGGGATTGACCGACGTTCTTGTAGTACCAGTCCCAGGCTTCCGGGTTGATCGGCTCACCCACCGAACCCAGCAGGCGCAGGCTGCTGCCATCGGCGCCTGCGCAGGCGGCGTTACCCGAGGCCATCATGGCGCGGATCGCGGTCGGCGCGGTGTAGAGGATATTGACCTTGTGCTTGTCGACGATCTTCGCCACGCGAGTCACGTCCGGATAGTTCGGCACGCCCTCGAACAGCAGGGTGGTCGCACCATTGGCCAGCGGGCCATAGACAATATAGGTGTGGCCTGTGACCCAGCCGACGTCGGCGGTGCACCAGTAGATTTCCCCCGGACGGTAATCGAACACGCGCTCGTGGGTCAGGGCCGCATACAGCAGGTAGCCGCCAGTGGTGTGCTGCACGCCCTTGGGCTTACCGGTGGAGCCGGAGGTATAAAGGATGAACAGCGCCTCCTCGGCGCCCATCTCTTTTGGCGCGCAGACGGTACCTGCCACTTTCATCAAGTCTTCGTACCAGATGTCGCGATGCTGGTTCCACTTGATGTCGCCCGATGTGCGCTTGCACACGATGACCTTCTGGATGCTGCTGGTTTCCGGGTTGGTCAGCGCGTCGTCGACATTGGCCTTAAGCGGAATCTTCTTGCCCGCGCGGATGCCTTCGTCAGCGGTGATCACCACCTTGGACTTGCAGTCGATGATCCGGCCCGCCAGTGCTTCTGGCGAGAAGCCGCCGAACACCACCGAGTGAATCGCGCCGATCCGGGTACAGGCCAGCATGGCGACCACGGCTTCGGGAATCATCGGCATATAGATAGTCACCACGTCGCCGCGGTGCACGTCCTGGCCACGCAGGGCGTTGGCGAACTTGCAGACTTGTTCGTGCAGTTCGCGATAGGTGATGTTGCGGCTTTCGGAAGGATCGTCGCCTTCCCAGATGATCGCGATCTGATCGCCGCGCTCGGCCAGGTGGCGATCCAGGCAGTTGTAGGAGACGTTGAGGGTGCCGTCGGCAAACCATTTGATATCGACATGGTGATCGTCGAAGGAGGTCTGCTTCACCGTGGTGAAAGGCTTGATCCAGTCGAGGCGCTTGGCTTGTTCGCGCCAGAAGCCGTCCGGGTTGACGACCGACTGCTGGTACATGGCCTTGTAGGTCGCCTCGTCAGTCAGCGTGTTGGCCGCAACCTCGGGACGAACGGGATACAGAGAAGCCGCACTCATCTTTCTTACCTCGGTGACATAGTTGTTGTTGTATGACCCCGTTGTAGCCGGGGCGGGCCTATAGAACCATTCGACGATGGTAGTAACAACCCCCGGCCAATCCCCCTGAAAAGAGCTTTACCCTCTCTATTACGGTACTTGCGGCAGTTTCTGCGGCAAGTAGAAGACCGCTGCCAGGCCACTGGGGGTCGTTTTTACCGGGATTGTTACAAAAACCGTCAATAGTGTTTATCAAAAGCACGCCTGTATAGCGCCTACTCAGGCGCCTAAAATCAACCTCGCCAACAAGGCAATGTGATTAACCAAGTTACAGCCCCCACGAAGGCAGTTAATCCAAACTTCTACTCAAGTTCCACACGCAGCCCCACAAAGGCTGCGTGACCCCACACGACCTTAGAAAGGTGAAATCAAAATGAAAGCTTTATTAGTTCTGGCCCTCAGCAGTCTTTGCGTTACAGCAATGGCCGACGAGATCCCGACTGATGTCGCAAACCAGCAACCGCCCGTAGAGGAATACTCTTACTCGTCCGACCTGGACATCGCCAAAGTTATCTCCATGAGCGAAGTTCCAAATGTATGCGAAGTTGTACCAGCGCGTATGGAATATGAAGACTCGAAAGGCCTGCGGCATATCTTGCAATACCGTGTCATGGGTAACGGCTGCTCTAACGGCTGATACTCAAGTTGCTCTTCAAGTTCCAACAAGTGCCGGCCGCAAGAAATCTTTCTTGCGGCAAAGATGGCCAGACGCACAACTGACCCCAGACTTGTTGCAAGCCATCGCCCCATGCAGTGCGACCACGGCCTTCGCACTCCCTTTTTTCACCGTCGAGCCACCTTGCGGGGGAGCGTTTCTGTATCGCTCCAAGGGGCTTGATGAAGGTCCAGAAATGCCTTCTCGAGCGTCAAAAACGACCTCGGATTGCAAACCGAGACAGTAGTGTTTCAAAGGTCAAAAATTGACCATCCAACACAAGATGTAGTGGCAAAAGAGTTTTTTTGCTTATTTTTTGAGCAAAAAATCCAAATGACAATTTTCACCGAAAATTGAACACAATCCTGTCTACCAAAGCCCCCCTCCATCCCTGTAAGCCACGCGCTACGGGGCTTACAGAACGTCGCTCGAAGTTTTCGATGCCTGCGATCAGCTCACGACGGCAAAAACACGCCCAACCAGGTGAAAAAAAATCTTCGCCGACCAAAGCCTTGTAAACCCTCGCTCCGCCGCGATAACACCCCTCGCCGACCGATTCGTGAGCCACTTCGTCGCACCACAGCGGCAAAAAAGTCCTTATAATGCGGCCTTAAAACGGGCCTGCAATATTCCCTTACAGGGATAAACAGCCAATCCGAAGCCAGCGCAGAAATCGACCCGGTCCTCTGTGCCCATAACCGCCTCGGAACTCCCGTACATATTTTTGTTTATTGCCTGCGTTAGCTGCTGCAACAAACGATTCCTTAAGATCCAACGCGGCCAGTTCGGCCGTGTGAAAAGCCAACCATCAGTTTTCACACGGGCATCTGGCCCTCACGCAGGAGACGACACGTCATGCTGAGCTGGGACGAATTCGACAAAGAAGAAGGCGAAGTCGCCGTTAAAGGCGCCAACGCCGGTCACGCTGCCGAAGCAACCATGGACCGCCTCGACAGTGCCGGCGGTGCCGCTGCTCTGGAAGCCCGCGCCGTAACCGCCAACGATTCCGCTGCCGTTGCCCGCGCCAAAGCCTCTCTGGACCAGCTCGACATCGCCGAAGGCCTGGCCGAGTTGGAAGGTGCTTCCGCCCGTGTCGCCGTCGATGAAAAGCGCATGATCAACTGCCGCGCCGACCTCAACCAGCTCGTGCCATTCAAATACGACTGGGCCTGGCAGAAGTACCTGGACGGTTGCGCAAACCACTGGATGCCGCAAGAAGTCAACATGACCGCTGACATCGCCCTCTGGAAAAACCCGGAAGGCCTGACCGACGACGAGCGCCGCATCGTGATGCGCAACCTGGGCTTCTTCTCCACCGCAGACTCCCTGGTTGCCAACAACCTGGTGCTGGCCGTGTACCGCCTGATCACCAACCCGGAATGCCGCCAGTACATCCTGCGCCAGGCGTTCGAAGAGGCGATCCACACCCACGCCTACCAGTACTGCATCGAATCGCTGGCCATGGATGAAGGCGAGATCTTCAACATGTACCACGAGATTCCATCGGTCGCTAAGAAAGCTGCCTGGGGCTTGAAGTACACCCGTTCGATCTCCGATCCGAAGTTCGAAACCGGCACCGTCGACACCGACAAAGAGCTGCTGCGCAACCTGATCGCCTACTACTGCGTTCTGGAAGGCATCTTCTTCTACTGCGGCTTCACCCAGATCCTGTCCATGGGCCGCCGCAACAAAATGACCGGCGTCGCCGAGCAGTTCCAGTACATCCTGCGCGACGAATCCATGCACCTGAACTTCGGTATCGACGTGATCAACCAGATCAAGATCGAAAACCCGCACCTGTGGGATGCCGAGATGAAGGAAGAAGCCACCCAGATGATCCTCCAGGGCACCCAACTGGAAATCGAATACGCTCGCGACACCATGCCACGCGGCGTACTGGGCATGAACGCGGCGATGATGGAGGACTACCTCAAGTTCATCGCCAACCGTCGCCTGTCGCAGATCGGCCTGAAAGAAGAATACCCAGGCACCACCAACCCGTTCCCATGGATGAGCGAAATCATGGACTTGAAGAAAGAGAAGAACTTCTTCGAGACTCGGGTCATCGAGTACCAGACTGGTGGCGCGCTGAGCTGGGATTGATTCCAGCCTTGTGCCGATTTCGATCCGAATCGGCACAACGAAAGATCAAAAAAGCCCTGACTTGTTCAGGGCTTTTTTATTGGGGGACCGAACTCCCCCGCTTCCAGGCCAATCACCCGGCCAGGGTCGATACCTGCTCAATCGATGGAGGCCAGGACTCCACGAATCTCCTTTTTCACCGCCTCGAAATCCGCTGCCGCTCTAGGATCGTCCAGCAACCGGGCCGCCAACACCGCGGCGCTTATCTTTCCGCCCTCCAGGTCGCTGGGGAAATGCACGCCGGCGATGACCCGGCTGTCGGCATTGATCTGTGCGCGGCTGAACAGCTCGTTGCGTTTCTCCGGCAGCGCCATGCTCAGCAAGGTGGCATTGAGATAACCATTCATCGAGTGACCGCTGGGGTAGGAATCGCCCTCGGGTGGCGGCAGTACCGGCTTCACCAGTGCCGAGGCTTCGTAAGGACGCGGCCGACCATAACTGTGCTTGGCCGGCATCAGGAACTGCACCAGGTCTTCCTGGGCCCGCCGGAAGAAGGCGCGGGTCAGGGGCAGGCGCTCGACACTGAAACCAACGCCGAGGGATTCCCTGGCGAAGTGGAATACGCTGTCCTCCCATTCATCATCCTGCTGGACCTGGCTCACCTGGACACTGCTGCGCACCGCCTGGGCCGCCAGCACGGCTTTCAGGTCGTTTTGCTGCAGTGACGAGTCGATGGCAGGGGGCGGTGGCAAGTAGTCAGCCAGCTGGAACTGATTCGCCGGCAGATAAGGCAAGGCCGCCTGCTCCGCCAGAACGATCCCCGCGCCGGACAGGGCCAGAAAAAACAGCAATGAACGCGTCAGAACAGGCATATCAAGGTCCTCGTTATAGTGAGGAGAAAAGCCGTTTGGCTTGTTCCCACCGGACCTTCACTCATGAGACCGGCGACCTCTTATCGGCCATTTCCTTGGGGCTTACTTGTCCCTCCCTGCCAGGGGGATGACAGTCGATGCCAGGACTGGCTCGGCAATCTAAGTTTTTGTTTTTACAAGCTTTAGTATGTAGGGCTCGTCTCTAGATGGTGAGAGTTTTGTTAATTAGAGCTGTAGGGAATTTCGTAGCCCCACCCCGCCCAAAACGTTGAAATGCAGCCGCGATGACATGGAAAGATTCAGGGAGGCTGTCTGTTTGATTGGCCCTGACGGGGGATTTTTTCGCGAGCACGCTCGCCCTACAAAGGGAGCGGTTGGAACAGGATCATGGCTTGTTCTGCTCAAGCGGACGCCAATCGAAATGCTGCCGTTCGCCGACACCATTGAAGTCGACGCGATAGGTGTGCTGCTTGCCGCCGATATCACAGACACCGATCAGGTCGTGGTTATGCTGTTCGCGAGGCGGTGGCGTCTGGATACGCACGGTGCCGTGGCAGTTTTCGTAGTTGCAGGGCGCGGTATTGCGATACAGCAGGTAATCGCCACTTTCATCCCGCTCGACCCAACGCCCATCGATGAATCGGGCCTGGTCGGGCGCAATGCTGGCGGTGGCTATTTTGCGTTTGCCGTTGCACAGCATCACTCCACCCATGGCGACGGCCATGATGAGGTAGGCCAGGATCCGCGACTCCACATTGAAGTAGGAAAGGATGCCCAGGGCATCGGCCAGGATCGACATGACCGAGAGCGCCAGCGCCGGCAGCGACAGGAAAAACGCCACCGCGCCTTTGATGACGCTGCCCCGGCTCACCCGCTCGACACTCCTGGGGTCGATGGCGAACTGAATGCTGGTGCGTTCAGGCACCTGGTTCTGGGCAATGTTGATGTGGTTGGCATCACCAATGGAGCCGATATTGATGCGGTTACCGTCAGACATGAACCTGAGCCTTTTCCGGTGATGAGTGGAACGTGCTACCTACAAGGTTATGCCGAGATAAGCGCCCATGCTTGAAAAGATCAGTGCACTGCCCTCCGCCACCCGCTATTAATAGCCTTCTTCACCCAAGGACCCGAGCCCCCATGAAATTCGACACCGCCTACTGCATCAGCCTCGACGACAAGCTGTCGATCTATGACGTGCGCGATCTGAATTTCGACGAGACCATGGCCTTCGACTCGGCCAAGGAGCAGTTCCAGTGCCCCAACGAAGCCTGTCGCGCTGCCTTTGCCGCGGACAATCAGCTGGGCACGTTCAATGCCAAGAACGTCAATTACATCCGCACCCCGCACTTCAAGAACCTGCCCGCCACCCGGCATATCGAGGGCTGCCCTTACGGCAGCAGCAGGATGCTCACTGCCGGGGTGGAGGGTGCACCGGACGAGGATGATCGGGAGGAACATTTCCCATCGGAATTGCTGCTGACCCGCCGCGAATATGTGCGCCAACCCGCCACTCCAGCTGCGGATGTCGACACTCCACGAGTTGCCGCACCAGCCCCCTCCTCCAGCCCACGCACGCCTCACCCGGCCCAGGCCAGCACCCCGGACAAGACCAGCGTCTTCGCCCATCCGGTGGAGTGTTTCGTGTCGAATATCGACGACAAGGAGCTGCTCAAGCACATGCCGTTGAAGATCGGCGAGCACACGGCGTCCTATGCCTCGTTTTTCAAGAAGATCGAATACCTGCAGGACAACAAGGGGTTGATCTACTGGGGCAAGATCAAGGAGATCAAGGACTACACCCAGAGCTTTCGCATCGACTTCGAACAGAAGGTCTGGTTCAAGCAAGCGGACGAGGCAAAAAAGAAGCCCTACTCGGTCAACGTCTACCTGAGCAAAAAGCTGATCGAGAACTACCGCAAGCGCAAAGCCTTCCTCGAAGAGATCAAGCATGCCATCGACAGCGAGCAAGAACTGTATTGCTTCTTCTATGGGGTGACCCCGGAGCTGAAACAGGTGCCGAGCAAGAAACTCCCCGAACAGACGTTCGGGGTATTCAGTGCCAACATCGAAAACCTCGACCACTTCATCATTCGTGAAGCGCCGGGGTTGGCGACGGGCTAATCCTTAACGGACCAGCATGCCGAGCATCACCAGTACCAGCAGGCCGATATACACCCGCGCATGCAGCCGGTCGGGAATACGCCCGATCCACGGCGAGGCCAAGCGAATGCCCAACAATGAACCCAGGGTCAGCACGACAAAGGCCAGCAGGTCGACATAGCCGATAAACCAGGGGCCCAGATCGAAGCGGCTGAAGCCGGCCAGGGCCATGTAGGTCAAGGTTCCGGCCAGGGCCACCGGCACGCTCAGCGGGTTGGCCATCGAGGTGGCCTGGGTCATGCTCAGGCCACAACGGCGCAGCAAGGGTACGGTCATCACACTGCCGCCAACTCCCAGAAAGGTAGCAATGACGCCGATGCCCAGGCCGCCGGTGGTTTCCAGTCGCCCCAGGCGGCGCGGCGTGCGGGTGTCGACCGGTTCAAGAAAGCCACGACGCATCAGGCAATCGGCAATGGTCAGCGCCAGGTAGGCGATAAAGGCGTAACGCATCACCTCACCACTCACCACCATTGCCAGGCCCGCTCCCGCTATCGCTCCCAGCCCGATATAGCCGCCCAGCGGCCACAGATAATGCCGAATCAGGTTGCCGGCGCGACGGTGTTTGCCGGTGGCCATCAGCGCGTTGACGATCATCACGCAGGTCGAGGTGGCGACCGCTATATGCATGGCCGACTGGGCGACGGCATCGTCAGCGCCGTGGCTGCCCAGCAGCATGCGATACAGCAGCGGTACCACCACAAAACCGCCGCCAAAACCGAACAGCACCGCGCTGATCCCGCTCATGCAGCCGAACAGCGCCAGCCATAGATAAAACATCGAAGGTTCTCCGTTAGCAGAAGACCTCGACGATAGAGCGCCAGGGCTTGGCCGGCTTTAGCAAGTCAGCCAATACTGTTTGCATTTACGCCAACCCGTGGACACCTGACGCCATGCGTAACACTTCGATCGATCTGCTGGATCACACCCCACGCGCCGTGGTGGCGATCGGCACCGATTACCCCCAGGGCCACCTGTTGCCGAGCCACAGCCATCGTCGTGCGCAGCTGTTGTATGGCGCCACCGGGGTGATGCAGGTCAGCACCACGAACGGCCGCTGGGTGGTGCCATCACAGCGTGCGGTATGGATTCCACCCCGGGTGGCCCATGAGGTGCTGATGCTCGGGGTCAGTACCCGCAGCCTGTACATCGAACCGGCGGCGATGCCGGCCTTGGGCGATGAGTGTCAGGTGATCAGCGTGTCGCCGCTGATGCGCCAGTTGCTGATGGAGGCGGTGGATCTGCCGCTGGCGTATGACGAGAACGGACGCGACGGTGTGCTGATCAGCCTGTTGCTGCATGAGCTGAGCCGTACCACCCGCCTGCCCCTGCACATTCCCCTGCCCGAGACTCCACACCTGCTCACGCTGTGCCAGGCCTTCCTGCAACAACCCGATGCCCACCAGTCTCCCGAACAATGGGCACAGCAGCTGCATATCAGCCTGCGCACCTTCAACCGCCTGTTCCGCGAGCAGACCGGCATGAGTTTCGTCCAATGGCGCCAGCGCGCCTGCGTGGTCAGGGCCTTGACCCGGCTGGCCGCGGGTGAGGCCGTGACGCGAATCGCCCTCGATTTCGGCTATGACAGCCCCGCCGCCTTTTCCACCATGTTCCGCCGGGTAGCGGGGCAACCGCCCAGCGCCTACCTGGAAACCGGGGCATAGCGCCGGGACAAGCCTTGTCACTAAGACGTTGAGGCGATCGGCAAAATGAGTTTGATCCGGGCGCAAAACAACTGTACAAATAAACAGTATTTTATCGACTCATCTTCACCCGCTTCCGGAGAAACCCCATGGCCTCACTCGCGATGAAAGTCACCCTGGAACGTATCGCTCTCTTCCAGTTCACCCCAGAACACTGCATTCAAGCCCGCGCCATGCTGGGCTGGAGCCAGGAACATCTGTCACAGCAGTCCGGCGTCTCGGTAGCCGCCATTCACCGCTTCGAGGCTGGCGGCGAATTGCTCGACGTGACCCGACTGGCCCTGGCGTTTCGCCTGGAAGCAGAAGGCCTGGTGTTCTTCCCCGGCTTCGCCCCAGGGCGCGGCATGAACATCAAGGGCGCCACGCCCAACCCGATGGAGCGGCCCGACTACGCCATGATCGAGTGATCAAGTGCACTCAGCACTTCTTCCTGCAGCGCTTGCACCGAGCGGTGAGTGGCATCGAGGCGGATTACCGGGCAGCTCAGCCCGGTGATCCAGCTCTCATGCCGGCGCAGGCTGCGCGTGCCTTGGCCTCCCGTGTCGTAGCCGGCCGCCCAGGCAAGAAAGGTTTGAGTAGCGAGGTGGCGTTCGCCGCCCTCATGGATCTGCTCGCCGTAACGCTGAAACTCGCGCACCCGCAAACGCTGCAGGCGGATCTCGGGGTCCAGGCAAAGGAAAATGGCATGGGTGAAGACCGGAATCATCGGGTCGCCCCAACCGCACAACGAACCGGACAGCACCCAGCTGTCCAACCCGGCCACCTGTTGCTGCAACAGCTGGATACGCTCGTCCCGTGGGCGTCGCAGGCTGAAAGGCTGTTCACTGGGGCGCCAGAAGAAGTTGTCGGAGTCGAAGTGCGCGATAGCCAAATGCTGGGCCAGCGCCTGGCCCAAGGTCGTGGTACCGGAACCGGACGCGCCAAACAGATGAAGCCGATAAGCCATCGCAAGGTCCGTCCGTTGGAGCATTGAGGAGAGTTTTCTAGATACTCCCCCAGACGCCAACACGGCAACCTGGCGGTGGCCGGACTCAAGGCTATGGCCGACGAAGGGTCTACAGATCGCTCGCCGTTGCCTGCTCGGCCACAGGGTCGACCTCCATCCACCAGGCGTGCCCCCGTTGCGGATGCGCCAGGTTGAAGGCCTCGCCCATCTGCGGCGTGGCAATGGCGATGCTGCGTTCCCAGGCCAGCGAGAGGATGCGGTCGAACGGCTCGTACCAGGCATGCATCGACAGGTCGAACGTGCCGTTGTGGATGGGCAACAACCAGCGACCCTTGAGGTCGATGTGCGCCTGCAAGGTCTGCTCAGGCTGCATGTGCACGCCCGGCCACTCGACGTTGTAGGCGCCGGTTTCCATCAGGGTCAGGTCGAAAGGGCCGTAACGTTCGCCGATCCGCTTGAAGCCGTCGAAGTAACCGGTGTCACCGCTGAAGAAGATCCGGCTGTCGCCATCGATCATCACCCAGGACGCCCACAGCGTGCTGTTGCCGTCGAACAGGCCACGGCCGGAAAAATGCTGCGAAGGCGTGGCGATAAAACGAATGCCATCGACTTCAGTGCCTTCCCACCAATCCAGCTGGCGCACCTTGTCGGCCGGCACGCCCCACTTCACCAGGGTATCGCCCACGCCCAGGGGGGTGAGGAAATAGCGGGTCTTGTCCGCCAGCTTGAGCACGGTCTGGTGGTCCAGGTGATCGTAGTGGTCATGGGACAGGATCACCGCCTCGATCGGCGGCAATTCGGCCAGGCTGATAGGCGGCTGGTGGAAACGTTTGGGGCCGGCCCATTGCACCGGCGATGCGCGTTCGGCGAACACCGGATCGGTGATCCAGAACTTGTCGTGCAGCTTCAATAACACCGTCGAATGCCCCAGGCGGTAGACACTCTGGTTCGGCGCCGCCAACAGCTGTTCTTGGGTCAGTGGCTGCACCGGGATGGCCCCGACCGGGCGGGTGTTACGCGGTTTGTGGAACAACATGCGCCAGAAAATACCCAGCGTCTTGCCCAGCCCGGCACGCCGGACCGGCGCGTGATTGCGGAACGCACCTTGTTCCTGCCGGGAGGTTTCGGGACGTGAGGCGCTGTCTGCACGGGAAGAGAGAGTGGCCATGAATCAGTGACTCCAAGGAACCCGACAAGGCTCCGGTGATTCTCTGCGGAACGACAAAGGCCAATGCACGCAAGCGTCAGCCGACCATCATTTTTCTGTGAAGAACTACACTGCACAGTGTAGTTTTACTAGATTGCAACAAACCCGGGACTAAGTAAACTGCCCCGGATAACTGCCAACGACCGCCATCGAACCCAACTTATGACAGCTCCAAAGCGCCTGACCGACCTCAAACGCGAAGCCATCATCCAGGCGGCGATTACCGAATTCCACGCCAGCGGGTTCGATATCACCAGCATGGACAAGATCGCGGCAACGGCCGGAGTGTCCAAGCGCACGGTGTACAACCACTTCCCCAGCAAGGAGGAGTTGTTCACCGAGATCATGCATAAGTTATGGGCGAGCATCAGGGCGCGAACGGACATTCTTTACCACCCCGGATTAACCCTGCGTGAACAGTTGCGGGAATTGTTGATGGCCAAGCTGCAACTGCTGGCCGATGACAACTTCCTCAACCTGGCGCGGGTCGCAATTGCCGCTACCCTGCATTCCCCCGAACGCGCCCAGTACATGGTGGCGCGCATGGGCGAGCGTGAAGAAAGCCTGATGGTGTGGATTCGCTCGGCCCGGGCGGACGGCCGACTCAAGCCGCTGGACCCGGACTTCGCCGCCCAGCAGCTCCACGGCATGCTCAAGGCGTTTGCCTTCTGGCCGCAGATCACCATGAACCAGCCGCCCCTCAAGGAAGACGAACAGCAGCGCGTCGTCGAGTCCACGCTGGACATGTTCCTGGCCTGCTATCAAGCCTGACTCCCTTCTCCCCCGGTTGCTCCAACGAACGGATCTGCCAGCCGCCATGGCTTGCACCGAGCGCTCTGCAATGGGTGTTTGCGTACGCTCGTTCCACTAAATGGCCTGCAAGGACACTGATTATTCTTCTTGGAATAAATGACAATATTCGTCGCCTTGCCCGATAAGGGGTGACGGCCAATAAAAACACCACAAAGTGTTTCAAACCCGGGCTGACGCGGACATTTATGGATAACCAACAAGGCAAAGGGCTGTCGTTTGCCAAACGTATTTACATGCCAAGGATCGTCGGGCTGGGGATTGGCAGCCTCAGCGTATTCGCCGGGTTGTACCCAGTGGAGCAACCGACCTGGGTTTGGGTGTTCCTGCTGTTCAACGGTTTTATCTGGCCGCACATGGCGTACCTGATCTCGAGCCGCGCGACCTTCCCCTACCAGGCCGAACGCCGCAACCTGCTGTGCGACTCGCTCTTCGGTGGTTTCTGGGCGGCGGCGATGCAGTTCAACCCGCTGCCCACGGTGACCATTCTGGCCATGATGGCGATGAACAACGTCGCGGCTGGAGGCTTGCGCCTGTTCATCCACGGCTCCGTGGCGCAACTGAGCGGGGTACTGCTGTCATGGTTGCTGCTCGGTCCGGCCTTCACCGGGCAGGCCACCCAGCTGCAGATCTACGCCTGCCTGCCGATGCTGACCCTCTACCCGATGGCGGTGGGCATGGTCTGCTACCAGCTGGCGATCAAGCTCTCCGAGCACAAGCGCACCCTCCGCGCGCTGAGCCGCACCGACAGCCTGACCGGCCTGCTCAACCACGGCGCCTGGAAAGACCTGCTGCACCTCAAGTTCACCAAGTGCCAGCAGCAACACTGCCACGGCACCATTGCCTTGATCGACATCGATCACTTCAAACACATCAACGACAGCTACGGCCATATCCTCGGCGATGCCGTGCTGCATCAGTTGAGCCGAGACCTCAAGCTCAACCTGCGCCAGGACGACCTGGCCGGGCGTTATGGAGGCGACGAATTCTGCGTGATCCTGCCGACGACCTCGATCCAGCAGGCTGGCGAAGTGATGGAACGGCTGCGGGAAGTCTTCGGCAACTATCGCCATCCGGGCGTACCGCAACTCAGGGTCAGCCTGAGTATCGGCCTGGCCGCCTGGCATCCGGGACTGCGCGATGCGGCGATGTGGCTCATGGAAGCCGACAAGGCCCTGTATGCCGCGAAAAACACCGGGCGCAACAAAGTCGCGACCGCCACGGCAAACGACGCGTTCTTCGTAGTGTCGGCTGGCTCCTGAAAAGTTGTACAACCTTGTAAAAAACAACATCTTGTACAACTTTCACGAACATCACTCCGAGCCAAGCCGGCATAATGCCGCCATGCGGTTATCCCAAAAAAGCCGCGCGGCGCATTCGCCGCCGTGCAACATAACTTCCCTAAATTAACTCGCAGGCCCAGCGTCTCACCTCAGACGTTGAGCAAGGGTGCGCGCCGGATAGGGGCGTGCCCTTCCAAGGGTTATCTGTCAGTCATGGAATGCTGGCATTGAGCAGACAGTGCCGAGGCCCCGGGGCTTTCGGCATGCAGGCGCAGACAACAGGGACTGACTCCAGGTTTTTCCCACTGAGCACCAGCCATCATGCTATTCAATCGCCATAACAAAACCATCGACGCCTTGCACCACACCATCGCCCAGCAAGCCAGCCTGCTCGAGGCCATCGACCGTTCGATGGCGGTGATCGAGTTCGACCTGGAAGGCACTGTCCTGCGGGCCAACGACAACTTCCTCAAGACCATGGGCTATCGCGCTGAGCAGGTCATCGGCCAACCCCATCGCCAGTTCTGCAACGCCGAGTTCGCCCGCGGCAATCAATACCGCGAACTCTGGACGCGCCTGAAAAATGGCCAGTTCGAATCGGGAACCTTCGAACGGATCAATGCCCAAGGCCAGCCGGTGTGGCTGGAGGCCAGCTACAACCCGATCAGGGATGCCGACGGCAAGGTCTGCAAGGTGGTCAAGTACGCCCTCGACGTCACCGAGAAAATCCAGCAGGAAAGCGAGTCCAGGGGCAAGCTGCACGCCATCGACCGCGCCATGGCGGTGATCGAGTTCAACCTCGACGGCAGCGTCATCACGGCCAACCAGAACTTCCTCGATCGCCTCGGCTACAGCCTCGCCGAACTCAAGGGCAAGCATCACCGGATCTTCTGCAAGCCCGAGCTGGCCAACAGCAGCGCCTACCAGGATTTCTGGCGGCGCCTGAACCAGGGCGAGTTCTTCAGCGGGCAGTTCGAGCGTGTCGACAAACGCGGGCAATCGCTGTGGCTGGAGGCCAACTACAACCCGGTGTACGACGCCGCCGGACGCCTGTGCAAGGTGGTGAAGTTCGCCTCCGACGTGACCGCGATGGTGGAAAAACACGCCCAGGACGCCCAGAGCGCGACCCAGGCCTACCACATCTCGGTGGAAACCCGGCAAGTCGCCGAACAGGGCACCGCGGTGATCCAGCAGGCGGCCAGCGAGATGCGCCAGATCGCCGCCAACATCGAAGACTCCTCGACCCTGATCGCCAAGCTCGGCGAGCGTTCCGAGCAGATCACCGCCATCGTCAACACCATCCGCGCGATCGCCGAGCAGACCAACCTGCTGGCGCTCAATGCCGCGATCGAAGCCGCCCGCGCCGGCGAACAGGGCCGCGGTTTTGCCGTGGTCGCCGACGAAGTCCGGCAACTGGCCGCCCGTACCAGCGGCTCGACCGCGGAAATCTCGGGGATGATCGACATGATCCAGCACGAAACCCAGCAGGCCATCAAAAGCATGGACGGCACCCGGGACCGGGCGGCCAAGGGCGTGGACCTGGCGGACCAGGCCGGCACGGTGATCCTGCAGATTCGTGACGGTGCCAGCGAGGCGGTACAGGCGGTGAGCATGTTCGCCAACGAACGCGCCACGCTCTGAACCAGCCGTTCTGAATCAACGACATCGACGCCAGGGAAGGCGTCGGGCAACGGGCTATAGTGACCGGCAGTCCCATCGCCCCGAGCCCGCCATGAACCCGAACCCATCCGAAACAGCCTCAGCCGCCCCCGTCGACCACCTGCGTTTTCACCGTCCCCATGCCCATCTGGCCCCGACCTTCGGCACCGACAGCTTTGCCCTGAAGGCCGAAGCCTTCGCCCGTTTTTTCGGCACACCGACCTTTCTCGGCGCGCAAACCCTGATCGTGCTGGTCTGGGTCGGGCTCAACCTGAGCGGTGTGACACACTTCGACGTTTACCCCTTCATCCTCCTCAACCTGGCCTTCAGCCTGCAATCGGCCTATGCCGCGCCGCTGATCCTGCTGGCCCAGACCCGCCAGGCCGCGCGCGACAAAGCCCAGACCGAGGCCGATGCCCAGCACCGCGAAGCCATCGCTATCGCCAACAGCGAACGTCAGGCGCAAGCCGCGCAACACTCCGCGCAACTGCTCGAACTGCTGGAGCAGAACACCCGCCTGACCGAGATGACCAAACAGCTGACCGAACGCATCGAGAGCCTGACCTCGGAAATGCATCAGCACGTCCTGCACAAGGGCCCGCCCCAGGCATGACTCACCGCGGCGCGCGCAGGCGCTGGCTCAACTCGTCGAACAGCGTCACCACCGCGCGCAGCGCCCGGCAGTCGGCCCGGGTCAACAGCCAGAGCGCGGTGTCGCACCCCGGCAGCGGGTCGCTCAGGGGTTGCAGGGCCGTCGTGTCGTCGAGCAGGAAATCCGGCAACACCGCCACACCCAGCCCGGCCTTCACCAGTTCGCTGACCGCCAGCATGCTGTTGCAGCGATAGCCCGGCACCACGCCCGGCAATGCCTGCCGACGCCAGGCCACCGTGGCGTGGTCCGGGAGGAAATCGTCCGGGGCGATCCAGGTCAGCCCAGCCAGATCCGTCGACCCGACCGACTGCCGATAGCTCGGGCTGGCACAGACCCGGTAGGACACCGCCCGCAACTGCCGACCTACAAGGTGCTCGGGCGGTGTGCGGGTCAGGCGCAGGGCCAGGTCGGCGTCGCGCCGGCTGAGGTTGGCGAAATCATTCGAGGTGCTGAGCTCCAAGGCCAGTGCCGGATAGCGCGGCATGAATTGCCCCAGCGCCGGCAACAGCAAGCCCTGCAACACCGAATCGGTACAGGTCAGGCGCACCGTGCCGCTGACCACCGCGCCGCCCTGCTCCACCCCGACCCGTGCCGCTTCCAGCGCCTGTTCGGCGCGTTCGGCCTGCTCGGCCAGGGTGCGGGCCAGGCCGGTGGGCAGGTAGCCGGCGCGGCTCTTGTCGAACAGCTGCTGGCCCAGCGCGGCCTCGAGGCGACGCACAGCGCGGAACACCGTCGATACATCCACCTTCAGCAACGCCGCCGCGCGGGCCAGGGAGCCGCCACGCACCAGGGCGAGGATCAGCGACAGGTCGGGGTAGTCGAGCCGATAGTGCGTAGCTGCATTGTTCACTTGGGTAAATGCCAATATTGAATGCGTGAACGCCAATCTATAGTGACTGCCAGCCACCCACAAGCGCTGGCCATACCGGGAGTAGTCCATGCCGCACATCGCACGTCCACCCATCCTGCACATCGCCCTGGTAGGCGACTACGACCCTCAGGTCACCGCGCACCAAGCCATTCCCCGGGCCCTGGAAATGGCCGCCGAGGAAACCGGCCTCAAGGTGCACTACCGCTGGATGACCACCGACAGCCTGACCTGCGACGAGCCACTGCAAGAGGTCGACGGCATCTGGTGTGTGCCCGCCAGCCCCTACCGCTCGATGGACGGTGCCTTGCGGGCGATCCGTTTTGCCCGCGAACAGCAGCGGCCCTTCCTCGGCACCTGCGGCGGTTTTCAGCATGCGGTGCTGGAATACGCGCGCAACGTCCTGGGCTGGGCCGATGCCGAACACGGCGAAACCCATCCCGAAGCAGCACGCGCCTTGCTCACGCCGTTGACCTGCGCCTTGGTGGAGGCCACCGACAGCATTCACCTGTGCGAAGGCAGTCGCATCGCCGAAGCCTATGGCGAGCTCCAGATCAGCGAGGGTTATCGCTGTCGCTACGGGGTCAACCCGGAGTTCGCGGCGCAATTGCTCCAGCACAACCTGCGCCCCAGCGGCTACGACTTGGCCGGCGACCTGCGGGCGGTGGAGCTCAGCGACCATAGGTTTTTTGTCGCCACCCTGTTCCAGCCGGAACGGGCGGCGCTCAAAGGCGTCGTGCCGCCCCTGGTCAGCGCCCTGCTCGCCGCTTGCCTGGAGCGTCACCCATGATCGCCCGCACACCCGAGGCGCCCTATTACGCGGTGATTTTCAGCGCCCAGCGCCGCGAACCGGACCCGGCCTACGAGCAGACCGCCGAACGCATGGTCGAACTGGCGCAGCAGCAGCCGGGATTTCTCGGCATGGAGTTCGCGCGCAACGAGGAGGGCTTCGGCATCACCGTCTCCTACTGGCAGGACCAGGCCTCGATCCTCGCCTGGAAGCAGCATGCCGAACACCGCATCGCCCGCGAACGCGGGCGCAGCGACTGGTACGCGGCCTGTCATACCCGGGTGTGCAAGGTCGAACGCGCCTACCTGTTCGAACGCTGATACCTCATCGCGAGCCCGCCCGCGATGACCTCGGCCCAGCCAAGCGTGACGCCTGGACTATTGCGCCGCCGGCACCCGATTGCGCACCGCCGAAATCTCCGGCAGGTCGGTGCGGCGCATGTACACACGCAAGGGTTCGCTGATGTTGATGCGCTCGTCGATGTTCTGCTCCAGCAGCAACTGGATCAGCTCGCGCTTGAGCACCATGACCTGGCCCTCGGCGGTGGCCCAGACGAATTCGCTGGCGGGGGTGATGGCGTCGTCGGCGACGTCCATGCCGAAGGAATCTTCGCTGAAGCGCACGATGTGCTGGCCGCTCTTGCGGTTGAAACCGACAAAACCCTTGAGCTGGTCGGCGGCCTGGCAGATGAGTTCGGATGTGATGCGCATGGTAAACCTCACTGAGCGTCCCGAAGGACAGGTGATCGATGGTTTACACGCCAGGCAAGAGTGGAAATCTCGGGTTTCCCTCTGACGGGGAAACTTCAGGGCGCAAGCCTACTGCAAAGCACCCCACAAAAGCGTCGGAAAATTTGCCGCAGGTGCAGATTTATGTCGGTTTCGCGATAGCACAACGGCCATTCAATTGTTAAAAGGTAGTCCTTTGAAAACCGCCCTCCACGAAAGGACCTCGACCATGCCTGCCACCTTCACCAAAAGCGCCCTGATGCTGAGCCTGATGCTTGGCCTGGGCCAGGCACAGGCCGCCAGCCCAAGCCCCACCGCACTGGCTGTCAGCCAAGGCATTCCACACCCCGCGGTGATCGCTCACCGGGGCGCGTCCTTCGATGCGCCGGAGTCCACCGCCGCCGCCTACAAGCTGGCCCGCGACCTGGGCGCCGACTACCTGGAAATGGACCTGCAACGCAGCAAGGACGGCGTGCTGTTCGCCCTGCATGACAACAACCTGCAGCGCACCACTGACGTCGCCAGCAAGTTTCCCGAGCGCAAGGACAGCCCGGCCAACGCCTTCACCATGGCCGAACTGAAAACCCTCGACGCCGGCAGCTGGTTCAACCAGGCCTACCCCGACCGCGCCCGTGCGAGCTACGTCGGCCTGAAGATCCTGACCCTCGACGAAATCATCGACATTGCCCAGAGCAACCCGCAGCACAAGCCCGGCCTGTACATCGAGACCAAGGAGCCCAAGCAGTTCCCCGGTATCGAGCACGACCTCAAGGAAAAACTCCAGGATCGCGGCTGGCTCAGCCCGGCCGGCTCCAAGCTGGCAAAAAGCGACCTGGCGGTAGGCCAGGGCAAAGGCAAGGTGGTGTTGCAGACCTTCGAGAAGAGCAGCCTGGAACTGCTGCAGAAAGAAATGCCCAAGGTGCCGAAGATCCTCCTGCTGTGGATCGGTGAAGGTGGCATGCAGCCCAAGTCTGACCTGACCTTCGCCAACAGCGGCGAGAAAGACAAGGCGGCCTACTACGCCAAGCAGGAACCCAAGGACAAGGCCGAGTTCGAACAGTGGGTCAGCTACGCCAAGGCCCAGGGCGCCATCGGCACCGGTCCGTCGGCGGCACTGACCAATGGCGGCGCCCAGAGCTACTTCGACCTGGTGCAACCCTGGATGAACCAGTTCACCCACGACCAGGGCCTGCTGGTGCACGTCTACACCATCGACGAGCCGGTGGACTTCAAGAAGGTCCTGGACTCCGGTGTCGACGGTATCTTCACCAACCGCGCCTCGGAGCTGCTCAAGTACGTCAAGCGTCCGGCCAGCGGCAGCGTGAGCCAGCTGCTCGAGGCCAACGGCTACTGAGCCGGTCGCTGTGCGCACGCCCGAGTGGACAGGCCAGCTGTGGCTCGGGCGTGACTACGGACTGATCCAGGGCGAGCTGGGGCGCACCCTGCCCCACGCTCACTACGCCCATCAACTGATCCTCGCCCCCGCTGCACCGGTCACCGTCAGCCTCGATGGCCAGCCCCGCACCGCCCGCCACGTGTTTATCCCGGCCATGCAACGGCATGCCATCCTCGACGCGCCCGGGACCCTGTTCACCCTCTACGCCGAACCGCTGACGATTGACGCCCAGGCCCTGCAAGACAGCCTGCTGGGTGTCGAGCTGACGCTGCCGGCGCTGACCGAAGCGCTGCAGCGTTGCCCGCGTCGAATCCTCCAGGACCGAAGGCTCGAAAAGGCCCTGGCCGCCCTCGACCGGCAATTGACCGGCAAGGTCTCGGCCAGTGCCCTAGCGGCCCATGCGCACCTGTCCCTGAGCCAGCTCGAACGGCTGTTCAGTGGCCAGCTCGGCTTGCCGGTGCGACGCCTGGTGCTGTGGCGGCGCCTGCGCCTGGCGATGGGCCTGGTGCTGGCGGGCCAGGCCATCACCGAGGCGGCTCATGGCGCCGGGTTTGCCGATTCAGCACACTTCTCCCGCACCCTGAAAACCCTGTTCGGCGTCACCGCGCGCCAGGCCCTGCAACACATCGAACTGCGCCTGCTGGACTGACTCAACGCCGCAACGGCAAAGGCACCAGCGGTTCCTCATGCACGGCTTGCCTGCTGAAGGGGGCCAGCAACTGTCGCCAATACGCCTTGGGATAATCCGGCTGGCTGCCGATGCCCAGGTCGCCCTGGTGAATCGGGTAGGCCGAGGAATAAAACGCCGTGCCCAGCAGCCAGTCCCAGACATTGAAGAACAGGCCGAAATTCACATTGCCGGCGGTGCCGTACTTCATGTGGTGAAAACGGTGCATCGGCGCCCAGGCAAACACCCAGCCCAGGGGACCGGGGCGCATGTCGACATTGGAGTGCTGCAACAGCAACTGGATGGCGATGGCAAACGCCAGCAGTTGCGCCACCGGCAACGGGATCCCCAAGAACAGCAGCGGCAACAACCCGGCGCTGGCTTCCAGCAACTGATGCAGCGGGTGCTTCATCAAGCCATTGAAGCCATACAAGCGCTGCACGCTGTGATGCACCGCGTGCAGGCGCCACAGCCAGGACAGCCGGTGGCTGAAGTAATGCGCCAGGGTCAGGCCGCAGTCGGCGACGACAATCGCCAGCGCCAACTGCGCCCACAACGACCAGCCACGCGGCCACAAGCCATCGAACGCCAGCAGGCTCACCAGCCCCGGCAACAGCAGCAACCCCAGGGCGTTCAGGCTTTCATTGACCAGCGCGTGCAGCACGTCACGCAGGCGATCCTGCTGCGGGCGGTTCCAGTCCACCTCATAGGGCAACCACCACTCCGCCAGGAAGGACACCCCGAGCGCCCCGGCGAACACCAGCAGCAACCAGCCCGGGGCCAGCCCCGGCGTGCCTATCACCCACACGCCAGCGCCGATGAAACCGGCGAAAAACGCGGGACCGTACAAGCCTTTGATCATTGCTTTCATCACTGCCTCTCCTGTTCGAGAGCACAGCTTGAAATACCCGAGGGCCACTGGAATTGAACAAACGGCGCAAAGCTTGAGCTGAATTAAGGGTGAATTAAGTTGCGCCGGCTAATCTGAGCCCACTCAAAACGAATCACCCCAAGGAAAGATGCTATGAAAACGTTGACTGCCCTGTTCGCCGCTACCGCCCTGACCCTGACCGCAGGCCTGGCCCAGGCCGACGTGCGCCCGGACCTGATCCCGGGCCTGCTCAAGGCCGGCACCATCATGGACCTGGAAAAACTCAACCAGGCAGCACTGGCCGAGCACCCTGGCACCACCGCCGCCAACATCACCGACACCGAACTGGAACAGACCGCGGCCGGCGCGTACGTCTACCAAGTGGAGCTGCGCGACGCCAAGGGCATCGAGTGGGACGTCAATCTGGATGCCAAGACCGGCAAGGTCCTGAGCAACAAGCAAGACAAGTAATTCTCCAGAACAAAAAAGCCGCGTGACCGAAAGGCCACGCGGCTTTTTTCATGCTCTGGCGCTCTGGCGCATCAGGCACTCAAGCGTGCCGTCACCTCGTTCAACTGCCCCGACAGCTCGTGCAGGTTCTGGCTGGCGCGCTCGGTGCGCTGCACGTTATCCAGGTTGGTGCTGGCGATCGAGGTGATCTCGGTCAGGTTGCGCGAGATGTCCTCGGCCACCGAGGTCTGCTCTTCCGCCGCCGTGGCGATCTGCCGGTTCATGTCGCGGATCGCCTCGACCGCCTCGGTGATCCGCTCCAGCATGGCGCCGGCCTGGGTCACCTGCTCGACACTCGCATCACTGCGCGCCTGGCCACTCTCGATCGCATGGGCGGCGTCCAGCGCGCCGGTCTGCACGGTCTGGATAATCTGGTTGATCTCGATGATCGATGCCGCGGTGCGCTGCGCCAGGCTGCGTACCTCGTCGGCGACCACGGCAAAACCACGCCCGGCCTCGCCGGCCCGCGCCGCCTCGATGGCCGCGTTGAGCGCCAGCAGGTTGGTCTGCTCGGCGATGCCGCGGATCACTTCCAGGACCTTGCCGATACGCCCGCTGTCGGCTTCCAGACGGCGGATCACCTCGGCGGTGTTGGCGATTTCACCGCGCATCAGGGTGATGGTGTGGATGGTGCCCTGCATCACCTGCTCGCCCTGCTGGGCCGACTGGTCGGCGTCATCGGCGGCCCGCGCCGCATCCGCCGCATGACGCGCCACTTCCTGGGCGGTGGCGGACATTTCGTTCATCGCCGTGGCGACCTGGTCGGTGCGGTTGAACTGGTCGTTGGTGCCCTGGGACATCAGGGTGGCAATGGCATTCAGCTCGCCGCTGGCGCTGTCCAGGTCGGACCCGCTGCGCTGCAGGCGGCTGAAGGTTTCGGCGAGGAAATCACGCAAGGTGTTGGCGGCCACCGCCAGCTTGCCCAACTCGTCCTGACGGCTGCTGGCCACGGGTTCGGCAATCCGCCCACGGCTGAGTTGCGCCACGTAGTCGATCAACTGGCGGATCGGCTCCACCAGGCTGCGGTTGACCAGCCACAGGCTCAGCAGGCCGATCAGCAAACCCGAGGCCAGCATCACCAGCAGGCCGATCCACACCGTGCGCTGGGCACCGGCGCTGATGTCCCGCGACTGCTCGCTGCCCTGCTTGCGCAGCTCGCTCACCAGTTCGCTCATCTGCTCGCTGGCGGTGCGGTCCACGCCCTTGACCGCGGCGTCGCCGGCGGCCGGGTCGGCACCGGCGGCGACAAAGGCATCGCGGCCTTTCTGGTAGGCCGTGCCCAGCACCCGATGCTCTTCACGCAGGCGCTCGATGCGGCCCTTGAGGGTCGCGTCTATACCCGACTCCGCCGCCAGCTGGCCCAGAATGCCCTGCACATCGCGCTGGCGATCCTCGAACTGCTGCCAGTACTTGTTCAGGTCGGCGCTCTGCTTGCCACGCAGCAACACGTTCTTCCATTCCTGCACCTGGACCTTGAATTGCAGGTTGGCTTCATCAATCAACTGCGAGGTGCGCAGCGGCCCCTCGATCAAGTCGCGATAACCTTGCACGCCATTGGACAGGAAGTGGAAACACGCCAGCGCGATCAACAGCATCGCCAGCAGACTGCCGCTCAACAAAGCCAGAACTTGCGCTCTCAGGGATTTTTGCAAGGACATCGAATGAGATCTCTCAACAGGGATAGAGCACGCCCGAGGCGGGCATGGGTAGCGTGCGAACATCCCTGTCAGGCGAATCGGGGCAAGCCGGTCGCGCAGTCGTTGTATGCGTGATCGGCCTGAAAGAGGCTTTCTTGAGGGCCTCCGACAGCCGGTTATAAGCGCCGGATATTGCACTTCAAACCGTCACAAAATCGTCATGACGGCTTGCGATGATCGGGCTCAAGTGAACCTGTAAAACCGCCTACAGGTGCCTTCCCTCCTGCGAGACTCCATGAACCACAGCATCGACCATGCCCATCGCGATTCGGATCTGTTCGGCCTGCTCTACGGCTTTGCGTTTCGCCCCGGCGAGCGGGGGCGCGAACTGGATTCGGCCAAGGCCCTGCAAGCCCTGCAACAGCCGGACGATGGTGGGGAGTTTCTCTGGCTGCACCTGAACCTGGCGCATGCCGCCTGCGAACGCTGGATGCAGACCCACCTGGCCCTGCCGGAAGAATTCTTCGAGGCCTTGCACGAAGGCTCGCGCTCG